>NZ_JBEXVL010000004.1:0-383783 GCF_040638805.1 Streptomyces sp. NPDC005925 | reverse complement strand
TATCTGGCGTTGACTTTTGGCACGCTGTTGAGTTCTCAAGGAACGGACGCTTCCTTTGTACTCACCCTCTCGGGCTTTCCTCCGGGCGCTTCCCTCCGGTCTTGCGTTTCCGACTCTATCAGATCTTTCCGATCCGATTTCCTCGGTGCTTTCCAGGTTCCCGCTTTCGCGTTTCCCTTTCCGGCGGTTCCGACTTTATCAGAAGTTCTGAGACCGGACTGACCGGCCGCTGATTTCCGAAGTATCGGGAGACGCTTCTCTGGAATCTGATGTTCCTGGAAGCAGACAGATCGTTCACCTTCGCCGGATCGGGCTCAACCCATCTCCAGGCAACTGTTCAAATCTACCTCCCCGGCCTCACCGCGTCAACGGCGTTTCCGGGGCGAGGAGGACACTAGCAGCTCCGCGGACAGGTCTGCACATCAGGCTGCTGTCGGCAGGCTCGCGCTGCGCTCGGCCGCGTCGACGTCACCCGTCCCGCCGGTGCGAGCTGCGCGACCGCCGAGGACATAGACGTAGGCCAGGAAGGCCGACTCGGCGACGGCGCCGATCGTGATGCGGGACCAGGTGGGCAGGTCAGAGGGGGTGACGAAGCCTTCGACGGCGCCGGAGACGAAGAGCACCACGGTGAGACCCACAGCCATGCCCAGGGCTGCTCGGCCCTCCTCGGCGAGTGCCGCGCGACGGGTGCGTGGACCGGGGTCGACGAGGGTCCAGCCGAGTCGCAGGCCTGTGCCGGCGGCGACGAAGACGGCGGTGAGTTCGAGAAGGCCGTGCGGGAGGACGAGTCCGAGGAACGTGTCCAGGCGGCCGGCCTCGGACATCAGGCCGATGCCTACGCCGAGATTCAGCATGTTCTGGAAGAGGACCCACAGGACCGGGAGGCCGAGGAAGACCCCCAGGATCAGGCACAGCGCGGCGGCCCAGGCGTTGTTCGTCCACACCTGGGCCGCGAAGGAGGCTGCCGGGTGGCTGGAGTAGTAGGTCTCGTACTGGCCCCCGGGCCGGGTCAGCTCGCGGAGTTCGCCAGGGGCCGCGATGGTGGCCTGCACCTCGGGATGGGTGCCGATCCACCAGCCCAGGAGGGCTGCGACCAGGGTGGACACCAGTGCTGTGGGTACCCACCAGTGCCGTGACCGGTAGACCGCTGCGGGGAAACTGTGAGTGAGGAAGCGGGTGACGTCTCGCCAGTCGGCGCGCCGGGTGCCTGCCACGGCACTGCGCGCCCGTGCCACGAGCCGGCTGAGCCGGCCTGTCAGCTGTGGGTCAGGGGCGCTGGACTGGATCAGGGACAGGTGCGTGGCGGTGCGCTGGTACAGAACGACGAGTTCGTCGGTCTCGACTCCGGTGAGGCGGCGCCGACGGCCGAGCAGGGCGTCGAGGCGGTCCCACTCCGCTCGGTGGGCGGCGACGAAGACGTCGAGGTCCATCGGTGTGCCTGCTCCTGGGCTGCTCGGCGGCGGCTCGTCATGGGTCAGCTTGTCGTACTGCGGCGCGATACGCCCTCAGCTTGGCAGACTGGCCGTGTTCGGGGCAGGTCAGGGGAAGGGCGGCGGGCGTGAGTGAGCTGGTGACGGGCGAGGCGGTGGCCCTGGAGCTGCGCCCTGCGAGGCTGCCCAGCAGGGCGCTGGCCGTGCTGCTCGATCTGTCGGTGGCGGTGGCCGCGTACATCACCGTGGCACTCGGGCTGGTGGCTGCCACCTCTTCGTTGGACGAGGCGGCGCAGACCGCGTCGTCGATCGCGGCGTTCGTGCTGCTGCTGGTGGGCGGGCCGATCGCTGTCGAGACGCTGAGTCACGGGCGGTCGCTCGGCAAGATGGCGTGCGGGCTGCGGGTGGTGCGTGACGACGGCGGGCCGATCCGGTTCCGGCACGCGCTGGTGCGCGGTTTGATCGGGGTGGTCGAGATTCTGATGACGTTCGGGGCTGTCGCCTGTATCGCCTCTCTGGTGTCCGAGCGTGGGCGGCGGCTCGGAGACGTCTTCGCGGGGACACTGGTGGTGCGGGAACGGATACCGGTGGCGCCGTCGGCTTTCGTACCGCCGCCTCCGCCCTGGCTGGCGGGACGGTTCTCGGAGCTCGACCTGTCGGCCGTGCCGGATGATCTGTGGCTCGCAGTACGGCAGTACCTGACGCGGATGCAGCAGCTCGATCCGCAGGTCGGTCACGTCCTGGCGCAGCGGCTGGCGGCCGATCTCGCGGCGCGTACGGGAACGCCCGTGCCGCACGGTGTCCCGGCCGGGGCGTATGTGGCCGCGGTGGTGCAGGAGCGGCAGGCGCGTGAGGCGCGGCGGGCCTTCGGGGACGGTGCTGCCGGGGTCGGGGTGGCCTCTGCGGCGGGCTTCGCGACGTCGCCGTACGCGGGCACCGCCCAGCCTTGGGCGGTGCCCGCCGTGCCCGTGTCACCGCCCGTCCCTCAGGGCGGACGGGCGCCCGGCGTCGAGCCGGCCGGTCCGGTCGCAGTGTCGGCGCAGGACGTTGAGGCTTCCGAGCGGCGCCGGTCCACCGGGTTCGTCCCGCCGGCCTGATCCACGCCCGCATCGCTGTCGCGGCTGTCTGCCGACTCCTCGTCAGGGGAAGACGGACGGCGGTGACTCCAGGTCCTCCAGCTCGATGCCGGGGGCCGCGAGGATCACGTCGCCGGCGATGTGGACGGTGTGCTGCTCGCCCGTGTCCAGGGCTGTGACCTGGTATGCGTCCACGGTCAGGGGGCCGTTGTCAGTGGCGTGTGCTTCGCTGTTCATCAGTGCCCACGACTGGTCCACGGTGCGGGGGGCGAGGACTGGGTCGGTGAAGGCGACGAGGCGCACGCGGGTGGCGGACCCGGAGGGGGTGAGGCGCAGGAGACGACTGGTGGCGACGAGGAACGCGGGGGACGTGCCGGTGAAGGCGTGGGCGCGCACATGGCCTTCGGTGGCTTCGGTTCCTGTCGGGTCGGTACGGACCCAGGTGACGCCGTCGATGGCGGCGCCGCGGATTTGCCAGCTCGCCGCGTGGAGTTCGAGGCGGATGGGGCGGCCGAGTTCGTCGAGGGCCAGGTCGACCGAGCCGCGGTGATCGCCGGACGGGGCGGTCAGCTGGGAGACGTAGCGCCAGCCGGACGGGCCGACGGCGCAGTGGAAGTGCTCTTCTGCGAGGGGGGTGTGATCGTGCGGATCGTGGAGCGAATAACGGCCGCGGGGCATCGGGGTCCAGGGTCTTGACGGGCCGGTCCGGGCATGGGGAGCCCGTTGCCGGACGGGAGCCAAAGGGGCAGGCCCCCGGCACGGGGGTGCGGGGGCCTGCCTCTGGGGAACTGCCGCCGTGGGCGCGTCCGTGCGTGTCGGCACCGACGCGCTCACCGCGAGCGGCGGCCGGGCGCCGGGCTCAGTAGCGGTAGAGGTCCGACTTGTACGGGCCCTCGACCTGGACGCCGATGTACTCGGCCTGCTCGGGGCGGAGCGTGGTCAGCTTCACGCCGAGCGCGTCGAGGTGGAGGCGGGCGACCTTCTCGTCGAGGTGCTTGGGCAGCACGTAGACGCCGGTCGGGTACTCGTCGGGCTTGGTGAACAGCTCGATCTGGGCCAGGGTCTGGTCCGCGAAGGAGTTGGACATCACGAACGACGGGTGGCCGGTGGCGTTGCCCAGGTTCAGCAGGCGGCCCTCGGACAGCACGATGATCTTCTTGCCGTCGGAGAAGGTCCAGGTGTGGACCTGCGGCTTGACCTCGTCCTTCACGATCCCGGGGATCTTGGCGAGGCCGGCCATGTCGATCTCGTTGTCGAAGTGGCCGATGTTGCCCACGATGGCCTGGTGCTTCATCTTGGCCATGTCGCCGGCCATGATGATGTCCTTGTTGCCGGTCGTGGTGATGAAGATGTCGGCCGTCTCGACGACGTCGTCCAGGGTCGTGACCTGGTACCCGTCCATCGCGGCCTGCAGGGCGCAGATCGGGTCGATCTCGGTGATGATCACGCGGGCGCCCTGGCCGCGCAGGGACTCCGCGCAGCCCTTGCCCACGTCACCGTAGCCGCACACGACGGCGGTCTTGCCGCCGATCAGGGTGTCCGTGGCGCGGTTGATGCCGTCGATGAGGGAGTGGCGGCAGCCGTACTTGTTGTCGAACTTCGACTTGGTGACGGCGTCGTTCACGTTGATCGCCGGGAAGAGGAGGAGGCCGTCGCGCTGCATCTCGTACAGGCGGTGGACGCCCGTCGTGGTCTCCTCGGTCACGCCGCGGATCTCGGAGGCCAGCTGGGTCCACTTCTGGGGGCTCTCGGCCACCGTGCGGGTCAGCAGTTCGAGGATGACGCGGTGCTCGTCGGACTCGGCCGTGTCGGGCGAGGGGACGTTGCCGTCCTTCTCGTACTCGACACCCTTGTGGACGAGGAGGGTGGCGTCGCCGCCGTCGTCCAGGATCATGTTCGGGCCGCCGGTGGGGCTGTCGGGCCAGGTCAGCGCCTGCTCCGTGCACCACCAGTACTCCTCGAGGGTCTCACCCTTCCAGGCGAAGACCGGGATGCCCCGGGGGTTGTCCGGAGTGCCGTTCGGACCGACGGCGATGGCGGCCGCGGCGTGGTCCTGGGTGGAGAAGATGTTGCAGGACGCCCAGCGGACGCGGGCGCCGAGGGCGACCAGGGTCTCGATGAGGACGGCGGTCTGCACGGTCATGTGCAGGGAGCCGGTGACGCGGGCGCCCTTGAGGGGCTGTGACTTGGCGTACTCCTCGCGGATCGCCATCAGGCCGGGCATCTCGTGCTCGGCGAGGGTGATCTCCTTGCGGCCGAACTCGGCCAGGGAAAGGTCGGCGACCTTGAAGTCCTGCCGGTTGTCGACAGTCGTCATGCGAGCTGCTCCTCGGGGTGTGGGTCGAGGTGGGTACGGCTGGTCTGCGCGACGGCGGACACAGGGGTGCCCGAAGAGGACACAGGCATGCCCGCGTACGCGCAGCGCAGTCCGTCGGAGGCCCTCTCTCCCTCGGTCGGCCCGTACACGGGCCGCCCGACCGCCATCAGCAGCGACGTCTGGCTCCCCACCAAGCTACACCGCCCGCCCCGGGCGTCCCCAGCCCGCCTGCGAACACATCGCGCCGAACTCGCCGGGCGGCACCGGGTGCTCGGCGGACACCCGGCGGCCGGAGCGCACGTGAGGAGGGTGCCCACCGCAGCCTCGTCCGCCCCGGCCGTCCCGGCCGACAAGGCGCAGGTCCTCCAGCTGGACCCGGACCAGCGCGTCGAGCCCACGTGCGGACCGGGCCGCGGCCGGGCGTGGGGAGGGCAGGCCGGTAATGGTCGTAGGGGCCCACCGAATCGGCCGGTGGGCCCCTACGACCGGGGCACGGGTAACGGTGCCGGCGGCGGACGAGGACCTGGCGGTGTTCCGGCGCCGACGGGCCTCGGGTGCGGGCCGAGCACCGGTCCGCGCGAAGAACGCCCTACGGCCGTCCGGGTCGCCTCCGTTACGGGAGGAGTTTCGCGCGGGTCAGTGGGCCTCGTCGTTCGGGACGGGGCCGCCCGGGGTGGCCTCGGGGTCGGGGCCCTTGGCGGCCTCGGTCTCGCTGTAGATGTCGGGTTCGAGGTAGATGACGCGGGCGATCGGGACGGCTTCGCGGATGCGGGCCTCGGCGGCGTTGATGGCGGCGGCGATCTCGCCGGCCGTGTCGTCGTGGTCCACGGCGATCTTGGCGGCGACCAGCAGCTCCTCGGGGCCGAGGTGCAGGGTGCGCATGTGGATGATCCGGGTGACGACCTCGCCGTCCACGATGGCGGCCTCGATCTTCCTGACCTCGTCCAGGCCGGCGGACTCGCCGAGCAGCAGCGACTTGGTCTCGGCGGCCAGCACGAGGGCGATCAGGATGAGCAGGATGCCGATGCAGAGGGTGCCGATGCCGTCCCAGACGCCGTCGCCGGTGAGCAGGGCGAGGCCGACGCCGCCGAGGGCGAGGACCAGTCCGACGAGCGCGCCGAGGTCCTCCAGCAGGACGACGGGCAGCTCGGGCGCCTTGGCGTGGCGGACGAACTCCTTCCAGGAGCGCTTGCCGCGCAGGGTGTTGGACTCCTTGATGGCGGTGCGGAAGGAGAAGGACTCGGCGATGATCGCGAAGACGAGGACACCGACCGGCCAGTACCAGTGCTCCAGCTCGTGGGGGTGCTTGATCTTCTCGTAGCCCTCGTAGAGGGCGAACATGCCGCCGACGGAGAAGAGCACGATGGAGACCAGGAACGCGTAGACGTACCGCTCACGGCCGTAACCGAAGGGGTGCTGCGGGGTGGCCCGCCGCTCGGCCTTCTTGCCTCCGACCAGCAGCAGTGCCTGGTTGCCCGAGTCGGCGAGCGAGTGCACCGACTCGGCGAGCATCGACGAGGAGCCGCTGAAAAGGAACGCCACGAACTTCGATACCGCGATCGCCAGATTCGCGGCGAGTGCCGCAACGATCGCCCTGGTGCCGCCTGACGCGCTCATGTGTCCGCGTGTCCCTTCGCCTTCGTACGTTACGCAGTCCAGGCCTTTGCCCGTCCTTTGCCGGTGGGTCATTGTTGCAGCACGGTTCGGCGGCGGTGCGGCGGTCCGCCCGGCGGGCTCGGTCAGGCCACCACGGTGGCCCGGAAGACCGTACCCGATCCGGACATCTCTACCTTTTCGCTTGCCGGGACGAACACGGAGTGGCCGGGGGTCAGTTCGTGTTCGCCGGCTCGCACGGCTCCTGCGGTGCACAGCAGGATCTGCGGGGTGGCGACGGTGAGGTCGCGGGCGGCGGCGCCCTCCGGGAGGACGTGGCGGGACAGGCGGAACTCGTCGATCGGGGTCGCGTAGACCTCCTCGCCGTCCGGGGAGGCCTCCGGGCGCAGGACCCCGGGGTCGGCGGGCTCGAAGCGGACGACGCGCAGGAGTTCGGGGACGTCGACGTGCTTGGGGGTGAGACCGCAGCGCAGGACGTTGTCGGAGTTGGCCATGATCTCGACGCCGAGCCCGTCGAGGTAGGCGTGCGGGATGCCGGCGCCGAGGAACAGGGCCTCGCCGGGCTGGAGCCGGACGTGGTTGAGCAACATCGCGGCGATGACGCCGGGGTCGCCCGGATAGTGGTGGGCGATGCCGGCGTAGGGCGCGTAGTCGCCGCCGAGGCGGTCGCAGGCGGCCGTGGCCTCGGTGACCGTGGCGGCCATCTCCTCGGGATCGGCGGTGAGGATCGCGGTCAGCACCTCGCGCAGCGCCGCCTCCTCGGGGTGGGCGCGCAGCAGGTCGGCATACGGCTTGAGGGAGTCGACGCCGAGGCCGTCGAGCAGGGCGGCGGCCTCGGCCAGGCGGCGGAAGCCGCACAGGCCGTCGAACTCGGTCAGCGCGCAGAGGAGTTCGGGCTTGTGGTGGGCGTCCTTGTAGTTGCGGTGCGGGGCGTCCGCAGGGACGCCCCGGCGCTCCTCGTCCTCGTAGCCCGCCTTCGCCTGCGCCAGGTCGGGGTGCACCTGGAGGGAGAGCGGGGCGCCGGCGGCGAGGATCTTCAGCAGGAACGGCAGGCGCGGGCCGAACTTCGTCACGGCCGCGGCGCCCAGTTCGCGTTCCGGGGCGGCCTCGATGACGTCCAGCAGCGTGCCGCGCGGGGTGCGCGAGGGCGCGCCCGGGTGGGCGCCCATCCACATCTCGGCCTGCGGTTCGCCGGTCGGCTCGACCCCGAGCAGTCCGGGGATCGCGGTGGGGGAACCCCAGGCGTAGGGGCGGATGGTGTTGTCGAGGCGGTCCATGTGGTTCTGGTTCTCTCTGCCGGTCTCTGTGCGCACAAGGTGCGTACGGGCTGCGTGCGTACGACGCCGGTTCGGAGCCATGTACGGCGGTCAGGGCGTCATCGGCAAGATCAGGCCCTCGAAGCGAGCGCCAGGTAAACGGCGGCGAAATCCGTGACGGCGATCAGTTCGGCGAGGGTCGCGAGTTCGCCGCCCTCCTCCGGTTCCAGTTCGCTGATCGGCGTGTCGTGGCTGAGGGCGAGGTCGCGGGCGGCCGGGGCGGCGGAGATGCCGCCGGTCGGACGGTCACGCAGCAGCACCACGCGCGCGTGCAGAGCGGGGGGTTCCTCGACGCGGTCGCGGAAGAAGTCGCCCGGGTCGGAGCCGGCGGCCAGGGGCCCGGCGAGCAGGGCGCTGTGTGCGGCGAGCGCCTCGGGCAGTTCGGCGACGACCGCGGGTATGCCGGACAGTTCGGCGAGCGCCGAGGCGAAGCGGCGTCCGGCGGGGCCCGCCGAGATGCCTTCCGTCCAGACCAGCGGGAGCGCGTCGGCGAGCTCGGCGGCAAGAGTCTTGGCCGGGTTGCTGTAGGTGACGATGGCGGGTCCGCAGCGTTCCGCGACGAGGTCGAGACGGTCGGCGACCTTGTCGAGGGCTTCGCGGGGCGCGCTGAGCAGGCCGGTGCGGTCCAGGAGGGCGAGGAGCGGGGTGAGAAGCGCCCACAGGACGCCCGGAGCGGACGCCGCCAGGGGTTCTTCCTGGTCGTAGGGGGAGGTTGCAAGGGGGACGAACAGACCGTGCGAGCCGTTCACCGAATCGGCGAGCGGGGAGCCTGCGGGGGCCACGGCGACGACGGTGCAGCCGCGTCGGTAGGCCTGCTCGGCGAGCAGGGACAGGCCGGGCTCGGTGCCGTCCGGGGTGGCGATCAGCAGCAGGTCCACGGAGCCGGCCCAGCCGGGCAGTTCCCAGCGCAGGGCGCCCGCGGCCGGTGCGACGCCGGTGGGCGCCAGGCGGGTCACGGGGCTGCCGGCGCCGGCGAGGGTGCCCAGCAGGTCGGCGGCCTGGGTGGCGGCGGCGCCGGGGCCCGCGATGAGGACGGCGCGGGGGCGGCCGTCGGGCCTCAGGTCGTTGATGCCCGCCTCGGCGGCGTGCCGGGCGGCGGTGCGGACCCGGGCGCCGGCCTCGGCGGCGCCGCGGAGCAGTCCGCGGTGGTCGGCCTCGGCGAGCCCTTGCGGGCTGTCGAGCAGCGCTTCGTCCAGCATGGGCGGCAGCCTCCGATCGCCGGGACGTCGATTACGCGGGACGGCGTGCTTCGTCGACGAGGAGGACGGGGATGCCGTCGCGGACGGGGTAGGCCAGTCCGCAGTCCTGGCCGGTGCAGACCAGCTCGCTGTCCTGCTCCTCGAGGGGGGCGTGGCAGGCGGGGCAGGCGAGGATCTCCAGGAGGCCGGCTTCGAGCGGCATGGGGTGGTCCCTTCGAGCGGGGCGGGTGGGCGGACGGCTCTGCGGATGTGCCTGGTCAGGGTACCGCCGGTGGCCGGCGGGTGTGGGGTCCGGCGGGCGCGTCCCGGGGCTTCGGGTGTCCGTCCGCTGATCGCCGGGCGAGTCGTTGAAGCGGTCGAGCGCCGCGGGGTGGGGCGGGTGAAGCGATCGAAGGGCGTCGGACCTGGCCCGCTGCACGTCGGACGTGCGGGGCACGGGGTTCACGTGTCCGTCCGCCGCGGGGTCGGCTGAAGCCGTCGGGACCGCGAGTCGGGCGAGGCGATCGAGAGCGTCGGACCTGCTCCGCTGCACGTCGGACGTGCGGGACACGGGGTTCACGTGCCGGTCCGCTGCGGGGCAGCGTAGGGGACCTCGACGGCTCGGGTTCCCCGGTCTCGGGGACGCCGGTCCTCGGCCCGTCGGCACGGGGGCGTCCACGCCCGGGGCGGCTCGGCCCCGGACGTGCCTGGCCTTCGGAGCCGCCCGGGTTCGGGCAACCGGCCCGCGGGGCCATCGGTTTTCGGACTCGCCGGCCCTCGGAGCCGCCCCCTTCCGTGGAGACACTGCCCCTCGCGGCCTTCGGATTTCCCGGCCCTCGGGCCCCCGGTTCGCGGAGCGGCCGCCCCTCGGACCCGTCGACTCCGGACACGTCGGCCGCGAACGCCTCGGCGCGGACCCCTCAACTGCGGATGATCGCCAGGGCCTCGTCGCGCACCTTGGCCATCAGCGTCTCGTCCCTCGCTTCCACGTTCAGGCGGAGGAGGGGTTCCGTGTTGGAGGGGCGGACGTTGAACCACCAGTCGGTGGCGGTGACGGTCAGGCCGTCGAGTTCGTCCAGGGTGACGCCCTCGCCCTCACGGTCCCCGTACGCGGCTCTGATCGCGGCGAGGCGGGCCTGCTGGTCGTCCACCGTGGAGTTGATCTCGCCGGACCCGGCGTAGCGGTCGTACTGGGCGACGAGGCCGGACAGCGGGCCGTCCTGTCCGCCGAGGGCTGCGAGGACGTGCAGGGCGGCCAGCATGCCGGTGTCGGCGTTCCAGAAGTCGCGGAAGTAGTAGTGCGCGGAGTGCTCGCCGCCGAAGATCGCGCCGGTGCGGGCCATCTCGGCCTTGATGAAGGAGTGGCCGACGCGCGTGCGCACCGGCGTGCCGCCGTTCTCCCGGACGACCTCCGGAACCGACCAGGAGGTGATCAGGTTGTGGATGACGGTGCCCCTGCCTCCGTTCCTGGCGAGCTCGCGGGCGGCCACCAGTGCCGTGATCGCGGACGGCGGGACGGGTTCGCCGCGCTCGTCGACGACGAAGCAGCGGTCGGCGTCGCCGTCGAAGGCGATGCCGAGGTCGGCGTCCTCCTCGCGGACGCGCTGCTGCAGGTCGACCAGGTTGGCCGGGTCGAGGGGGTTGGCCTCGTGGTGGGGGAAGGTGCCGTCCAGTTCGAAGTACATCGGGACGAGCTCGACGGGCAGGCCGCCGAAGACCGTCGGGACGGTGTGCCCGCCCATGCCGTTGCCCGCGTCGACCACGGCCTTCAAGGGGCGTACGGCGCTGAGGTCGACCAGGGAGCGCAGGTGGGACGCGTAGTCCTCCAACGTGTCGCGCGCCGTGATCGTGCCCGGCCGGGCGGCCGGCTGCGGGGCGCCCGACGTGCTCCAGCCTTCGACCAGCGCGCGGATCTCGGCGAGGCCGGTGTCCTGACCGACCGGGGCGGCGCCCGCGCGGCACAGCTTGATGCCGTTGTACTGCGCCGGATTGTGCGAGGCGGTGAACATCGCGCCCGGCAGGTCCAGCACGCCCGAGGCGTAGTAGAGCTGGTCGGTCGAGCACAGGTGGATCTCGGTGACGTCGACCCCGCGCGCCGCCGCGCCGCGCGCGAAAGCACGCGCCAGGCCCGGGGACGAGGGGCGCATGTCGTGCCCGGTGACGATCGCGGTGGCGCCGGTGACCTGGACGAACGCCGCTCCGAAGAGCTCGGCGAGGGCCTCGTCCCACTGGTCGGGGACGACGCCGCGCACGTCGTACGCCTTCACGATCTGTGACAGATCAGCAGCCACGGCCAACCCTTCTGAAAGTCCCGTCGGTCACCACAAACTACCCGTAGGCACTGACAATCCGTGTCGGGCACCCCAGGTGGGCGGCCGGTCTCGGCCTCGGCCGGGGGGTCCGTGCGGTCCGGTGCGGGAATTCCGGCGGGACTCGGATCAGTTGTCGGGCGACCGCAGGACCCGCAGGTGCCCTCGGCGGGCGACCTCCATCGGGTCGGCGGCGCGTCCGCCGCCCGCTTCCGCGACCCGCTCCTGGGGGCGCGCGGCCTCGCGCACGGCGTTGGCGAGCGC
Organism: Streptomyces sp. NPDC005925; assembly: GCF_040638805.1. Classification (NCBI taxonomy): domain Bacteria; kingdom Bacillati; phylum Actinomycetota; class Actinomycetes; order Kitasatosporales; family Streptomycetaceae; genus Streptomyces; species Streptomyces sp. NPDC005925. Next base: position 372,279 of record NZ_JBEXVL010000004.1, on the reverse strand, counting down.
TTCCAGGTCGTCACCGCTGGGCCGGGCCGGTGCCGAGCTGTCGAGGAGCCGGACGACCTCCCAGCCGCGCGGCGCAGTGAGGCGCTCGGAGTGCTCGGCGCACAGGTCGTAGCAGTGGGGTTCGGCGTAGGTGGCGAGCGGGCCGAGGACCGCGGTCGAGTCGGCGTAGACGTACGTCAGCGTCGCAACGGCGGGTCGGCCGCAGGCGGTGCGCGAACAGCGACGTACAGGGCTCACGACGTTGGACGGTACCGCACTCTTGAGCGGGCCGCGACGACTCTCCCCCAGGTCACTCACCCGTGTCGTGGCGCGAAACGCCCCACACGTCCTCTCTGCCCAACCTTCTTGACCTGCGCGGACGTCGGCGGCCCGAATGCCGTCCCGTCCGGACACGGCACACGGGCCGACCCGAACCCTGCCCTTCACCTGGAGACCGGCAGGTCCGGAGGCCTATGAGTTTGAGCCAACCTTGGCCGGATCAGTCCCCCTGTGCCGCACCCTGCCGGGCGGCCGGCAGGACGCGGAACCGGGCGGCCGGGCCCGGCGGGGACTACCCTTCACCAGTGATGGACACCCCCGTGACTCCCCCTGCCGCCGGCCGCGGGCCCCGCCGCCGTGATCGCCACGGCAGGGGCATGCGCGGCCCGATCGCACCACCTCAGGTGCCCCTCGCCGCCAGCCGCGCCGAGATGTTCGCCGATCTGGTGCAGGACTCCGTGGAGCGCCTGGAGCGGCGGTGGCCGCAACTCTCCGACATCGATTTCCTCGTCCTGGAGGTACCGCACCTCGACGGCCCCGGCCAGGTCTGGGACGACGAGGTCGTCCCGCTCGGCGGCACCGTCCCCGCGCGGGACGGCCGACCCGCGCGGGTGGTCGTCTACCGGCGGCCCGTCGAGATCCGTACCAAGGGGCGCGACGAGCGGGCCGCGCTGGTGCACGAGGTGGTCGTGGAGCAGGTCGCCGACCTGCTCGGACTCACCCCGGAGACAGTGGACCCGCGGTACGGCGAGGACTGAGGCGGGCGGGACGGCCGCAGGGCGTCCGTCGCGCCGACCGGTGCTCGGCCCGCACCGTGCCCTGCCTAGCGCTGGAGCACCGCCAAATCCTCGTCCGCCTCCGGCACCGCCACCATGCCCCGGTCGTCCGGGAGCGTCTGCACCGTGAAGCCCTGGACGTCCCCGGTGGCCCTGAGCATGCGGGTCGCATACACGGTGCCGCCCTCCGGCTCCACCGTCAGGGCGTAGGTGCCCTTGGCGCCGCTCGGCACCGGCGCCTCGACGTCCTGGGTCGTGCCGGCCTTGATCGTGTACGTCTTGGTCGCCGTGGCGCCGCCCTCGCTGCCCGCCGACGCCGTGACCTTGACCTTCGCCGTTCCGAGGGGCGCGGTCAGGGAGAGTGTGGTGCCCTTGGCGGTGTTGCCCACGCACGTCGCGCGCGTGCTCACCGGGCTGGTCGCCGGGACGAACGCCGTCTCCTCCGCGCCCGCCCTGCCGCGCACTACTCGCGCCGCGGCCACGACCGGCACGGAGCGGTCCGTCGGCGTCAGCACCAGGGAGCCCGCCTCCCCGCGCGTGAGGTCCCCCAGGTCGACGGCGGTCGTCATGCCCGCCTTCACGTGCACCGTCTCGTGCCCGGCGGGGGTGATCAGGCCGGACGGCGAGGCCAGCCGCACCTTCAGGTCGGCGTCGGCGTCGCCGGGCGTGAACAGCACGAGCCGCACCTCCTTGGCGTCCTTCGGAAGGCCCGGCAGGACGAGGCTGCCCGCCGGATCCGTAGCCGCCGCCAGCCAGTCGCCGCCCAGTTCGTCGTCGAGCGCCTGCACCGCGGCGCCGACCCGGCCGCTGCGCACGCTCACGTGCACGGTGAGGTTGGTCTGCTCGGCCTCGGTCAGCGTGGACAGCAGAACCGGCTCGCTCGCGTGCGGCTTGACCGTGATGCCCTCGCCCACCTCGGACTTGAGGGCCCCGTCCTTGCCGTAGAGCTCGATGTCCACCACGGCGGCCGAATCGTCCGGGTTGGTCAGGTGTACGTAGTCGGTGCGGTCGGCGGCCGTACTTGCGGCCGGGAACCAGAACTCGGTGTCCGGGGCGGTGCAGTTGACGCCCTGCAGGCCGCGGCCGGAGCCGGCGGCGATCTCCGTGGTCGCCTGCACGGTCCAGCCGGGCGCGTACCGCCCCTCGGCCGTGCCGATCAGCGCGGGCGCTTCGCTGCCGGAGCTCTCGCCGGTCGCCGGTCTGCCGGGCGCGGCGGGCTTCAGCACGGGCTTGTCGGACCGCCTGTCGCTGTCGTCGGCGTCCTTGCCCTCGTCCGACTCGGGGGCCGCCACGCGCAGTTCGGCCTTGCCGCCGCTGCCGGCGCCCTTCGTGACGGGTGTGAAGGAGGTGTACGACGTCTCGGCGAGGTCCGAGTTGCTCGGCGTCGGGCACAGCAGGCTCGTACGCTCCACGGGCAGTTGGACGGCCGATGTCGCGCCCGTGTCCGTGCCGGACGCGTCCGGTGCCATGAGCGCGGCGACCCCGGTGAGGGCCGCGAGCGCGGCCGTGCCGGCGATCAGGGACTGGGTCGTGCGGTTCACTGCTGGCTCCCGTCGGGACGCTCACTGCCGGTGCCGTGCGGCGGATGCCCGCCGGGGTCGTACGCCGCCGGGTCGTAGCCCTGCTGGTACGGCTGTTCGTAGGTGCCCTGCTGGACCTGCTCGCCGTAGCCGTACGGGTCGTACTGGCCGGTCTGGTAGGGGTCCTGGTAGCCCTGGCCGTACCCGGCGTACTGCTGGTCGCCCTGGTACTGCTCGCCCTGGTGGCCGCCGTAGCCGTCGTACCCGGCGCCCTGATAGGTGGCGGCGTCCCAGTCCCCGTAGGGCTGCTGGGGCGGTAGGGGCACCGGTGCCTCCTGCGGCACGGGAGGCGTCTCGCTGTCCTGGTGTGCCGACTCGGGTGCCTGCTCGGGAGCCTCCTGCGCGCCGCGGGCGGATTCCTCGGCCTCCGCCTGCGCGCGCAGCCTGCGGGCCCGGCGCCCTTCGCCCTCGACGGCCTGTACCGGCACGACCGGCTCGTCGGGCATGTCGTCGTCGATGTCGCGGCGGCGGCCCGGCAGGGCGAGGACGACGAGGACCACGGCCAGGAGGCCCTGCGTCCACAGCCACGCGGTGTGCCCGAACGGGTCCTCGTAGACGACGTCCAGCCTGCCGCCGGAGGCGGGGAGTTCGAACCCCTGGGCCCAGCCGTCGACGGTGGTGGGAGTGAGCGGACTGCCGTCCAGGGTGGCCGTCCATCCGTCGGCCGCGGTGTCGGCGAGGCGCAGGACACGGCCCTCGGCGCCGGTCGGGATCGTGGTGTGGATCCCGACGGGGCCCGCGGCCACCGGCTGCGGCGCGGCCGAGCCGGATGCCGAGCCGGAGCCCGACGCGGGGACGATCGCCGCGCGGGAGACCTGCCGGTCGACGCGCCACAGTGCGCCGCCGTCCTGCTGGCTCAGCCGGCTCAGGCCGGGCGTGGCGTCCAGGATGCGGCTGATCTGGCGGGGGGCGCCAGGGTGGACCATGACGTAGCGCACGGCGAAGCCGCCGAGCTGGTCGGCCTGGTCGGCGCCGGAACCGGCGACGAGGTTGGCGACGACCTTGTCGAGCCTGTCGTTCTCACCGTCGGCCGCGGCGATCTCGGCGTCGCCGAGGCGTGCGCCGGAGCCGCGCACCAGCACGTACCCGACGTGGGCGGCGGAGTCGGAGTCGAGGACGAGGGTGCGGGCCTGGTCGCGGGTACCGCTCTCCTCGGCGACGAACGCGGGCACCTGCACGGGGTCGCGCCGCTCCACCGGCCCGTCGGCGCCGCGGATCATCCAGCCGGCGGCGACGAGCAGCGGGCCCGCGGCGCAGGCGAACGCGATGAGCGCGGCCACCGGCTGGCGCCAGCCGAAGCTCTGCTCGGCGACGCGCGCGCGTGCCCCGTCGGCGCCGAGGGCCGCGGCGGACAGCAGGGCGATGCCGTAGACGAGGGTGGCGGGCCCGGCCCAGGTGGAGCCGTTGGACAGGGCCGCGAAGGTGAGGCCGACGAGGGCGACGGCCCAGGCCGTCCGGATGCCCAGCTGCCGCTCGGAGCGCAGCAGGGCGGCCAGCGCGGCGAGCACGATGCCGGCGAGCAGCAGGCCGTCGACCGTGCCGGGGCCACCGGGGCTCGCGCCGAGCAGGTCGAGCGCGGAGGCGGCCGAGGCGCCGTAGTCCAGGCCGGCCTCGCGGAAGAAGCCGAACGGCAGCAGCGAGAGCGACCACGGCGCGAGCACCAGCAGGGGGGTGCCGAGCTGGGCGAGGAGCCGCAGCCCGTGCGCCGCGAGGTCGGTACGGCGCAGCGCGAGCAGGCCGATGCCGAGGACCAGAGCTACGGGCCAGACGAGGGGCGTGAAGGCGGTGGTGAACGTCAGCAGCAGTGCGTACGCCCAGGTGGCGCGCCAGCTGCCGCGCCCGCCGGAAGAGATCGCGAGGCCGCCGGCCGCGATGCCCGCGCGGGCGAGGAGCGGCAGCAGCACGGCCAGGACGGCGGTGCCGATGCGGCCGCCGGCGAGTGCTCCGGTGGCGGCGGGCAGGAAGGCGTAGGCCACGGCCGCCCACGCGCGCAGCAGCCGGGACTCGACGAGCGGGCGGGAGGCGAAGTAGGCGGTGACGCCCGCCAGCGGCACGGAGGCGACCAGCAGGACGGCGACGGCGAGGCCGGTGGAGCCGAACAGCAGGGACGCCAGCAGGGCCACGATCGCGAGGTAGGGCGGGGCGGAGGCGGTGCCGCCCGCGCCCACGGCGTGCCAGTCGTCCAGGTGACGGGACCACAAATCGTCGACGTCGGCCGGTGCGGGCAGCAGGGCGCCGCCCGCGAGCGCGCCGCCGCCGAGGAGCCCGCGGCAGGCGACGAGCGAGACGAGCAACAGCACAAGGAAGAGGACCGGCCCGGGCTTGCGGGCGATGCGCTTGAGGCGGGCGAACTGCTCGACCTGCATGAAGTCGGCGTCGTCGCCGCCGGGCCCGGACTCGATCGCGCCGCCGTGCCGGCCCGCGCCGGTGACGGCGTCGGGGTCGGAGCGGCCGACGAGGTCGCCGGCGACCTGTTCGACGGTGGCGCGGACGGTCGCGCCGGGCGGCGGGAACAGCGGCCGCAGCTCGGCCCGGTCGACCTGGGGCCGGCCTCGGTGGCGCCGGGCGGCGATGATCCGCTCGGGCCGCAGCAGGGTGCCCACGAGGCCGCGGATCTCGTCGAGTGCTTGCCCCGGGGCCTTGCCGACGAGGTAGGCGAGGGTCCGCAGAAACGTGCCGAGCACCAGGCGCAGCAGCACCCAGGCCAGCGTGGCCGTGGGGGTGTTGGCGAGGAGCGTGTAGGCGGCGCCCGCCTTGTCGACCTTGTGCGGGGAGGCGGCGGTGCGGCCGACGCAGTCGACGGTGCGGCGCTCGCGGGAGGCGGCCTCGGCGTGCCGGACGACGGCGTCGGGTGCGACGAGGACGCGGTGGCCCGCGGCGTGGGCGCGCCAGCACAGGTCGACGTCGTCGCGCATCAGGGGCAGGCGCCGGTCGAAGCCGCCGAGCCGGTCGAAGATGTCGCGGCGTACGAGCATGCCGGCGCTGGACACCGACAGCACGGGGCGGACGTGGTCGTGCTGGCCCTGGTCCTGCTCGCGGCGGTCCAGGCCGGTCCAGCGGCGGCCGGAGTGGGCGATGGTGACGCCGACTTCGAGGAGCTGCCTGCGGTCGTACCAGCCGCGGAGCTTGGGGCCGACGACGGCGACGTCGGTGCGGCCGAGCTCGTGCTCGGTCTCCACGACGCGCAGCAGCTGGGCCAGGGCGTCGGGTTCGGGGGCGCAGTCGTCGTGCAGGAGCCAGAGCCATTGGACGGGTTCGCCGTACGGCAGCTCGGGCATGTCGTAGGCGTCGTCGCGCCACGTGCGCGTGACGGGGTCCCAGCCGCTCGGGCGGCGCAGGTACGGCAGCTCGTCCGGGGTGAGGTGGGGCGCGGTGCGGTTGGCCTCCTCGACCGCCTGGCCGAAGCCGGTGCGGCGGGCGAGGTGCAGGACGCGGTCGGCGCCAAGGGCGTCGGTGACGAGCTGCGCGGAGTTGTCCGCGCTGCCGGTGTCGGCCGCCACGGCGTACTGCACGGGTCGCTCCTGGCCGAGCAGCGCGGAGAGCGCGTCGGGCAGCCAGCGGGCGCCGTCGTGGGAGACGAGGACCGCGGTCACCACATGACGCGGAAACTCAGGGGCGGCAGCAGCGGTGTCTTGCCGGGCTGCCGGGTGGCTGTGCACGGACATCGAGGTACGGGCCCCGGTTCGGTGGACTGCGGTGGACGTCTGTGCCCCGAGGGGGCAGCGAGGCGTCTCGGACGAGCGACCACACTATCGGCTGGGCAGCACTACGGCCCGTCGCCTGTGGATAACCCACGCGCGACGGGCCGTTCGGGAAATATGTCCGTAAGTGTCCGTGCCCGTCGGGCGCGGGGTGCCGGTTCAGACGGCGGCCTTCTTGAGCCGACGGCGCTCCCGCTCGGACAGGCCGCCCCAGATGCCGAAGCGCTCGTCGTTCGCGAGGGCGTACTCGAGGCACTCGGAGCGGACCTCGCAGGCGAGGCAGACCTTCTTGGCCTCTCTCGTGGAACCGCCCTTCTCGGGGAAGAAGGACTCGGGGTCGGTCTGGGCGCACAGTGCGCGCTCCTGCCAGCCGAGTTCCTCGTCCGCGTCGTCGACCAGCAGCTCCTGCACCGTTTCGGTCATGTGCGCCCCTCGTCCGTCTTTCGCGTCCCCGTGATGCGGCCGTTACCGTTTTCGGCTGAACGACACGAGTGAAATTACAAGTGTGCTGCTCCGGGCGAGTCAAGCCGAGATCTGCTATTGGGCCCCTTATTCACTCTGCGGAACCAAGGCCGTACGGAAAGTGTTCAAATACGCATAAACCGTGCAGGCAGAGGAGGCCCACCGAGCGCTCCGCCTCCGTACGGCTTCCGCACGGTCCGCAAGAGGGCCCGTACGGAGGAAGACGCCCGGTGATTCGATCTCGTTCCGACGGCGGCGACGAAGCGGACCCGATCACGTTCGGATCACGGGATCGCCACGGCGCACGCGCGCCCGGATGGACGCCATGTGTCCCGGCAGGTGGCTGAACAAACCTTTCCGCAGACCGTTGAACCGGATTGGGTGAACCCGATCCCACATACCGGCGCGGAGTTGACAGTGGTGGTGTGAGCCGCTGTCCTTGTGGGCATGCTCGCGAATTCGGCACGTACCTCGACCCGCACCGCCGGGTCCCTCGGTGCTGCCCGCGCTCGCTGTAGCTGTCGCTGTCCCGGCTGTTGAGCCCCACGCGCTCCGGCCGGCGCCCGGTCCACACGACCCGGCGCGGTTCCTCCCCCGTCCTTTCTCCGCCCTTCTCCACCGAGGACCCACCGCATCCATGAATAGCGACAGCGACCTCCAGATCGCCGGCGACATCCTCGAAGTCCCGCACCTGCTCCAGCCCCCGCGCGAACACCCGGCCACCGTCGCCGAGTTCGCCGGCCTGGCGCGCTCCGTCGCCGCCGACCGCTCCCAGTGGCAGCACCTCGTGCGCTACGACGCGACCACGCGCTGGTACCACCGGCTGCGCACCGGCCCCGGCTACGAGGTGTGGCTGCTGTCCTGGCTGCCCGGCCAGGACAGCGGGCCGCACGACCACGGCCCCTCGTCCGGCGTGATGACCGTCCTCGACGGCACCCTGACCGAGCGCACCGAGGACGGCACGCACGCCTGGGGCCCGGGCGCCCAGCGCGTGTTCGCGCCGGGATACGTGCACGAGGTGGTGAACGACACGCTGGAGCCGGCGGTCAGCCTGCACGTGTACTACCCGGGCCTGACGGAGATGACGATGCACGCGGCCCACTGCACGGCCACCGCCGCACCGCACGCACCGGCGGACACCGTAACGACGTGACGTGGCAGCCGGTTTTCCACAGGCCCGGCGCCACGCCTCCGTAGTTGTCCACAGCTCTCAACACGTCGGTCCGGCGGCTGACACACTGTTTCCATGCGCATTGTGGTTCTGGCAGGCGGCATCGGCGGTGCCCGGTTCCTGCGCGGTCTGAAGCAGGCCGCGCAGGACGCCGACATCACGGTCATCGGCAACACCGGCGACGACATCCACCTCTTCGGTCTCAAGGTCTGCCCGGACCTCGACACGGTGATGTACACGCTCGGCGACGGCATCGACGAGGAGCAGGGCTGGGGCCGTAGCGACGAGAGCTTCCACGTCAAGGAAGAACTGGCGGCCTACGGTGTCGGACCCGAGTGGTTCGGGCTCGGCGACCGGGACTTCGCCACGCACATCGTGCGTACGCAGATGCTGAGCGCCGGATTCCCGCTGAGCGCCGTCACCGAGGCCCTGTGCCGGCGCTGGAATCCGGGCGTGCGGCTCATCCCGATGTCCGACGACCGGATCGAGACGCATGTCGCGGTCGAAGTGGACGGCGAGCGCAAGGCGATCCACTTCCAGGAGTACTGGGTGCGGCTGCGGGCCTCCGTGCCCGCCGAGGCGGTCGTTCCCGTCGGCGCCGAGCAGGCCAAGCCCGCGCCGGGTGTGCTGGAGGCCATCGCGGGGGCGGACGTGATCCTCTTCCCGCCCTCCAACCCCGTCGTGTCCGTGGGCACGATCCTGGCGGTGCCCGGCATCCGCGAGGCGATCGCCGACGCCGGGGTGCCGGTCGTCGGCCTGTCCCCGATCGTCGGGGACGCTCCCGTGCGCGGGATGGCCGACAAGGTGCTGGCGGCGGTCGGCGTGGAGTCGACGGCCTCGGCCGTCGCCGAGCACTACGGCTCGGGCCTGCTGGACGGCTGGCTCGTCGACTCGGTCGACACGGACGCCGTCGCGCGCGTGGAGGCCGCCGGCATCCGCTGCCGGGCCGTGCCGCTGATGATGACCGACCTCGACGCGACGGCGCGGATGGCCCGTGAGGCACTCGCGCTCGCGGAGGAGGTACGGACACCGTGAGCGCGACCCCCGCGGACGGTTACCGGGTCTGGGCGGTGCCAGGCCTGCCCGAGGTCACGGCCGGCGACGACCTGGCCAAGCTGATCGCGGCCGCCGAGCCCGGCCTCGTGGACGGCGACGTCCTGCTCGTCACCTCGAAGATCGTGTCGAAGGCGGAGGGCCGGTCCGTCCAGGCGGCGGACCGTGAGGCCGCGATCGACGCCGAGACGGTGCGGGTGGTCGCCCGGCGTGGCGCGCTGCGCATCGTGGAGAACCGGCAGGGCCTGGTCATGGCCGCTGCCGGCGTCGATGCCTCCAACACCCCCTCGGGCACGGTCCTGCTGCTGCCCGAGGACCCCGACGCTTCGGCGCGAGCGATCCGCGCGGGGCTGCGGGACGTCCTCGGCGTCGACGTCGGTGTGCTCGTCACCGACACCACCGGCCGCCCCTGGCGCGCGGGCCTCACCGACGTGGCGATCGGCGCGGCCGGGGTGCGCGTCCTGGACGACCTGCGGGGCGGCACGGACACGCACGGCAACCCGCTCAGCGCCACCGTCGTCGCCACGGCGGACGAGCTGGCCGCCGCGGGTGACCTCGTGAAGGGCAAGGCCGCCGGGCTGCCCGTCGCCGTCGTCCGCGGACTGCCGCACGTGGTCGCCGAGGGCGACGACGACGGGGCGAGGGCCATGGTGCGTGCCGCGCGCGACGACATGTTCCGCCTCGGCACGTCCGAGGCCGTACGCCAGGCGGTCACCGGGCGCCGTACGGTCCGGTCGTTCACGGACGAGCCCGTGGACCCCGGCGCGGTGCGCCGGGCGGTGGCCGCGGCCGTGACCGCCCCCGCCCCGCACCACACGACGCCGTGGCGTTTCGTCCTGCTGGAGTCGCAGGCGTCCCGCACCCGGCTGCTCGACTCGATGCGGGACGCGTGGATCGCGGACCTCCGGCGGGACGGCAAGAGCGAGGAGTCGATCGTCAGACGGGTGCGGCGCGGCGACATCCTGCGCCACGCGCCGTACCTCGTCGTGCCGTGCCTGGTCATGGACGGCTCGCACACGTACGGCGACGCGCGGCGGGACGGTGCGGAGCGGGAGATGTTCGTCGTCGCCACGGGCGCGGGCGTGCAGAACTTCCTCGTCGCCCTGGCCGGGGAGCGGCTCGGTTCGGCCTGGGTGTCGTCCACGATGTTCTGCCGGGACGTCGTACGGCGGGTGCTGGACCTGCCGGACGGCTGGGACCCGATGGGCGCGGTGGCGGTGGGGCATCCGGCGCAGGATCCGAGCCCGCGTCCGGAGCGGCGGGCCGACGCGTTCATCGAGGTGCGCTGAGCCCTCGCCACAAGCCGTCGTCGAGGACGCCCCGCCTCTCCGCCTCGCCTTTATTCTCATAGGACACTTAGGACACTTTCGTAGCACCTCGGTCCGTCATTCCTTCCCTTCTCGCATCCCTGGGGCCTCTCGTGGCAGGACGCTTCGCACCTCGGCCCACGCGTACGACTGTGCGCGGTGGCGATGTCGCCGTGCCCGGGGGCGTGCCGCGGCAGGCATCGGGTGCGACGCCGGCCCGGGCCCGGGTGCGCACGTGGGCGCCGGAGGGTCCGCTCGACCTGGGGCTGGTGCTGGGGCCGCTGCGGCGCGGGCCGAGTGATCCGACGTTCCGCGCGACGCCGGACGGCTCGGTGTGGCGGGCGAGCCGGACACCCGCCGGGCCGGGGACGTTGCGCGTCTCCCGGATCGGCGACGGCATCCGCGGTGAGGCCTGGGGGCCGGGGGCGGAGTGGCTGCTGGACCGGCTTCCCGACCTGCTCGGTGCGGCGGACGACCCGTCGCTGTTCACCCCGCGGCACAAACTGCTGGCGCTCACGCGGCACCGCCGGCCCGGCCTGCGGCTGACGCGTACCGGGCTGGTGCTGGAGTCGCTGATCCCGTCGGTCCTGGAGCAGAAGGTCACGACCATCGAGGCGTACCGGGCGTGGCGGCTGCTGGTGCGCACGTACGGGGAGCCGGCGCCGGGGCCCGCGCCGGAGCGGATGTACGTCATGCCGGAGCCGCGGACATGGGCGCTGATCCCGTCGTGGGGGTGGCACCGGGCCGGGGTCGACGACAAGCGGGCGGCCACGATCCTGCGTGCGGTGCGGGTCGCCGCGCGGATGGAGGAGGCGACGCGGATGGAGCCGGCGCAGGCGCAGGCGCGGCTGGAGGTCGTGCCGGGGATCGGGCCGTGGACGTCGGCGGAGACGGTGCAGCGCAGTCATGGGGCGCCGGACGCGGTGACCGTGGGGGATCTGCACCTGCCGGGGATCGTGGGGTGGGCGCTGGCGGGGGACCGGGGGGCCGATGACGCGGTGATGCTGGAGTTGTTGGCGCCGTACGCGGGGCAGCGGCATCGGGCCGCGCGGCTGGTCCTGTTGAGTGGACGGGTGCCGGCGCGGCGGGCACCGCGGATGCCCGTCGGAGACATCCGGCGCTGGTGACGGTGCGGGCCACCGCGGCCGGGGAACACGGGGGGTCTCCTGGGCGGGGCGGTGACCTGCGGTGGCTTCGCCTCCGGCGTCCCGGTGCCTGCCGTGACTTCCCGGCGTCGGGATGACCGTCGGCTGCTCAGGGCCCGGCCCCGGCACCGGGGGTTGCCTCACCGTCGTCGCCGCGACCGTGAGCCATGTGACACCCCGCCACCGAACGGCCGGGGGTGGTGCACGCTGTCCGGACCCTTCCGCGGCGCCGCGAAGGGTCCCGCGGTCGGCCGCACGACGACCCGGCCGTCCGCCGTCCACCGCTCCGCGGCTGTGTCCTCAGCGGCCCTGGTAGCGCGCCGCGGCCGCGCGGGCCGAGGCGAGCTTGCCGTAGAGCTTCCGGCCCGGGCACTCCGTGGCGAAGCCGTCACGATGGCCGGAGATGACGTGGAGCCGCACCGTACTGCCCTTCCGGTAGAGGTTGCCGCCGCCGGACTGCAGGGACGTCTTGCCGGCCGGGTTCATGCCGTACAGACCCAGTTTCCACGCGGTGAGCTGCGAGATGCCGCGTACCGCGGCGGCCGGCGGCTTCTTCGAGCCGTAGGAGCCGAGTACGGCGACGCCCATGCTGTTGGTGTTGAAACCGAGGGTGTGAGCGCCGAGGACCGGTCTGGTCACGCCCCCCGCGCGCCCCTCGTAGATCTTTCCGCACTTGTCGACGAGGAAGTTGTAGCCGATGTCCCGCCAGCCCATGCTGCGGACGTGGTAGCGGTAGATGCCCCGGATGAGTGAGGGCGCCTCTTCGCAGCGGTAGTCGTTGCCCGACGCCGTGTGGTGCACGAAGGCCGCCTTGACCTTCTTCGTGTAGACGAACTTCCGCTCGCGCAGCCACTCGTTCGCGCCCCACCCCAGCCGCGTGACGATGCTCGGACGCGGCCCGATGTACGGCTTCGCCCGCTGCTTGTCGGCGGGCGCGCCCATCCCCCGGGTGCCCTCCTCGGCCTCCCCCCGCAGGCCCTCCCCCGCCACCCGCCGCCCGGCAGGCTCAGCCACCTCCCGCCCGGTCGGATCGGCCTCCGTCCGGAGGTTGGGCCGACGCAGCTCCCGCTCCGTCTCCTCCCGGCTCAGAGCCGGGATCACGGTGGCGCCGAGCGGCGCGAGACCGGCGTTGGCCGCGGACGCCGCGCGGGCCGCGTCACCGAGCGCGTCACCGGTTCGCGGCCCGGCCACCTGCCTGCGCTCGGGCGGTTCTTCCGCCCCGGGGTCGACCAGTTCCAGCCGCAGCCCCGTCGCGTCCGGACCGTCCGGGCCGCGCGTGCCGTGGGCGCTGCCGGCGGCCTCGCCGCGCACCCGTACCTCCACTCCGTCGGACTCCCCCACCCACAGCGGTGCGGTCGCCCCGCGCACCCGTCGGGAGGCGCGCTCGGCGCTGTCCGGGTCGGCGGCGTGGTCGGAGTTGTGCGTCTCCAGATCGCGCCAGCCCGACCATGTGCCGGTGCCGGCGGCGCGGGTGCGGACCCGGACGCGGCCGGGCGGTTGGGCCTCCGGGTCGTCCCAGACGACGCCGACGAGCGAGAAGGGCCGTACGGAACGGCGGGTCAGGCCCTCTTCGGCGACGCCCCCGGAGGCGCGGTCGCGGGCGAGGGGTTCGAGGGGCAGCGACTGGGTGCTGCCGGGGACGTGACGCCCGGCCACGTCCGCGGCCGACGCCGGTCCGGCGGGCGTCGCGGCGGCGGGCGGGGTGAGCGGCAGGGCGATGGCCGCCGCACACGTGACACCGATCGAGGAAGCAAGGAATCCACGCATGCCCCCGATCCTGGACATAGCCCCACTTATCTGTCCATCCGGGGCTTGACGGGCTGTCGGCTCCCGCCGTTCCCGCGTTGCGCCGAACCGGTGGCGCGCGGCGGACGCCGCCGCACCGCACGCGCCTTCCCGCCCGCGTACGCTTGCCCGGGTGAACGCCACCGACCGCACCCCCGCCGACCTGCTGGGTTCCGCGCTCGCCGCGGACCCGGGCCGCCCCCTGGTGACCTTCTACGACGACGCCACGGGCGAGCGCGTGGAATTGTCCGTGGCCACCTTCGCCAATTGGGTGGCCAAGACCGCCAACCTCCTCCAGGACGAGCTGTCCGCCGAACCGGGCGACCGGGCCGCGCTGCTGCTGCCCGCGCACTGGCAGACGGCGGTGTGGCTGCTGGCGTGTTCCTCGGTCGGCGTGCTCGCGGACGTGGGCGGGGATCCGGCGGCGGCCGACCTCGTGGTGAGCGGCCCCGACGCCCTGGAAGCGGCCCGGGCCTGCTCCGGCTCGCGGATCGCGCTCGCGCTGCGCCCGCTCGGGGGCCGTTTCCCGCAGCCTCCGGAGGGCTTCGCCGACTACGCGGTGGAGGTGCCGGGGCAGGGCGACCGCTTCGTGCCGTACGCGCCGGCCGGTCCGGAGGAACCCGCACTGATCGCGGCGGGGCGGGAGTTCAGCGGCGCGGAGGTCGTCGAGCGTGCCCGTGCGGAGGCGCAGACGCTCGGACTGACGGGTCCGGGTTCGCGCATCCTGTCCGGGCTGCCGTACGACACGTGGGAGGGCCTGGCCGCCGGGCTGTACGCGCCCCTGGCCACCGGCGGTTCGGTCGTGCTGTGCCGGAACCTGGACCAGCTGGGCGCGGACGCCCTGGCCAAGCGGATCGAGAGCGAACGGGTCACCGCGGTCGCCCACTGACCCGATCGAGAGCGAACGGGTCACCGCAGTCGCCCGCTGACCCGATCGAGAGCGAAACGGGTCACCGCAGTCGCCCACTGACCCGATCGAGAGCGAAACGGGTCACCGCGGTCGCCCGCTGACCACCCGCACCGGAGTCCGGGCGGCCCTCCCGTCCGGCAGCCCGGGCTCCCTGTCACTCCATCGGCCCACCCCGGCCCGCCCCCGCCCGTCTTCCGCGTCATCGTCGTAGGTGCACGCACCACACGCCCGTACGCCGTGAGGGGTGGAACAGACGTGACCGACACCGCGGGCTCTCCCTCCGGACGCCGGGCCACCGAAGGGCCGTCCGGGCCGGGGGCGGGCGCGTCGGCGAGCGGGACCGGGCTGACGCGGCGGCGCCGCAGGCGGTGGCTCAGACGCGGGGGGCTCGGCGCCGCCGTGCTCCTGGCCGTCGCGGCCGGGGCGGGCTGGGCGGTGTACGCGAAGCTGGACGGCAACATCACGGCGGACGAGGCGGCCGCGGCGGAGCTCGCCCGCTTCGAGAAGGACCGGCCGACGGCGCTGGTGAAGGACGCCCGGAACATCCTGCTGATCGGGTCGGACTCGCGCTCCGGAGACGGAAACGCCCGCTACGGGCGGGACTCCGGGACGGAGCGGTCGGACACCACGATCCTGCTGCACCTGGCGGCGGGACGGCGCAGCGCCACCGCCGTCTCGCTGCCCCGCGACCTGATGGTGGACGTGCCGGGATGTCTGCGCCGGGACGGCTCGCGCACCGGACCGTCGTTCGCGATGTTCAACTACGCCTTCCAGGCGGGCGGTTCGGCCTGCACGATCCGAACGGTGGAGCGGCTGACCGGAATCCGCGTCGACCATCACGTGGTCGTGGACTTCCACGGTTTCAAGGAGATGGTCGACGCGGTCGACGGCGTCGAGGTCTGTCTGCGCAGGCCCGTCACCGACAGGGCGGCGAAGCTGCGGCTGCCCGCGGGCCGCGTGCGGCTGAACGGGGAGCAGGCGCTCGGGTACGTCCGGGCCCGCAAGTCGCTCGGCGACGGCAGCGACACCGACCGGATGGAGCGCCAGCAGCGTTTCCTCGGGGCGCTCGTCAACAAGGTGCAGAGCAATGACGTCCTGCTCAACCCGGGGAAGCTGTATCCCGTCCTGGACGCGGCGACCTCGTCCCTGACGACCGACCCGAAACTGGCGAACCTGCGCGGTTTGTACGAGCTCGTCCGTGGTTTGCGCGACATCCCCACGGAACGGGTGCAATTCCTTACAGTGCCGAGGGAGTCCTACGCCCGCAACGCCAATCGTGATCAACTTGTGGAGCCCGCGGCGGAGCGCCTGTTCCAGCGGCTGCGCAGGGACGCGCCGGTGACGGTCGCCCGGGGCACTTCCCGGGATTCCTCCGCAAAGGGCCGGAATTCAGCGGCCGATCCGTCGGCCTCTCCGGCGCCGACGTTCCAAGGGAACACGGCCGCCGAGGACGTCTGCGAGTAAAACCCTCCCCAACTCGACACACATTGCTTCAAAGAAATGCGCCGTATTGCCCGGTTGTATGGACGTGGAATTTGTCACTGCCGTCGCTGCGCGCCGAACCGGCCGGATAGTGTGAGCGATCCGGTGCACCCGGCCGACACGAGGGTTCTCCCTCCGGTCGCGCACCGCATGTACGAGACCCGGGCGCCTTTGGGGGTAAGGCGCCGCGTGCCCCGACGGAGGATTCGGACAACCGTGGACGCGCAAGGCCGTGGGAGGTCGGAGAACATCGACCCCGCAGACCAGTGGGTACTCAATCCGGCCACCGGTGAATACGAACTGCGACTGGGTAGTTCCGCAGCGCAATCACCGGTCCCCGGTCCCCGCCGTACGTCGGGCCCCCGCCGGGCCGGATCCGCTTCGCGCGGCCGTAAGCCGGCAGCGGGAGGCCCCTCGGCACCCGGCACGACGCCCGAGACCCCGGACCGCGAGATGCCGCCCCAGCGCAGGCGCCGCGGCGCACCCGCCGAACCGTCCCCCGGGCGGCGCGGGCGGCGGCCGGAGAAGAAGTCGAAGGCCAAGAAGATACTGATGTGGAGCGGCGGCACGGTGGCGTTCATCGTGCTCGCCACGGCGGGCGCCGCCTACCTCTACATCGACCACCTCAACGACAACATCTCGTCGGCCTCCTCCGACGGCGCGAGCACCGGCGGCTTCAGCAAGGACCGGGCCATCAACATCCTGCTGATCGGCACGGACAAGCGCACCGGCAAGGGCAACAGCGCCTACGGCGACAAGGGCAGCGTCGGGCACGCCGACACCACGATCCTGCTGCACGTCGCCAAGGACCGTTCGAACGCGACGGCGCTGAGCATCCCGCGCGACCTGATCGTGGACGTCCCGGACTGCCCGACCACGCTGGAGGACGGCAGCCAGAAGGTCATCCCCGGCACGCCCGGCACCCGCTTCAACACCAGCCTCGGCCAGGGCGAGCGCACCCCGAGCTGCACCGCGCGCACGGTGACGGAGCTGACCGGCATCAAGCCGGACAACTTCATGGTGGCCGACTTCAACGCGGTCAAGACCCTGACGTCGGCGGTCGGCGGTGTCGAGGTGTGCCTGAACAAGGACATCAACGACAAGGACTCCAAGCTCAACCTGACCAAGGGCAAGCACGTCGTCGAGGGCGAGCAGGCGCTGGCCTTCGTCCGTACCCGGCACTCGGTGGGCAGCGGCGGTGACCTGAGCCGCATCGGCCTGCAGCAGCAGTTCCTCAGCGCGCTGATGCGCAAGCTGAAGTCCAACGACACGCTGACCAGCCCCTCGAAGATGCTGAAGCTGGCGGAGGCCGGCACCAAGGCGCTGACCGTGGACTCCGAGCTGGACAGCATCGGCAAGCTCAAGGACCTCGGGATGGAGCTGGGCAAGCTCAACGTCAAGAACCTGACGTTCGTCACCGTTCCGGTGATCGACAACCCGGCCGAGACGGTCAAGGTGACGGTCGTCCCGGCCCCGGGCAAGGCGGACGAGGTCTTCCGGTCCATCAGGAGCGACGTCTCCTTCACCGCGGTCAAGCAGAAGAAAAAGAAGGAGGCGGCCGCGGTCGCCGCCCGTCTCAAGGGCGAGAAGGCCGACCCGTCCGAGGTGCGGGTGCGCATCTTCAACGGTGGCGCCGAGGCGGGCAGCGCGTCGAGCACGCTGACCTGGCTGCAGACCGAGGAGGGCGTGACGAAGTCCGAGAACGCGGGCAACGCGCCCGCGGAACTCGACAAGACCACCCTCGAGTACGCGCCCGACCAGGCCGCCGAGGCGCGACGGCTCGCCGACATCATGGGCCTGTCCGGGTCCGCGATGAAGGAGGGCAAGAGCGTGAACAACGCCCAGGGGCTCCCGACGATGACGCTGACCCTGGGCGCGGACTTCGAGGGCGCGGGTGTGCCGCTCACCGGTCCGGCGAAGGCGCCGGACGTGGACAAGTCGACGGCCGACAAGGTGCAGTGCGCCGAGTAACGACCGGCAGGGCGGCGGGCGGGGACCAGCCACCGGCGGCGCACGGCGACGAGGGGGAACGACCGGCGGCGTGGCCGGCCGCGGGGCCGTACAAGCGTGGAGAAAAGGTCCGTCGAGGACCGGGCAGTGACTTGGGGGGTAACCCAACGGGTCCGTCGTGCGTCTGACATGACGCGGGGCGGACCCGCATTCAGGTGCAGGGTGGGGAAGGACGGGCACGTGGCGCGTAGCAGTGTGCGGGGGAAGGCGCCCGCGTCCGAGGACACGACGTCCCCGGACGTACGGGAGCAGCAGGAACGGTCGTCCGGCGCGAGCGGCGGCGGCAAGAGGCACCGGGCTCTTGCGCCCCGGCGGCGCAGACGGCGCGTGCTGCGCTGGTCGGCGACGGTACTGGCGGTGGTGATAGCGGGCACCGCGGGTGCCGGGTATCTCTACTACCAGCACCTCAACAGCCAGATCCGCAAGGACGAGCTGAACCTCGGCGACGGCAAAATCGCCGAGCCGACGCCGAACGCGGCGGGCCAGACCCCGATGAACATCCTGCTCATCGGCTCCGACGCCCGGGACAGCAAGGAGAACCAGAAACTCGGCGGCGCGAAGGAGACGTTCGGCGGCACACCGCTCGCCGACGTCCAGATGCTGCTGCACCTCTCCGCCGACCGTTCCAACATGTCGGTCGTCAGCATGCCCCGCGACACGCTGCTGCAGATCCCCAAGTGCACCGACCCGGACGACGGCACGGTGTACCCGGCGAGCAACGGCCGCGCGATGACCAACGAGAGCCTCGGGCACGGCGGTCCGGGCTGCACGGTGGCGACCTGGCAGGAGCTGACCGGCCTTCACATCGACCACTTCATCATGGTCGACTTCGCCGGCGTGGTGTCGATGGCGGACGCGATCGGCGGCGTCCCGGTGTGCGTCAAGGCGAACATCCACTCCCGGGACAACCAGGGCCACGGCTCCGGCCTGAAGCTCAGGAAGGGCACCACGTACGTCAAGGGCAAGCAGGCCCTGCAGTGGCTGCGCACACGCTACGGCTTCGAGGACGGCAGCGACCTCGCCCGCGCCAAGGCGCAGCACATGTACATGAACGCGATGGTGCGCGAGCTGCGCGCGAACGCCACCCTGAGCAGCCCCAACAAGCTGCGCAGGCTGGCCGAGAAGGCCACCGAGTCCCTCACGGTCGACACGGGCCTGGACACGGTCAAGAAGCTGTACGACCTCAGCGACGAGCTGCGGCAGGTGGAACCGGAGCGCATCACCATGTCCACGATGCCGAACCGGTACGTGGGCGAGCGCGTGGAGCCCACCGAGGACGCCGAGCAGCTGTTCCGGCTGGTGCGCGACGACGTCGCGCTGGACGGCAAGGACAAGAAGAAGAAAAAGGCGCCGGAGACACTCTCGGACGACCCGGCGGCGCCCGACGCGGAGATCGCCGTCCAGGTGCGCAACGGCACCCGGACCGACACCCTGGCCGCCGCGCCCGGGCGTGCCGGCACGGTGGCGGGCCTGCTCGCGGAGAAGGGCTTCTCGGGCGCGGTCGCCGACCAGGGCGTGGCGCCGGTCGAGGACCGCACGCTGGTGCGCTACCCGAGCGCGGACCTGGAGGGCGACGCGCAGCGGATCGCCAAGTCTCTGGGGATTCCGCTGAGTTCGGTGAAGCGGTCGACCGAGGTGACCGGGGTGACGCTCGTCGTGGGAGCGGACTGGCGCGAGGGCACGACGTACAAGGCCCCGGCCGCGAACGACAAGACACCGGACACGGCCGAGGTCCTCAACGGCGCCGACGACACCGCCTGCATGGACGTGAGCCCGGGTTTCACCTGGTGACGTTCCCGGTCGGCCCGGCGGGCGCCGCCCCTCAGGCGGAGGAGCCGGTCACCGCCGGGCGCCGGGACGCGATGACCTTCTTCGCCAGCGACCTGGGGCTGGTGAGGAAGCCCCAGCCCCACGACATGTGCATGGTGGCGAGCGCCACGGGTATCCGGAGCCGGGCCGTCACCGGCAGGCCGCTGCCCGCGGGCAGGGAACCGGCGACGATCGCCGCCAGGTAGCCGCCCGGCACCAGGAACGCCCACGGCGTGAGCGCGACGCCGGCCACCAGCCCCGCCGCCAGCGCGCACACCGCGGTCGGCGGGGCGAGGTAGCGCGGGTTGATGGAGCCGGCGTGGTAGCGGGCCACGACGTGCCGCCAGCGGCCGTAGTCCTTGTACTGCTTGGCGAGCGCCCGCACGCTCGGCCGCGGCCGGTACGACACCCTCAGCTCGGGCGAGAACCAGATCAGCCCGCCGGCCTCACGGATGCGGAAGTTCAGCTCCCAGTCCTGGGCGCGTATGAACTCCTCGTTGTAGCCGCCCTGCTGCTCCAGCGCCTCGCGCCGGAACACCCCGAGGTACACGGTCTCGGCCGGGCCGGCCCGGCCGCCGGTGTGGAAGGCCGCGTTGCCCACGCCGATCCTCGACGTCATCGCGGCGGCGACGGCGTGCTCCCAGGCGTTCTCGCCCTCGGCGTGCATGATGCCGCCGACGTTCTGCGCGCCGGTCTCGTCCAGCAGCCGTACGGCCGTGGCGATGTAGTCCGGCGAGAGCATGCCGTGCCCGTCGACGCGTACGACCACCGGGTGCCGGGACGCCTTGATGGCGGCGTTCAGCGCGGCGGGCGTGCGGCCCGTCGGGTTGGGGACCGTGTGCACGCGGGGGTCTTCGGCCACGAGCTCGGCGGCGATCTCGTCCGTGCGGTCCGTGGACGGGCCGAGGGCGATCACCACCTCCATCTCACCGGCGTACTCCTGCGCGAGGATCGCTTGGACGGCGCCGCGCAGATGCCGCTCCTCGTTGAGGACGGGCATGATCACGGAGACGGCGGGCGGCCGCATGTCGGCATTGGCGTTCATCGGTGCTCACGTTACCGCGTACGGGGGACACGGCTGCGCCCCGCCGGGGCCGCTGCCCCGGGCATCCGGTCGTATGGGCCTACGGTGAGACGGATCCCACGTACGGCCCCAGCGGAGGTGTCCCGCGATGCCCAGCACGCCGCCTCGGTCCCCCTCCCCCAGATCACCGTCCGCGCCCGGCGGGCCGCCGGGACCGCAGCCGTCCGAGGGACGGCCGGCGCCCGTACCGCGCGGCCGACCGCGCTGGACCGCGCGGGCCGTGACGGCGCTCTCCGTGGTGGTTCTCGCCTCGGCCGGGATCGGGCACACGGTCCTGACCGGCCTCGACGCGGACATCGGCCGCGTCGACCCCTTCAAGGACATGAAGAACCGGCCGGAGGGCGGCGACGGCATGAACGTCCTGCTGGTCGGCACGGACGGCCGCGACCGGATCTCGCCACGGGAACGACGCAGGTACAGGCTGGGCGGCGCACCCTGCAACTGCACCGACACGATGATGATCGTGCACCTCTCGGCGGACCGGCGACGGGCCGGCGTGGTGAGCCTGCCGCGCGACTCGTACGCGACGACGCCCTCGCACACCGACCGCACGACCCACGAGAAGCACCCGGGCCACCCGCTCAAGCTGAACGCCGCGTACGCCGAGGGCGGGCCGCAGCTGACCGTGCGCCTCGTGGAGAGCATGACCCGCGTGAGGATCGACCACTATCTCGAGGTCGACTTCACGAGCTTCATGAAGACGGTGGACGTGCTCGGTGGCGTCGAGGTGTGCACCGCGAAGCCGCTGAGGGACGGTTACACCGGGCTCGACCTGCCGGTCGGCACACACCGGCTGATGGGCGGCCGGGCCCTGCAGTACGTGCGCGCCCGGCACGTCGACGCGGCCTCCGACCTGAGCCGCATGCAGCGCCAGCAGCGGTTCCTGGCGGCGCTGATCGACCGGGCGACCTCCTCCGGGATCCTGCTGAACCCGCTGAGGTTCCGGGACGTGGCCAGGGCGGTGCTCGGCTCGATGCGGGCCGACAAGGGCTTCGGCACGGACGAGTTGCTGACCCTGGGCCGGGCCATGTGGAACCTCTCCCTGTCGTCGTCCGAGTTCACGACCGTGCCGATCGCGCGGATGGGCTACACCGTGGAGGGCGTCGGCTCGACCCTGAAGTGGGACACCGCGAAGGCCCGACGCCTCTTCGCGGCGCTCCGCCACGACAAGCCGCTCACCGCACACCGGCCGGCCGGCGGGGCGCCCCGCGTGGAAGTGCCCCCCGAGCAGATCCGCGTCCAGGTGGAGAACGGCACCGGACACGAGGGCCTCGGCCGGCGCGTGGACGCGGCACTGGCGGCGGCCGGCTTCGGTACGACCCGGGCCCGGTCACGCACGGCGCATCCCGGGGGCCCTGGGGAGCGCACCGTGCGACGGACCGTCATCGCCTACGACCCGCGCTGGGACCGCTCGGCCAAGACCCTGGCGGCGGCCCTGCCGGGCAGTGAGCTGCGCGCGGTGAGGGGCCGGGGGCGGACGCTGAAGGTGACCCTCGGCTCCGACGTCCAGAAGGTCCGCGCGGTACGGGTCGAGCACCCCGCGCCGCGGAACACCGACGGCACGTCAGGTGCCGGTGTCGTGCGGGGCGACGAGGTGGTGTGCCCGTGAAGGAGGTCGCCGGCTCAGCCCAGCAGGAGTTGCCGGCGACCGCTCCAGGCCGGCGGCGGCCCGGAAGTGCACGGTCCGCGTGCCCGGGGCCGCGGCGGCGTCGACGTTCAGTGGCGCAGCACGTCGTCGGCGTCGCAGAGGACCGCGTCGAACGGTGTCCCCGCCTGGCGGTCAGCCACTCGAGACGGTGATCTTCTCGTCGTTCTTCAGCTGGTTGACCAGCGTCTTGACCTTGGCCATGTCCCACTGGAGGTTGCCGCCGACGCTGCCCGAGATCGGCATGTTCATCGACTTGCCCTCGCCGCCGCTGACGCCCTTCATCGCCCAGAACATGGACGCCAGGTCCCACAGGCCCATGTCCTTGTCCACGACGAGGGAGTCCAGGCCGGCGCCCATGGTCGGGTACAGCCGGAACGGGTTGAGGATCGTGCCGGGCGTGGCGACCTGGTTGGCGAGTGCCGACAGGAACTTCTGCTGGTTCTTGGTGCGGTCCAGGTCGGAGCCGGCCAGCGCGTACCGGGTGCGGACGAAGGCGAGGGCCTGCTCGCCGTTCAGGGTCTGCTTGCCCTTCTCGAAGTCGGCGCCGGACTTGGTGTCCTTGATGTCCTGCGGGATGTCCATCTCGACGCCGCCGACCGCGTCCACGATGCTCGCGAAGCCGCCGAAGCCGATCTCGACGTAGTGGTCGATGTGCAGTCCGGTGTTGAACTCGACCGTGCGCACCAGCAGCGTCGGGCCGTCTATGGAGTACGAGGCGTTCAGTTTGCTGGCGCCCATCGCGGGCCGGATCTTCCCGGACTCGGAGCCCTTGAACTCCGGGATGGTGACGTTGGAGTCACGGGGCAGGGAGATCAGCGTGGGGCCGTTGCTTCCGGTGTGCAGGATCATCATCGAGTCCGTGCGCTTGCCCTCGGCGGACCCGGTGTGCAGCTTCCTCTTGTCCGCGGCGGACATGCCCTCGCGGCTGTCCGAGCCGACGATCAGGTAGTTCGTGCCCTCGCCGGCCTCGGGCCGGTCGATGACGGTCGCGAGGTCCACGTCACGGTTGAGTTTGGAATCGGCCCAGAAGTACGTACCGACCGTCGTGACGAGCACCACGGCGAGCAGGGTGAGCAGCGTCACCTTGGTACGGCGCCGCCAGTCGGGCCTCTGCCGGTACTGGCCGCGGGCCGGGTCCACGTCGTTGCCGTGGGGCACGGAGCCGCCGCGCCTGCCGCCGCCCCCGTAGACCTGGCCCGTGTTGTAGCCGCTGTCGTGGCCGGGCTGCCCGCCCTGGCCGTCGACGTAGGACGGCTGCTGGGGCACACCGGGCGCGTACGACGGGGGCGGTGCGGCCTGGCCGCGGCGGACCTGCCGCATCACCCGCGCGCTTTCCGGCTGCTCGCCGGCGCTGCCGCGTCCGTAGCGGTTGTCCTCGGACCGTCCCTGGGGCCAATCAGTCATGGCCTCAGTGTGCAGGGCGCGGCTGTGTGCCTTACAAGGGCCGACGGAGAATAGGGCCACGGCTGTTGCGAAGCTGACACAAATCCCACGGATGTCAGTTCGACATAGGGTGGAGGCCATGACAGACCAGGCCTCAGCCATGGATACGGAAGTCTCGGGCATTCCGGGCAAGCCGACCGCGGCGTCCCGCACCACCCTCAGCCACATCATGACCCACAACGACACCAACCTCCTGGGTACGGTGCACGGCGGCGTGATCATGAAGCTGGTCGACGACGCGGCGGGCGCCGTGGCCGGGCGGCACTCCGGCGGCCCCGCCGTCACCGCGTCGATGGACGAGATGGCGTTCCTCGAACCGGTCCGCGTCGGCGACCTCGTCCATGTGAAGGCCCAGGTCAACTGGACCGGCCGGACCTCCATGGAGGTCGGCGTACGCGTCCTGGCCGAACGCTGGAACGAGTCGGCCCCGGCCACCCAGGTCGGCTCCGCGTACCTGGTCTTCGCCGCGGTGGACGCCGACGGCCGGCCCCGCCGCGTCCCGCCGGTCCTCCCGCAGACGGAACAGGACAACCGCCGCTACCAGGAGGCCCAGATCCGCCGCACCCACCGCCTGGCCCGGCGCCGCGCGATCATGGATCTGCGGGCGAAGCGAGCCTCGGAGGGTTTCGAGGACTGAGCCCGGCCCACCGGCCGCCGCGCACCGCCCGGCGGCCGGCTCAGTCGCGCAGGGGTATCCGGCCGCGCAGGCGCGGACCGTCGAACATCGAACGGTCGACCACCGGCCGCGGCGCCGGCTCCGCCGCCATCAGCCTGACGGTCTCCCGGCCCGCGAGCGCGGTGCGCCGACCGTTGGAGCAGTGGCCGTGGGCGGGAGCAGTCGGTGCGGGAGCCGACGGACCGCGCCTGCGGTTTCGGTTCGTCCCAGGGCGTGGGGACGAGGGACTGAGCCGGACCGGCCCCGGCGCATGCGACGGCCCCCGGGCGTGTGACACCGGGGGCCGTGCCGCCACGCGGAAGCGTTACGGAAGGTTGCGCGCCATCACGATGCGCTGGACCTGGTTCGTGCCCTCGTAGATCTGAGTGATCTTCGCGTCGCGCATCATCCGCTCCACCGGGTAGTCCCGGGTGTAGCCGTAGCCGCCGAGGAGTTGGACGGCGTCCGTGGTGACCTCCATGGCGACGTCGGAGGCGAAGCACTTGGCGGCGGCGCCCTGGAAGGTGAGGTCGCTGTCACCGCGCTGGGACTTCGCGGCGGCCGCGTAGGTCAGCTGGCGGGCGGCCTCGATCTTCATGGCCATGTCGGCGAGCATGAACTGGATGCCCTGGAAGTCGGCGATCGGCTTGCCGAACTGCTTGCGCTCCTGGACGTAGCCCTTGGCGTAGTCGAGGGCGCCCTGGGCGATGCCGAGGGCCTGGGCCGCGATGGTGATGCGGGTGTGGTCCAGGGTCTTCATCGCCGTGGCGAAGCCGGTGCCCTCCTCGCCGATCATGCGGTCGGCGGGGATGCGGACGTTGTCGAGGTAGACCTCGCGGGTCGGGGAGCCCTTGATGCCGAGCTTCTTCTCCGGGGCGCCGAAGGAGACGCCCTCGTCGGACTTCTCGACGACGAACGCCGATATGCCCTTGGAGCGCTTGGTGGGGTCGGTGACCGCCATGACCGTGTAGTACTCGCTGACGCCCGCGTTGGTGATCCAGCGCTTCACGCCGTTGAGGACGTAGTGGTCGCCGTCGCGGACGGCCTTCGTCTTCATACCGGCCGCGTCCGAGCCCGCGTCCGGCTCGGACAGGCAGTACGAGAACAGTCCGTCGCCCTTGGCGAGCGACGCCATGTACTTCTTCTTCAGCTCCTCGGAGCCGGAAAGGATCACCGGCAGCGAACCCAGCTTGTTCACGGCCGGGATCAGGGACGAGCTCGCGCAGACGCGGGCCACCTCCTCGATCACGATGACCGTGGCCAGCGCGTCGGCGCCCGCGCCGCCGTACTCCTCGGGCACGTGCACGGCGTGCAGGTCGTTCGCGACCAGGGCGTTCAGTGCCTCCTGCGGGAAGCGTGCCTCCTCGTCCACCGCTGCGGCGTACGGCGCGATCTTCGCCTCGGCCAGCGCGCGGACGGCGTCACGGAGCATGTCGTGCTCCTCGGACGGGCGGTACAGGTCGAAGTCAGCCGATCCGGCCAAGGTCTCCACGCTCCAAAACGCTGTGATGCCTGCGCTAACTACCGTTAAGTAACTGGAATTTTATGGTGCTGCCCACCCCAGGGATACGTGAGCTTGGCGACAGAAGGAGTCACCAGGACTGAAGCTGCCCGGTGGGGGGCCCGCCCATGCCCGGACTATGCTCGGGCAGCGCGTCTTTCGACCCCCGACCTGCCGTACCCCCTGGAGCATCCATGGCCCTGAAGATCACCGTGATCGGCACCGGCTACCTCGGCGCCACGCACGCGGCGGCCATGGCCGAGCTCGGCTTCGAGGTGCTGGGCCTCGACGTCGTGCCCGAGAAGATCGAGATGCTCCAGCGCGGGCAGGTCCCGATGTACGAGCCGGGCCTGGAGGACCTTCTGCGCCGGCACGTCGCCGGGATCGACGGATCCACCGGTCGGCTGCGGTTCACGACCGACTGGGCCGAGGTGGCCGCCTTCGGTGACGTGCACTTCGTGTGCGTGAACACCCCGCAGAAGCACGGCGAGTACGCCTGCGACATGTCGTACGTCGATTCCGCGATCGCCTCGCTCGCGCCGCACCTGACCCGTCCCGCCCTCGTCGTCGGCAAGTCGACCGTGCCCGTGGGCTCCGCCGACCGTCTCGCCGCCTACCTGGCCGCGCACGCGCCCGCCGGGGCGGACGCCGAGCTGGCCTGGAACCCGGAGTTCCTGCGCGAGGGCTTCGCCGTCGACGACACGCTGCACCCCGACCGGATCGTGGTCGGCGTGCGCAGCGAGCGCGCGGAGAAGCTGCTGCGTGAGGTGTACGCCACACCGGTCGCGGAGGGTTCGCCGTTCGTGGTGACGGACTTCCCGACCGCGGAGCTGGTGAAGACGTCCGCGAACTCCTTCCTGGCGACCAAGATCTCGTTCATCAACGCGATGGCGGAGGTGTGCGAGGCGGCCGGGGGCGACGTCGCCAAGCTGGCCGAGGCCATCGGGCACGACGACCGGATCGGCAGGAAGTTCCTGCGGGCCGGCATCGGCTTCGGCGGCGGGTGTCTGCCGAAGGACATCCGGGCGTTCATGGCGCGCGCGGGTGAGCTGGGCGCGGACCAGGCGCTGACGTTCCTGCGGGAGATCGACTCCATCAACATGCGCCAGCGCGGCCAGATGGTGGAGCTGGCCCGGCAGGCGCTGGGCGGAGGGCCGTTCCTGGGCAGGCGGGTGGCCGTGCTGGGGGCGACCTTCAAGCCCGACTCGGACGACGTACGGGACTCGCCCGCGCTGAACGTCGCAGGTCAGATCCACCTTCAGGGCGGCCAGGTCACGGTGTACGACCCGAAGGGCATGGACAACGCCCGCCGGATCTTCCCGACGCTCGGCTACGCGGACTCCGCGCGGGGGGCGGTGCGCGGCGCGGACGTGGTGCTGCATCTGACGGAGTGGCGGGAGTTCCGCGAGCTGGACCCGGCGGAGCTGGGCGAGGTCGCCGCGGCCAGGATCGTGCTGGACGGGCGCAACGCGCTGGACGCGGAGCGGTGGCGGAAGGCCGGCTGGACGTACCGGGCGATGGGGCGGCCCACCGCCTGAGACGTCCTTCGAGGCGTGTGACGCCGGTTCGGCCGGGGCCGGGCCGGCGTCTTCCTGCCGGGTGCCGCCCGGCCGTGGTGTCTTCCGGCCGGGCGCCGCGCGGCGTCGTGCGCCTTCCTGCCGGGTGTTGCGCGGCCGTCGTGCGCCTTCCTTCCGGGCGCCGCGCGGCCGTCGTGCGCCTACCTGCCGGGTGTTGCGCGGCCGTCGTGCGCGCCTACCTGCCAGGCGCCGCGCGGCCGTCGTGCCCGGACGGGACCTCACTTGGCGCGGTACCGGCGCATCTTCGCGCGCGCCCCGCACCCCTGCATCGAGCACCAGCGGCCCCGCACCGCCGGGCTGCGGTCGTAGTACGCCCACAGGCAGTCGTCCAGCTCGCAGGCCTTGAGGCGGGTCCAGGTGCCGGCGACGAGGGCCTCCGCGACGGCCAGGGCCACGCGGGCCGGCAGGGACCGGCCGTCGGCGGGGGCGAGGGCGGCCGAGCCGTCGCGCTCGTCGACCGTCACCCGCAGGGGCGCGTGGGCGAGGAGGTCGCCGAGCGGGGTGACCCGGCGGTGCGCGGGGTGGCCCGCGTGGGCGAGCAGGGCGGCACGCAGCGACTCGCGCAGGTCGCGGGCCGCGGGCAGGTCGTCCTCACCGAGGCCGAAGCGGGCGCGGCCCTCCGGCGTGTCGAGCGAGTCGGTGCCCTGTTCCACGTCCAGCGTGTTGACCAGGGACTCGATCAGCGCCAGCCCACCCGGGGCGGGCGATTTCGCACTCATGCTTGCGACGTTACCGCTCATGCGGGAGCATGCCGTAACCGTTACCGGTTACCCGCACTTACAGGTAACCGACTCTTCGAGGAGGAAGTCATGGCTGTCGCTGAACTGGGCGTCGTCGTCCTGGACTGTCCCGACCCGCGCGCGCTCGCCGAGTTCTACGCGGCCGTGCTGGGCGGCACCGTGGACGGCGAGGGGGACTGGGTCGAGGTGCAGCTGTCCGGGCGGCGGAGGCTGGCGTTCCAGGCCGCGCCCGGCCTCGTACCGCCGACGTGGCCGTCGGCCGACCACTCGCAGCAGTTCCATCTGGACCTGGACGTCACGGACCTGGACGCGGCGGAGAAGGCCGTGCTGGAGCTGGGCGCCAAGCCCCTGGACGCGGAGGACCGCGCACGGACCTTCCGGGTCTACGCGGACCCGGCCGGGCACCCGTTCTGCCTCTGCGCCTGCTGACCCGGTCTGCCGGGAGGTGCCGGTGGACGCCTCCGCCGCGGGGAGGTACACCCCTCGGAGGAGTGTCTGCAGGGCCGCTGAGCGGCCGGGACGTGACAGCCCCGGCCCCGCTCGCCCCGTACGCGGTCGACGGCCCCCGTACGGCCTGGACGGCTGTCAGCCGTCCAGGTCCGCGATCGTCGCGTTCGACGGGCCCCTCGTCGTGCCGAGGTCACGGGCCACGTCCTCGGCCGCGCCCAGCACCCGTACGGCGTTCTGCCAGGTCAGTTTGGCCAGGTCGGGCTCCGACCAGCCGCGGTCGAGGAGTTCGGCGACGAGGTGGGGGTAGCCCGAGACGTCGTTCAGGCCGTCGGGGGTGAAGGCGGTGCCGTCGTAGTCGCCGCCGATGCCGAGGTGGTCGATGCCGGCGACCTCGCGCATGTGGTCCAGGTGGTCGGCGACCGTGGCGGTCGTGGCGACCGGGCGCGGGTGGCGCTCCTCGAAGGCACGGTGCAGCCTCATCGCCTCGGGGGTGGTGTCGAGGTGGTGGAGGCCGTGCGCGCGCAGGTTCTCGTCCGCCGCGGCCGTCCAGTCGACCGCCGCCCGGAGCACGAACTTCGGCACGAACGTCACCATCGCGACGCCGCCGTTGGCGGGCAGCCGCTCCAGCACGTCGTCGGGGATGTTGCGCGGGTGGTCGCAGACGGCACGCGAGGAGGAGTGCGAGAAGATCACCGGCGCGGACGTGGCGTCCAGCGCGTCCCGCATCGTCGTCGCCGCCACGTGCGAGAGGTCGACGAGCATGCCGAGGCGGTTCATCTCCCGTACGACCTCGCGGCCGAAGGCCGACAGACCGCCCACGCCGGGCTCGTCCGTCGCGGAGTCCGCCCACGGCACGTTGTCGTTGTGCGTGAGGGTCAGGTAGCGCACGCCCAGCGCGTACAGGCCGCGCAGGGTGCCGAGGGAGCACGCGATCGAGTGGCCGCCCTCCGCGCCCATGAGGGAGGCGATACGGCCCTCGGCGCGTGCCGCCTCCATGTCGGCCGCCGTCAGCGCGGGGGCCAGCTCGCGGGGGTAGCGCGCGAGCATCTGCCGTACGCAGTCGATCTGCTCGAGGGTGGCGGGCACCGGGTCGGGCAGGTCGGCGGGGACGTACACGGACCAGAACTGCGCGCCGACGCCGCCCTCGCGCAGCCTGGGCAGGTCGGTGTGCAGGTGGGCGCTCTGGTCGGTGGCGACGTCCCGGGCGTCGAGGTCGTAGCGGCTCTGCTCGCGCAGCGCCCAGGGCAGGTCGTTGTGCCCGTCGGCCACCGGGAACTCGCGCAGCAGCTCGCGGGCCCGGTCCAGAGGGGACGGGGAGGACAGGGGAGACCCCGGGGGCGGGGTGGACATCCGCGTCACTTCCCGAAGCCGAAGCCGGCCGGGCCGCTGTCGATCTTGGAGCGCAGCCGCTTGCCCTTCTCGGTGGCCTGGTCGTTCAGCTCCTGCTGGAACTCCCGCATGCGGGCCAGCAGTTCCTCGTCGTGCGCGGCGAGGACGCGGGCCGCGAGCAGACCGGCGTTGCGGGCGCCGCCCACGGAGACCGTCGCCACCGGCACACCGGCCGGCATCTGCACGATCGACAGGAGGGAGTCCATGCCGTCGAGGTACTTCAGCGGCACGGGCACGCCGATGACGGGCAGCGGCGTGACGGAGGCGAGCATGCCGGGCAGGTGGGCGGCGCCGCCCGCGCCCGCGACGATCACCTTCAGGCCGCGGCCGGCGGCCCGCTCGCCGTACGCGATCATCTCCCGCGGCATGCGGTGCGCGGAGACGACGTCGACCTCGTACGCGATCTCGAACTCGTCCAGGGCCTTGGCGGCGGCCTCCATGACGGGCCAGTCGGAGTCCGACCCCATGACGATGCCGACGACGGGGCTTGCGGCGGGGCTCATTCGGTGATCGTGCCTCTCAGGTAGCCGGCAGCGTGACGGGCGCGTGCCAGCACGTCGTCCAGGTCGTCGCCGTAGGTGTTGACGTGGCCCACCTTGCGGCCCGGCTTCACGTCCTTGCCGTACATGTGGATCTTCAGCCGGGGGTCGCGGGCCATGCAGTGCAGGTACGCGGAGTACATGTCCGGGAAGTCGCCGCCGAGGACGTTGACCATGACGGTCCACGGGGCGCGCGGGCGCGGGTCGCCGAGCGGGAGGTCGAGGACGGCGCGGACGTGGTTGGCGAACTGGCTGGTGATCGCGCCGTCCATCGACCAGTGGCCGGAGTTGTGCGGGCGCATCGCGAGCTCGTTGACGAGGATGCGGCCGTCGCGGGTCTGGAACAGCTCGACGGCGAGGTGGCCGACGACGCCGAGTTCCTTCGCGATGGTCAGCGCCATCTCCTCGGCCTTCAGGGCGAGGTTCCCGTCGAGTCCGGGGGCGGGCGCGATCACCGTGTCGCACACGCCGCCGACCTGCCGGGACTCCACGACCGGGTACGCCACGGCCTGGCCGTGCGGGGAGCGGACCACGTCGGCGGCCAGCTCGCGCACGAAGTCGACCTTCTCCTCGGCGAGGACGGCGACCCCGGCCCTGAACGGCTCGGCGGCCTCCTCGGCCGAGTCCACGACCCACACGCCCTTGCCGTCGTAGCCGCCGCGGACGGTCTTGAGGACGACCGGGAAGCCGTCCCCCTCTGCCGCGAACGCGGCCACGTCCTGCGGGTCGCTCACGATGCGGTGCCTGGGGCAGGGCACGCCGATCGCCGTGAGTCTCGCGCGCATCACGCCCTTGTCCTGGGCGTGCACGAGCGCGTCGGGGCCGGGGCGCACGGGGATGCCGTCCGCCTCCAGGGCCCGGAGGTGCTCGGTGGGCACGTGCTCGTGATCGAAGGTGATCACGTCACAGCCGCGCGCGAAGTCACGCAGCGTGTCCAGGTCGCGGTAGTCGCCGACGACGACGTCGCTCACGACCTGTGCCGCGGAATCCTGAGGGGTGTCACTGAGGAGCTTGAACCTGATGCCGAGCGGGATGCCCGCCTCGTGTGTCATACGAGCGAGCTGGCCACCGCCGACCATGCCGACTACCGGGAATGTCACGCCCCCAGGGTATCGGCCACGCCGACCAGGCCGGTTTCCGGACCCTCCGGGCCGGTTCCGGGGCCGTCTCTACCGGTTCCGGGACCGGCCGGGCGGGTTCCGGGACCGCGGGATGTCCTCACCGGCCGTGCCGCCCGGCCCCTCGCCTCCCCGCCCCAGGAAGATCGCGCGCAGGGGTGGTTAGCATGGCGGGGTTGACGCAATCGACCGGACGGGGGCCAGCACGACCATGGAACGCGGTTCCCCGCGGCTCCGGCGTATCGCCCGTGAAGTCGCCAAGTTCGGCGCGGTGGGCGGCATCGGTGTGCTGGTCAACCTGCTCGTCTTCAACCTGGTACGGCATGTCACCGGCCTCCCGGTGGTGCGGGCCGGCGTCATCGCGACCGTCGTCGCCATCGCCTGCAACTACATCGGTTTCCGCTACTTCGCCTACCGGGACCGCGACAAGAGCCGCCGCACCCGGGAACTGACCCTGTTCCTGCTGTTCAGCGCGATCGGCCTGGTCATCGAGAACGGCGTGCTGTACGTGGCGACGTACGGTTTCGGCTGGAACACGCCGCTGCAGAACAACATCTTCAAGTTCGTCGGCATCGGCGTCGCGACCCTGTTCCGCTTCTGGTCGTACCGCACCTGGGTCTTCCGCGCCCTGCCCGCCCCCGGCGCGGAGCCGGACACGGAACCGCGGGCGCACACGGAGCCGGAGACGGAGGCCGTGCCGGCGCAGGACGAGCCGCGGCGGGGTGAGCGGGAGACGGGCGAGCGGGAGCGGCGCGTACGCGCCTGACCCGGGGCTCCCCCTCCCTCCTCGGCCGCTCAGCGGACCGTCGGCTCCTCCGGGCCCTTCGAAGGGGGCGTACGCGACAGGAACAGGCCGAACACCGGCGGCTTGGTCTGGAGCATCTCCAGGCGCCCGCCGTCGGCCTCCGCCAGGTCACGGGCCACGGCCAGGCCGATCCCCGTGGAGTTGCGCCCGCTGATGGTGCGCTCGAAGATCCGCGCCCCGAGGTCCGCCGGCACCCCGGGGCCCTCGTCGGTGACCTCGATGACGGCCTGGTTGCCCGTGACCCGGGTACGCAGCGCGACCGTGCCGCCGCCGTGCATCAGCGAGTTCTCGATCAGCGCGGCCAGCACCTGCGCCACCGCGCCCGGCGTGCCCACGGCCTCCAGGTGCCGCTTGCCGGAGCTGACGATGACCCGGCCGGCCTGGCGGTAGGCGGGCCGCCACTCGTCGGCCTGCTGCTGGATGACCTCGTCCAGGTCGAAGGTGACCGCGGAACCGGTACGCGGGTCACGGGAGTTCGTCAGCAGCCGCTGCACCACGTCCGTCAACCGCTCCACCTGCGCCAGCGCGATGGCCGCCTCCTCCTTCACCGTGTCCAGGTCCTCGGTGAGGGTGATCTCCTCCAGCCGCATGGACAGCGCCGTCAGCGGCGTACGCAGTTGGTGGGAGGCGTCGGCGGCCAGCCGGCGCTCGGCGGTGAGCATGCGGCCGATGCGCTCGGCGGAGGCGTCCAGTACGTCCGCCACCCGGTCCAGTTCGGGCACGGCGTACCGCTTGTGGCGGGGCCGCGGGTCACCCGAGCCGAGTCGCTCGGCGGTCTCGGCGAGGTCGGTGAGCGGCGAGGCGAGGCGGCTTGCCTGCCGCACCGCGAGCAGCACGGCCGCGACGACGGCGAGCAGCGCCACCGCGCCGATGATCAGCAGCGTGCGGCCGACCTCGCGGGTCACCGCCGAGCGCGGCTCCTCCACGACGACGGTCTCGCCGCCCTCGCCGGTGGCCTCGCCCCGCAGGACGTCGCCCCCCGGCCTGGAGCCGACCTCGATGGCCTGCTCGCCGGGGATGCGGATCACGGCGTAGCGCTGCTGGGCGACCTGTTCGACCTGGGCGCGCAGCACCTCGGTGTCGACGCGCTCGGTGGTGAGCAGACGGCTGTCGGCGATGCTGGCCAGGCGCAGCGCCTCGGACTCCACGCGCTCCTGGGCGCTGTTGCTGATCGTGCGGGTCTCGACGATCACGAGGGAGACGCCGAAGACGGCGATCACGACGAGCACCACGGCGAGCGTGGACTGGATCAGTCGGCGGCGCATGTCCTCTTACAGGTGTCCTCGGGGCGGCAGGTGTTCTCGGGGCGGCTGGGGTCGTCGGGCTCGTCGCCGCGCGGGTGACGGGCTGTCGGTTCGGCTGGACGACGAGGGTGTCGGCCCTTCTCGTGGACGAGAGTGCCGGTTCCTCCTCGGGACGAGGGTGTCAGTTCTTCTCGAAGCGGAAGCCCACGCCGCGCACGGTGGCGATGTAACGGGGGTTCGCCGCGTCGTCGCCGAGCTTCTTGCGCAGCCAGGAGATGTGCATGTCGAGGGTCTTGGTGGAGGACCACCAGGTGGTGTCCCAGACCTCGCGCATCAACTGGTCGCGGGTGACGACCCGGCCGGCGTCGCGCACCAGGACCCGCAGCAGGTCGAACTCCTTGGCGGTGAGCTGGAGTTCCTCCTCGCCCATCCAGGCGCGGTGCGACTCGACGTCGATGCGCACACCGTGCGTGGCGGACGGCTGCTGGGGGTCGGCGGCGCCGCGCCGCAGCAGGGCGCGGACGCGGGCGAGGAGTTCGGCGAGCCGGAAGGGCTTGGTGACGTAGTCGTCGGCTCCGGCGTCCAGACCGACCACGGTGTCGACCTCGTCGGCACGCGCGGTGAGGATGAGGATCGGCACGCTGTGGCCGTCGGCGCGCAGTCGGCGGGCGACCTCGAGGCCGTCCATGCCCGGCAGGCCGAGGTCCAGCACGACCAGGTCGACGCCGCCCTGCAGCCCGGCGTCGAGTGCGTCGGGCCCGTCCTCGCGGACCTCGACCTCGTACCCTTCGCGGCGCAGTGCGCGGGCCAGTGGCTCCGAGATGGACGCGTCGTCCTCGGCGAGCAGTACACGGGTCATGAAGTGATGGTAGTCCCGCGACGACGGGCGTCGGGGCGTGATCGCCGAGGTCGTCCCTTGCCCCGGCATACCGGGTTCCTGCTCACGGGGGCCGACGGGGGGACCTGTGAGTATGGGATGCGATCCTGGCCGAGACCTTCGAATGAGTGGGTACGGTTCCCCCGTCACCTGTGATCCATATCTCAAGTGCTTCCCTACTGGGCAGTGTCGTGACGTATGGTGAATCAACGCCTGTAGCACCGTAAGGCCTTCGGCGATCCCTTTGACGCTGAAGGTCACTTTTATGTGCGGGCTGGTGCGCCAGCCCTGAATCGAACGACCTGTGGCCGGGCCTCGCAGCGCATCGACGCGCGCAGAGGCGTGGATCCCGGTGGGCGCCGCCCGCCGCTCCGTGATCCGGAGCGGACTCCCCCTGGGCGTGGGGTGGACGGCCCACCCTCCGGTGCCGGCCGTCCCCCCACCGGGCGCGCACGACATGTGCCGGGCGCGTCCCGACCAGCAAGGATCGACCATGGCGTCCAGCCTGACGAAGGCCTCGGCGACTCCGGGCACCCCCGGTTCCGAGAAGTCCTTCTTCGGCCACCCCCGCGGACTGGCCACTCTCTTCATGACCGAGATGTGGGAGAGGTTCTCCTACTACGGCATGAGGGCTCTGCTCCCGCTGTACCTCGTCGCACCGGGCGGCCTGCACCTCGACGCCGGCACGGCGACGGCGATCTACTCGGTGTACGTGTCGCTGGTCTACCTGCTGGCGATGCCCGGCGGCTGGTTCGGCGACCGGGTCTGGGGCCCGCGCAAGACGGTCGCCGTCGCCGGCGCGGTCATCATGCTCGGCCACCTGACGCTGGCCCTGCCCACGTCGGGCACCTTCTACGGCGGTCTCGGTCTCGTCGCGATCGGTTCGGGCCTGTTGAAGGCCAACATCTCCACGATGGTCGGCCACCTCTACAACGGCCCGGACGACCCGCGCCGGGACGGCGGCTTCACCGTCTTCTACATGGGCATCAACCTCGGCGCGTTCGCGGCGCCGCTGGTCATCGGCACCGTCGGCGAGAACGTCGACTGGCACCTCGGCTTCGCGCTGGCCGCGCTCGGCATGGCGCTCGGCCTGGTGCAGTTCCTGCTCGGCAGCCGTCACCTGGCCGACCGCTCCAGCGTCGTCCCGAAGCCGCTGTCGGCCCAGGAGAAGTCCGCCACCCTGCGCAAGTCGGCGATCTGGGCCGGCATCGCGGCCGTGGCGTACGCGGCCGTCGGCTTCTCCGGCCACTACACGCTGAACTGGATCCTGGTCCCGCTGACCCTGCTCGGCGTGATCATCCCGGTGATGGTGCTGGTCGGCATCAAGCGCGACAAGGAGCTCGACCGCGCCGAGCAGTCGAAGATGTCCGCGTACATCTGGTTCTTCGTCGCCGCGGCCGTCTTCTGGATGATCTACGACCAGGGCGGCTCGACCCTGTCGATCTTCGCCGACTCCTCCGCCGACAACAGCGTGCTCGGCTGGAACTTCCCGGTCTCCTGGTACCAGTCGGTCAACCCGGTGCTGATCATGGCCCTGGCCCCGGTCTTCGCCTGGGTCTGGCTGGCGCTGAACCGGCGCGGCAAGGAGCCCAGCACGATCGTGAAGTTCGCCTCGGGCCTGGTCCTGGTCGGCGCGTCGTTCTTCCTCTTCCTGGCTCCGCTGTCCATCGCCGACGGCGGCCACCGGGCGGCGGCGCTGTGGCTGGTGGCGATCTACTTCACGCAGACCGTCGGTGAGCTGCTGCTCTCCCCGGTCGGCCTGTCGGTCACCACGAAGATGGCGCCCGCGAAGTACGCCTCGCAGATGATGGGCGTCTGGTTCCTGGCCGTCACCGCCGGTGACGCGACGACCGGCCTGCTCTCCATCGCCGGTGTCGACCTGAACAAGACGGGCATCGTCGCCCTGGAGGCCACGCTCGCCGCGGTCGCCGGTGCCGCGGTGTGGATGTACCGCAACAAGGTCAAGGAGCTCATGGGCGACGTCCGCTGACGCCCGCACCGCTCAGCGGGAACGGAAAGGGCCGCGGCACCTCACCGGGTGCGGCGGCCCTTCGTCGTTCGTCGCGCGTACGGGGATCAGCACCGGCCGCACGACAGGCTCGCGGCGGCCGGACGGGGGCCCGGGCGGTCCGTACGGGACTTGTGCCCGCGGTACGGACCTCGCACCGCCGGTTACGCGGGAGCGCCCAGCTCGGCCCACACCGTCTTGCCCGCGACGCCGGGCGTGCGCGCGACACCCCAGTCCAGGCACAGCCGCTGGACGATGAACATGCCGTGGCCGCCGGGGCGCCCGGCGCGGTGCGGAGTGCGCGGCGACGGCTGGCCCGTGCCGCGGTCGGAGACCTCCAGCCGGATCACCTTGCTGTCGCAGGAGATCCGCAGCTGGTCCGGGCCCTCGGCGTGCAGACAGGCGTTGGTGACCAGCTCCGACACGACCAGCAGAACGTCCTCCGCCGCGGCCCTCTGGTCGGCGGTCGCGGCGGGCAGCCAGCCCCACGCGTACAGCGCCTCGCGGGTGAAGTCGCGGGCGAGCGGCACCACCCCGCTCTGACCCTCCAGGCTCAGCGCGCGTACCTGACGGCGCCCGCCGGACGGCACGGACGACACGGCGGACACCTGGCCCCCGTCGGGGCCCTCGGTCGCCGGACCGTCGTCCTGGTCCCGCGGAGCCGCCGACGGCAGACCCCGCTCGGGCGCCCCGGTCTGCGGTACGCCCCCGCCGGACGCCCCGGAAGCGCCGCCGGGCTCCGGACCGCGGTCGCCCGGCGGATAGGGCCGGGTGGTGCTCATCAGCGCTTCACCTCACCGATTCACCAGTTCACGATTCACAACGTCACTGCACTGCACTGCCGGTCGGGCGACCCGTGAAACATGTCACCCACGCCGTCCCGGCCGCCGCGGCGGCCGACCGGCTCAGGATGTCTCCTGCCCTGCCGTCCCGGCGGAACACCCCTGCACCGGGCAGCAAAAGCACGACTGGGGTGATACGCCGGTCACACGGCGGCGCGGGAGACGGGGTCACGGTCCGGCCCGCCCGGCTCAGCCGGCCTCGCCGGCCAGAGCTTCCTCGAGGGTGTCGTGCACGGTGAAGACCGCCTCGGCACCCGTGATCTCGAACACCCGGGCCACCACCGGCTGCATGGCCACCAGATGTACCCCGCCGCCGTCCGCCTCCGCCTTCAGCCGCGCGCCGAGCAGCACGTTGAGGCCCGTGGAGTCACAGAACTCCAGGCGCGAGCAGTCAATGACGAGTCTGCTGAATCCCTTGGCGAGGCAGTCGTCGAGCGGTCCGCGCAACAGATCGGCGGTGTGGTGATCCAACTCACCCGCCGGGGTCACGACGGCACTGCGGCCCTCTTCCCGCACCTCTACCAAGAGCCGGCCCGACTGAGCGCTGCCGACCGTGCCGCGGTCCATGCCGTCTCTCTCTCCCCACGTCGTGGCTGCTTGCTGACGCCCTCGAACACTACGCCCTCCAGCGGGGCTTCGACAGCCGAACAATCCCACTAAACCAGACATAACTGTATTGAACGCACTTGCGATCGGCCTGGTAAAGCGGGTAGGGCTATGAGGGACACGCACCCGAACACGGCCGGCTTTGGAGGCGCCGCACACCGCAGTGCACTCACTGGCTTCGGCAGCCATATGCCGAGAACGATGGAGGACACCATGTCACCCCGGCTCGACGGATCGCCTACCCCCACAGCGACGTCGGCATTCTCCCCGGAACCTCTGGATCCCATCGAGCGCGACGACACCGTCGCCTTGGCGCACGACCTGCTCGCCGGGCTTCCGGACATTCCCCCGTACGACGAGGTCGCCCCGGACGACGCGCGAGCCCTGTCCAAGACCCTTTTCGAGCGCCTCGAGTCGCTGGAGGAAGGCACGTACGAGTACTCGTACGTGCGCAACACCCTCGTCGAACTCAATCTCGCGCTCGTCAAGTTCGCCGCCTCCCGGTTCCGCTCCCGCAGCGAGCCGATGGAGGACATCATCCAGGTCGGCACCATCGGCCTGATCAAGGCGATCGACCGCTTCGAACTCAACCGTGGTGTCGAGTTCCCCACGTTCGCGATGCCTACCATCATCGGCGAAATCAAGCGTTTCTTCCGCGACACCTCGTGGTCCGTGCGCGTGCCGCGCCGGCTGCAGGAGCTCCGGCTCGACCTGGCCAAGGCCGGTGACGAGCTCGCCCAGCAGCTGGACCGCGCGCCGACCGTGCCGGAACTCGCCGAGAGTCTCGGCATCTCCAACGACGAGGTCGTCGAAGGCATGGCGGCGTCCAACGCCTACACCGCCAGTTCCCTGGACGCGCAGCCGGATGAGGACGACGCGGAGGGCGCCCTCGCCGACCGCATCGGTTACGAGGACCACGGACTGGAAGGCATCGAGTACGTCGAGTCGCTCAAGCCGCTGATCGCCGAACTCCCGCCCCGGGACCGGAAGATCCTCTCCCTGAGGTTCGTCGCGGGCATGACCCAGTCCGAGATCGGCGAGGAACTCGGCATCTCCCAGATGCACGTCTCACGGCTGCTGTCCCGCACCCTGGTGCGGCTGCGCAAGGGACTGACCGTCGAGGAGTGACACCCGCCCCACCGGCACCCCCGGTGGGCGCCCCAGACTTCCGGTGCACCCCGGCCCACTCGGGCCGGGGTGCACCCTTGTGCCGACGGCTCCGCTTCCCCGGGCCGTCGACGCGTCCGCCTCCCGATGGCCGACGGCGCCAACTGCCCGGAATCCGGCTGTTGTCGGCAGGGGAAGCGCTCACCCCGTGAAACCCCCGGGAGTTACCCGAAGAAACCCTTTCCTCCCCCCGGGCCTTCCTCCACTATGAGCACCGCCCTACCGGTCGGTACGCCGGCCCGGCGCACGTGACGCTGCCGGCCGGGGCACAAGAGGAGGCAGCCGAATGGCCCGGGCCGACAGCACCGACGACGACGCCCGCACCGGAGCCGGACCGCACGCCGACGTGTCCGACGCCCGGCTGGCCGAGCTGCTGCGCGGCGACACCGTGACCGCGTATCCGGCGCTGCGGGAACTGCGCGCCCGGCACCGCCCGTCCCTGCTGGCCTACGCCCGCCTGTGCACGGCGGGCGAGTCCGCGGCGCGGCAGCTCGCGGCCCACACCTTCGCGCGGGCGGCCCGCGAGATCGCCCGCGGCGCCACCGGCACCGGCCGCGGGACGCCGCTGCGGCACCGGCTCCTGGCGCTGGCCGGGGAATCGGCCCGGGACTGGGCCGCCGACGACCGGTCGGGCGGGCTCGACCCCGGGCTGCTGCTCGCGCTGCACACACCGGGCTCGCGGGACCCGGTACCGCCACCGCGCACCGCGGACCCCCGAGGTGCCGTCCCGCCGCTGCTCACCGCGTTCCGCCATCTGCCGGCCCCCGCGCGCGGCCTCGTCTGGTACGGCGTCGTCGAGCGGGAGAGCGCGGAGCGCACCGCCGTCCTGCTCGGCGTCAACCGCGAGGACGTCGTGCCGGGCATACCCGCCGCGCTCCACACCCTGGCCCGGTCCTGTCTGCGCGCCCGGCTCGCCGCGTCCCCCGACCCGCGTTGCGCGGACCTGCAGCTGCTCATCGAGGAAGCGGTACAGCCGGGCGGCCTCCTCCAGCCGGAAGGTTTCCTCCACGGCGCCGATCCGCACACGCACATCGCCCGCTGCCCGCACTGCACCGCCGCCCACGAGGAACAGCGCGCCCTGCGCGAACGCCCGCGCACCACGCTCGCCGAGGGGCTGCTGCCATGGGCGGGCGCGGCGTACGCGCGCGGGACGGACCCCCAGCCGCCGCCGTCCGCGGTCCGCGCCTCGGACGAGGCGTGGCCGCCGGCCCGGCGCTTCGCGCTGGTCTCGGCGGCCCTGGGCGTGGCGCTGGCTCCGCTGCTGCTGTTCCTGCTGGGCGGCGGCGCGGCGGACCGCGAGCCGGCGGGCTCGGACAGCAGCCCGCCGGGCCCGCCGCCCGTGTCGGTGACGGCCACGGTGTCCAACGCCCCGCCCGCCTCGCCGCCGTCGATCCCCGCGACCGCCGAGCCGTCCTCGTCCGGGCCCGCACAGCGGCCGTCTCCCCCGCGCACGGCGCACCCGGCCGCGCCGCCGGGCGGTGACTACGCGCAGGTGGTGAACGTGGCGACGGGTCGCTGCCTGGACATCCGGGACGGCCGCGTGGAGGAGGGCGCGGACGTCGTCACGGCGCCCTGTTCGTCCTCCCCCACACAGCGCTGGCGGGTCGACCCGGAGCGGGGCGTCGTGCAGTCGTACGCCGACTCCGGCTACTGCCTGGACAGCCGCGGTGCGCTGGAGCGGGGGGTCGGCATCCGGGGGTGCGACGCGGTCGGCGGGCGGGGCGGCTGGGACCTGCGGTTCGCCGTCGACGACGCGGGCCGTGTCCGCCCGGTGACCGACTTCGGTACGGCGGTGACACCGGCGGGCGGGCACGACGTGGTGCTGCGCGCCCTGGACGGGGGCACGGGGCAGCGGTGGCGGGCGGGCGCCCGGTAGCCCGGTGACGGTGGCTCAGACCGCTCGTACGCCGCCCCGCCACACCTGGCTCACCAGCGGGACGCCCGGCCGGTAGGCCAGGTGGACGTGGCTGGGGGCGTCGAGGACGGTCAGGTCGGCGCGGGCGCCGGGCGTGAGGCGGCCGATGTCGGTGCGGCG
The DNA here is from genome assembly GCF_040638805.1 of Streptomyces sp. NPDC005925. NCBI lineage: Bacteria > Bacillati > Actinomycetota > Actinomycetes > Kitasatosporales > Streptomycetaceae > Streptomyces > Streptomyces sp. NPDC005925. The sequence continues at coordinate 331,102 of NZ_JBEXVL010000004.1, read as the reverse complement.
GAGGGCCGCGGCGCCGCCGGCCGTGGCGGACCACACCGCCTCGCCGGGCGTCATCCCCATGTCGCGTACGGCGAGCGCGATGCAGAACGGCACGGACGACGTGAACGACGAGCCGGGGTTGCAGTCCGTGGACAGCGCGACCGTGACACCGGCGTCGAGGAGGCGGCGCGCGTCGGGCCAGGCGGCGCGGGTGGAGAACTCGGCGCCGGGCAGGAGCGTCGCGACGGTGCCGCCGCCGGCCAGGGCGTCCACGTCGGCGTCCGTGAGGTGGGTGCAGTGGTCGGCGCTGGCCGCGTCGAGTTCGACGGCGAGCTGCACGCCGGGGCCGTGGGAGAGCTGGTTGGCGTGGATGCGCGGGTGCAGGCCCTTCGCCCTGCCTGCGGTGAGGATCGCGCGGGCCTGGTCGCCGTCGAAGGCGCCCCTTTCGCAGAAGACGTCGATCCAGCGGGCGTACGGCGCGCAGGCGTCGAGCATGTCGCCGGTGACGAGGGCGACGTAGGCGGCGGGGTCGTCGGCGTGGTCCGGGGAGACGATGTGGGCGCCGAGGAAGGTGACCTCGTCGGTGTGGGCGGCGGCGATGCGCAGGGCGCGGGCCTCGTCCTCGACCGTCAGGCCGTACCCGGACTTCGTCTCGAAGGTGGTCGTGCCCTGGCGCAGCGCCTCGGTGAGGTAGCGGGTGAGGTTCGCCTCCAGTTCCGCGTCGGTGGCGGCGCGGGTGGCGGCGACGGTGGTGCGGATGCCGCCCGCGGTGTAGGGGCGGCCGGACATGCGGGCGTTGAACTCCGCGGTGCGGTCGCCCGCGAAGACCAGGTGGGAGTGGGAGTCCACGAAGCCCGGGAGCACCGCTCGGCCGCCGGCGTCGACGCGGTTGTCAGTGGCGGGTGCTTTGCTGGATTCACCGGTCCACGCGATGCGGTCGCCGTCGATGACGACGGCCGCGTCGTGGATGAGACCCAGGGGGGAACAGTCGCCGAGGGAGGGGTCGTTGGTGACCAGGACAGCGATGTTGGTGATGAGTGTGCTGGCGCTGCTCGCGGAGTGGGCGGGGCTGACGGTCGTCGCGTTGCTCATGGCGTCCTCGGTGGCCTGGTCTGCGGTGGGGTCGGGTGCGGGGGCGGCGGAGGCGGACGAAGGGGCTGAGGAGGAGGCCGGCGCGGGTGTGCGGCGGCCCGGTCTCATCCGCGCAGAGCCGCGACGGCGTCCGCGAGAGCTCCCGGCACATCCGGTACGAGGGTGTGCGCCCCGTCCCGTACGACGTGCCGGCCACCCACGACCGTATGCGACACGTCTGCTGCCGACGCGGCGAATACGGCCGTCTCGGCCCCGAGCAGCGGAGGCGGCCCTGCCGTCCTGACCGAGTCGAGGGTGATCGTCGTGAAGTCGGCGAGCGCTCCCGGCGCCACGGTGCCCGCGTCGGGCAGGCCGAGGGCGGCGTGGCCGTCGGCGGAGGCCGCCCGCAGCAGGGCCGCCGCCGTCCAGTGGCCTCGGGTGCGGGTGCGCAGGCGCTCGTCGAGCTCCATGGCACGGGCCTCTTCGAACAGGTCGATCACGGCGTGGCTGTCGGATCCCAGGGACAGCGGGGAGCCGGCCTGCTGGAGGGCGACGGCGGGTCCGATGCCGTCGGCGAGGTCCCGCTCGGTGGTGGGGCACATGCAGGTGCCGGTCCCGCTGCCGCCGATCAGTGCGATGTCCTCGCCGGTGAGGTGCGTGTTGTGGACGCCGGTGGTGCGCGGGCCGAGCACTCCGTGGTCGTCGAGGAGCTGGCTGGGGGTGCGGCCGTGGGCCGCGCGGCAGGCGTCGTTCTCGGCGGTCTGCTCGGACAGGTGCACGTGCAGCGGGGCCCGCCGCTCCTCGGCCCACCGTGCCACGGTCGCCAGCTGGCCGGCGGGCACGGCCCGGACGGAGTGGATCGCCGCCCCGATCCGTACGTGATCCCGTTCCTTGAGAAGTGAACAGCGTTCTGCCCAGGCTTCCGCCGTGCCGTCGGAGAAGCGGAGCTGGTGGCTGGTGGGCGGCTCGCCGAAGCCGGAGGACAGATAGCAGGTGTCGAGGAGGGTGATGCGGATGCCGGCTTCGGCCGCGGCCTCGATCAGGGCCTCGCCCATGGCGTTCGGGTCGGCATAGGGGGTGCCGCCGGGGGCGTGGTGCACGTAGTGGAACTCGCCGACGGCGGTGATCCCGGCCAGGGCCATCTCGGCGTAGGCGGCGCGGGCCAGCGCGTGGTAGCTGTCCGGGGTGAGCCGGTCGGCAACGGCGTACATGACCTCGCGCCAGGTCCAGAAGGTGCCGGAGCCGGCCTGGACGGTGCCGCGCAGGGCACGGTGGAAGGCGTGGCTGTGGGCGTTGGCGAGGCCGGGGAGCGTGAGCCCGCGCAGGATCTCGGCGCCGGGCGGCGGGGCCGGGACGCCGGTGCGGACGGCGGCGACGCGGCCGGCGTGGACGTCGACGGCCACGCCGGACTCGACGGGTGCGAGGCGGCCGGAGGGCTCCCCTGCCGAGGCGGGGCCGCCCGGTCGATTGCCGAGCCAGGCGTGTTCGAGCCAGTAGGTCGTCGGGGAGGTCACGCGCAGGCCAGCCCTTCCAGTACGTCGGCGAGTGCGAGCACCCCGGCCACGCAGTCGTCCTCGTCGGCGGACTCGGCCGGGGAGTGGGAGACGCCGGTGGGGTTGCGCACGAACAGCATGGCGGTGGGGATGCGCCCGGAGAGGATTCCGGCGTCGTGTCCCGCGCCCGTACCGAGGACGGGCACCGTGAGATCGCTGTCCGTGCCGAGGATGCGGGTGAGCTCGTCGCGCAGAACGTGGTCGAACTCCACGACGGGGGTGAACGACTCGCGGACGACGTCCAGGTCGACGCCGTGCGCGGCGGCGTATTCGCGGGCGGCCTTCTCGACACCGGCGACGACGGTGTCGAGGCGGGCCTGGTCGGCGGCGCGGGAGTCGAGCCAGCCGCGTACCAGGGACGGGACGGCGTTGACGCCGTTGGGTTCCACGGCGATCTTCCCGAAGGTGGCGACGGCACCGGCGAGTCCGGCCTCGCGGCGGGCGGCCAGCACGGTCTCGGCGTACGGCAGCATGGGGTCGCGCCGGTCGGTGAGACGGGTGGTGCCGGCGTGGTTGGCCTCGCCGCGGAAGTCGAACCGCCAGCGTCCGTGCGGCCAGATGGCGCTCGCGACGCCGACCGGGTCGCCGGACAGGTCGAGGGCGCGGCCCTGCTCGACGTGGAGTTCCACGAAGGCGCCGACCCGGTCCAGCCGTTCCGGGTCCGGGCCGATGGCGTCGGGGTCGTATCCGGCGGCCTCCATGGCGCGCGGCAGCGTGATGCCGTCGCCGTCGGTCAGCCGGCGGGCCTGGTCGACGGTGAGCCGGCCGGCGGTGAGCCGGGATCCCACGCAGGCCAGGCCGAAGCGGGCGCCCTCCTCGTCGCCGAAGTTGACGATGCCGAGCGGCTTGCCGAACCGCGCTCCCCGGCCGCGCAGTTCGTCCAGCGCGGCGAAGGCGGACACGACGCCGAGGGGTCCGTCGAAAGCGCCGCCGTCGGGCACGGAGTCGAGGTGCGAGCCCGTGACGACGGCGTCCCCGTCGGCGGGATCCCCGGCCCAGGCCCACTGGTTGCCGTTCCGGTCGACCTCGTAGGCCAACCCGCGGGCCTCGGCCTGCGCCCGGAACCAGGCCCGGCAGTCGGCGTCGGCCCCGGTCCAGGCGTAGCGGCGGTATCCCCGGGAGGCGGAGTGCCGCCCGAGGGGAAGGAGGTCGCGCCACATCCGGTGGAAGGAGTCGCCGCGTACGGGCTCCACGGGCTGTGGTCCGTCGTTGCGCAGGGCGGAACGGGTGGACCCGTCCGGGGACTCGGCCGCCGACGAGGCACCGGCTCCCACGGCCCCCGCCGGGCGGTCGCCGTCGTGCTTCACGCGCCGTCACCCTCACGCATCGGCACCCGCACGCCCCGCTGGCCGGCGACGGTGTCGGCGATGTCGTACCCGGCGTCCACGTGCCGGATGACGCCCATGCCGGGGTCGTTGGTCAGCACGCGCCGGATCTTCTCGCCGGCCAGGGCGGTGCCGTCGGCGACCGTGACCTGACCCGCGTGGATGGACCGCCCCATGCCGACGCCGCCGCCGTGGTGCAGCGACACCCAGGACGCGCCGGAGGCGACGTTCACCATGGCGTTCAGCAGCGGCCAGTCGGCGATGGCGTCGGAGCCGTCGAGCATGGCCTCGGTCTCCCGGTAGGGGGAGGCGACGGAGCCGCAGTCGAGGTGGTCGCGGCCGATGACGACGGGCGCCTTCAGGGTGCCGTCGGCGACCATCTCGTTGAACCGCTCGCCGGCCTTGTCCCGCTCGCCGTAGCCGAGCCAGCAGATCCGGGCGGGCAGGCCCTGGAAGTGCACGCGTTCGCCGGCCAGCTTGATCCAGCGGGCCAGCGACTCGTTCTCCGGGAAGAGGTCGAGGATCGCCCTGTCGGTCCGGGCGATGTCGGCGGGGTCGCCGGACAGGGCGGCCCAGCGGAAGGGGCCCCTGCCCTCGCAGAACAGCGGGCGGATGTAGGCGGGGACGAAGCCGGGGAAGGCGAACGCCCTTGTGTACCCGGCGAGTTGGGCCTCACCGCGGATGGAGTTGCCGTAGTCGAAGACCTCGGCGCCGGCGTCCAGGAAGCCCACCATGGCCTCGACGTGCCGGGCCATCGACTCGCGGGCGCGGGTGGTGAAGCCGGCCGGGTCCTTCGCCGCGTACGACGCCATGTCGTCGAAGCCGACACCCACGGGCAGGTAGGCGAGCGGGTCGTGGGCGGAGGTCTGGTCGGTGACGATGTCGACGGGGGCGCCCATGGCGAGCAGCTGCGGGACGGCCTCGGCGGCGTTGCCGAGGACGCCGATGGACAGCGGTTTGCGCTGGTCGCGGGCCTCCACGGCGAGCTGGAGGGCGTGGTCGAGGGAGTCGGCCCGCACGTCGAGGTAGCGGTGCTCGATGCGGCGGTCGATGGCGCGGGGGTCGCAGTCGACGCAGATCGCGACGCCGTCGTTCATCGTGACGGCCAGTGGCTGGGCGCCGCCCATGCCGCCGAGGCCGGCGGTGAGGGTGATGGTCCCGGCGAGGGTGCCGCCGAACCTCTTCGCGGCGACGGCGGCGAACGTCTCGTAGGTGCCCTGGAGGATGCCCTGGGTGCCGATGTAGATCCAGGAGCCGGCGGTCATCTGCCCGTACATGGTCAGGCCGAGGGCCTCCAGGCGGCGGAACTCCTCCCAGTTCGCCCAGTCGCCGACGAGGTTGGAGTTGGCGATGAGCACACGCGGGGCCCACTCGTGGGTCTGCATGACGCCGACGGGCCGGCCCGACTGGACGAGCATGGTCTCGTCCTGCTTGAGGGTCCTCAGGGTGCGGACCATGGCGTCGAAGGAGCGCCAGTCGCGGGCGGCCTTGCCGGTGCCGCCGTAGACGACGAGCTTGTCGGGGTGCTCGGCGACCTCCGGGTCGAGGTTGTTCTGCAGCATCCGCAGGGCGGCCTCCTGCTGCCATCCCAGGGCGCTCGTTTCCGTGCCGCGCGGTGCTCGGACGGTTCGGGGTCCTGACATGGTCTGCCTCCCAGCGGACGGCGGGTGCGGCGCGCGTGGCACCACCTACCCTGTTGCTACGGATATTCACATCCTGTCCTGATGAATAGAGCTAGTCAATACGGTCGGGGGGCAGCGGCGGCGCGTCGCGAATGTTTGGCTGGACGCATGCGGTCGAGCGACGACATGACGAGGGGCCACGTGGACGAGGGAAACGGCAGACGGCCCGGCACCGGCCACACGGACCGGAACGGGGTCCACACCGGGGCGCCCCCGGCGGACCGGGACCCGGCGGACGGGGTGGACGGTGTGGACGGGGTGGACGGTGTGGACGGGGTGGACCCGGTAGTCCCGGCGGGCCCCACGGCCCGCACGGCGTCCACGACCCCCACGGCCGCGACGGACCGGGCGTCGCGGCGGGACCAGGCGGTGCGGGCAGCCGTGGAACAGGGGCTGCTGGGACCGGACCACCCGGTCGTCGGGCTCCTCGACGTGGCGGGGATACGCGAGTCGGCGGCCGAGTTGCGGGCGGCGTTCGAGGCGGTGACGGCCCCGGGCACGCCCGTGCTCCACGCGTTCGCGGTGAAGGCGAGCCCGCTGGTGCCGGTGCTGCGGCTGCTGCACGAGGCGGGCCTGGGCGCGGAGGTGGCGAGCCCGGGCGAACTGGCGCTGGCGCGGACGGCGGGCCTGCCCCCGGACCGCACGGTTCTCGACTCGCCCGCCAAGACACCGGCGGAGCTGCGGGAGGCGCTGGCGCTCGGGATAGCCGTCAACGTCGACAACCCGCAGGAGCTGGACCGCCTGGACGCCATGATCGGGTCGTCGGGCAGCCGCTCCCCCCTCGGCATCCGGGTGAATCCGCAGGTCGGCGGGGGGTCCATCGAGGCGTTGTCCACGGCGACGGCGACGTCGAAGTTCGGGGTGGCGCTGCGGGACGAGGGCGCCCGCGAATGGGTCGTGCGGGCGTTCCTGGACCGGCCGTGGCTGACCAGGCTGCACGCGCACACCGGCTCCCAGGGCATCCCGCTGTGCCTGATGACCCAGGGCGTCGTGGAGACGTACACGCTCGCGGAGGAGATCAACCGGCGCGCGGGCGAACGCCGCGTCGACACCATCGACATCGGCGGCGGACTGCCGGTGAACTTCGCCTCCGACGAGACGACGCCCACGTACGCCCAGTACGCGCGGCTGCTGCGGGAGGCGGCGCCGGGACTGTTCGACGGGCGGTACGGGCTGGTCACCGAGTTCGGACGGTCCCTGCTGGCCAAGCACGGGACGGTGGTGGCGCGCGTCGAGTACGCCAAGACCGCGGGCGGCCGGCCGGTGGCCGTGACGCACGCGGGCGTGCAGGTCGCGACGCGGACGGTGTACGCACCGGCGTCCTGGCCGCTGCGCATAACCGCGTACGACGCGAAGGGACGGCCCAGAACCGGCCCCGACGTGGTGCAGGACGTCGCCGGCCCGGCCTGTTTCGCGGGCGACCTGCTCGCGGCGGGGCGGGCGCTGCCGCTGCTGGAACAGGGCGACTACGCGGCGGCACTGGACACGGGCGCGTACTACTTCGCGCACCACTACGCGTACAACTCCCTGGCCCGGCCCGGCGTCTACGGCTTCATCACGGGCGGCGGCGTCGGTAGTGGGGGCGGGGCCGCGGGCGGGGGCGTCAGGTTCGCGACGGTGCGTACGCCGCAGACGGTGGAGGAGATCGTGGCGGAGTCCGGCGGGGCCCAGGCCACTGCCCTCACCGACCTGCCGGGCACCACGACCGGCTGAGCAGACCCGGCGGCCCGGGCCCGGCGTGCCGGGCCCGGGCCGCCGGGGGCCTGCTGAGGCGCCGGGGCCTCGGGCGCGCAGCCCTCGAACGTCGAGCCGTCGAACCGTCGGCGTCGAGTCGCAGGCCGCAGGCCGCAGGCCGCAGGCCGCAGGCCGCAGGCCGCAGGCCGCAGGCCGCAGGCCGCAGGCCGCAGGCCGCAGGCCGCAGGCCGCAGGCCGCCAGATCCTGGGTGGGGCGTTGGTAGGTGGATCGGTCGGGTCACACCAGCGCGGTGGTCCGCCGCCGCGCCCCCCCAGGGGCCGCGTCGCCCGCCGCGATGCCCGTGCCGCGGTAGCCCCCGACGGTCTTCCCGGCCGGGCGTCCGCCCTCGGTGAGCCGGTCGACACGCACCCACAGCAGGACCTCGCCGGCCCGCTCCAGCCGCCCGAACCACGCGGCCTTCAGCCACAGCCCGGCACCCGTCCCGGCCAGCAGCATGCCGCCCGCCGCGGGCACGGCGAACGCGCTCCCCAGCGCCGCCACGAAGGCGAGCGCCAGCCACCAGCGGTGTCCCCGGCGCCAGGCGCGGACGGTCACCGCCCGGTCCTGGAGCACGTCGTGCTTACTGGCCCGCTCCACCGAGCGGGCGAGCGTCCGGTACCGGCCGCGCCGCGCGTACGCCCCGACGGCCGCCGCGACCAGGAACAGCGCGGCCCCGGCCAGCACCCCGATCCGGCGCCCCGTCAGCCCCGGCACCGCCGTGCCGGTACCCGCCGCCAGTACGCCCAGCCACCACAGCGGCGCCGCCCCGGCCCGTAGAACGACGGCCACCCGAGCCAGCCCCTGTCCACCACGCGCCATGTCCGCCTCCCGTCTCTCCGGTCCCACGTCTGTCGACAACACGTCCGCCGAGGCTCGCGCAGTGCGCAACGCCTCGAAGGATGTAACGGAGTTTTAGGGCAGGCACGTCAGCGGGGCAAGGTGGGACGCGTCTGAGAATCCGCGGCCGGGAGAGACCGAGGGAGCGTCCTGCCCCGGGCCCCCGGGTCTCACTCGACGAACAGCCCCCTGGCCGCCGCCCGCGCGTCGAACTCCTCCAGCCGCGCCTGCGCGTCCGGCAGGTCGTCGCACATGGCCTCCAGCAGCACCCGGCCCAGCAGCATCGGGCCGCAGGCGGTGTCGAAGGAGAGGGCGGTCCCGACGGCGGCGGGCAGCAGCAGGTCGGACACCTTGGCGACCGGCGCGAAGGCCGAGTCGGCGACGGTCACCACGGTCAGTCCCGCCTCCTTGGCGTGGGTGAGCGCGTCCACGACCTCGCGGGGGTGGCGGGGCAGCGCGAAGCAGATCAGCGCCGACGCCCCGGCCCGCACGGCGGCGTCGACGCGGTCCTCCACCATCGTGCCGCCCTCACCCAGCAGCCGTACGTCCGGATGGACCTTGGCGGCGAAGTACGCGAAGCCGTAGGCCTGCGCCGCCGCCGCGCGCAGCCCGAGCACGGGCAGTGGACGGGAGGCGGCCAGCAGCCGGCCCGCCCTGCGCACCGGCCTCGGGTCGGCCAGCGCGTCCGACAGATGCCTGAGGTTCTCGATCTCGGCCTCGACGGCCTGCTGGAACTCGTTGTACGAGCCGGTGTCCGCGGGCTGCTGCTCCGGGGGAGCGACCTCGCGCAGGTGGCGGCGCAGCGCCGGGTAGCCGTCGAAGCCGAGGGCCACGGCGAAGCGGGTGACGGACGGCTGGCTGACCCCGGCGAGCTCGGCGAGCTCCACGCTCGACAGGAACGGCACGTCGGCGGCCCGGCGCACCATGCTGTGCGCGATGCGGCGCTGGGTCGGCGTCAGCCGGTGCCCCTCGAAGAGCGCCTGCAGGCGCGCGGCAGGGCTGTCGGTCACGCTCATCGCGTGCTCCCCCTCAGATGTCCGGGTACCGGGCCGGCCCGGACGGTACCGGGTGGCTCCATTCTCTTCAGACTCCGGAAGTCTGCATGCCACTATGCAGCAACGGGGCGGGCACCCCAGGTCGCAGAGGGGGGTTAGCCCCAGTGCGACGGCCGGTGCCGCTCCCTACCGTGTGAGCATGAGCGGAATGGACACGCGGGACACCGAACTCAAGAAGGAACTCGACGCCACCCTGCAGGCGCGCAGGGAACTGGGCGAGGAGTACGAGTCCGCGCTGGTCGACTCGTTCCTGGAGAAGGTCGACCAGCGCATCGACGGGGCCGTGGAGCGCAGGGTGCGCCGTCAGTTCGCCGAGCAGCAGATGGTGGCGGCCCGGGACTCGCGGTCGCCGGGGGCCACGGATTCCTGGGGCGAGCGGTTCGGCTTCGGGATCGTCTCGCTGGTTCTCGCCGTCCCGCTGTCCGCGATCGGCGGCGGCGTGGCGGAACTCCCCGGCCTGCTGGTGGCCTGGGCGGGCATCGTCGGCGTCAACGTCGTCCAGGCGGCCCGTCTGAACCCGGGCCTGTTCGGCCTCGGCCGCCGCAGGCGGGACGCGGACACCTCGGGCGCCGACGGCTGGCGCGACTGAGCCCCGCGAACGCACGGTGGACCCGGAGCGCCGACGCGACGTGCGGCGCTCGTCGGCCGTCGCGCACGTCGCCGAACGGGTACGAACGCGTCACGTCCCCGCAGCACCGGCTTAACACGGCACCGGCACATTGGTGGGTGTCGGCGCCAGGAACCTCCGGAGCGGCTCCCGGACTTCCATGGACGCCACGGACGCGCAGACCGGGCCCGGCCCGGCCGCGTCCCTCGCGGGGACCGCCGTCGTCCCGCCCCCCGGCGACGGGGGTGCGGCGGTCCCCGCGCACCACTCCACTCACCGCGTCCCCCGCGTCACGTCCCGTTCTTCGCGAGGAAGGACAGCAGGTCCTGCCGGCTGACGACACCGGTCGGCTTGCCCTCGACGAGGACGATGGCCGCGTCGGCCGTACCCAGCACCGACATCAGGTCGGCCACGGGCTCGCCGGAGCCTACCTGCGGCAGCGGCGCCGACATGTGCTTCTCCAGCGGGTCGCCCAGCGAGGCCCGCTGGCTGAACAGGGCGTCCAGCAGCTCGCGCTCCACGACCGAGCCGACGACCTCGGCGGCCATGACGTCCGGGTGACCGGCGCCGGGCTTGACGACCGGCATCTGCGAGACGCCGTACTCGCGCAGCACGTCGATGGCCTGGCCGACGGTCTCCTCGGGGTGCATGTGGACGAGGGACGGGATGTGGCCGCCGGCCTTGTCGTCGAGCACGTCGGCGACGCGCGCGCTGGGGCCCGCGTCCTCGAGGAAGCCGTAGTCGGCCATCCACTCGTCGTTGAAGATCTTGCTGAGGTAGCCGCGGCCGCTGTCGGGCAGCAGGACGACGACCACGTCGTCCTCGGTGAGCCGTTCGGCGACGCGCAGGGCGGCGACGACGGCCATGCCGCAGGAGCCGCCCACCAGCAGGCCCTCCTCCTTGGCGAGGCGGCGGGTCATCTGGAAGGAGTCCTTGTCGGACACCGGCACGATCTCGTCGGCGACGGACCGGTCGTAGGCGGTCGGCCAGAAGTCCTCGCCGACGCCCTCGACCAGGTACGGCCGGCCGGAGCCGCCCGAGTAGACGGAGCCCTCCGGGTCGGCGCCGACGACCTGCACCTTGCCGTCACTGGCGTCCTTCAGGTACCGGCCGGTGCCGGAGATCGTGCCGCCGGTGCCGACGCCCGCGACGAAGTGGGTGATCTTCCCCTCCGTCTGCTCCCACAGCTCCGGGCCCGTGGAGTGGTAGTGGGAGAGCGGGTTGTTGGGGTTGGAGTACTGGTCGGGCTTCCAGGCCCCCGGCGTCTCGCGGACCAGCCGGTCGGAGACGTTGTAGTACGAGTCGGGGTGCTCGGGGTCGACGGCGGTGGGGCACACGACCACCTCGGCCCCGTACGCGCGCAGCACGTTGATCTTGTCCGTGGAGACCTTGTCGGGGCATACGAAGATGCACTTGTAGCCCTTCTGCTGGGCCACGATCGCCAGGCCGACGCCGGTGTTGCCGCTGGTCGGCTCCACGATGGTGCCGCCGGGCTCGAGTTCGCCGCTCTTTTCTGCGGCCTCGATCATGCGCAGGGCGATACGGTCCTTCACCGAACCGCCGGGGTTGAAGTACTCCACCTTGGCCAGGACGGTCGCCCTGATGCCCTTGGTCACGCTGTTGAGCCTCAGCAGCGGGGTGTTGCCGACGAGGCTGATCATCGAGTCGTGGAATTGCACCGTTGTCTCCGGATGCTGCAAATGGCAAATGGTGTGGTCGTGATGCGCTGCCAGCCTATGGCCTGGGGCGGCCCGGACGTGCTGTTCACAGGTGGTCGAGATTGGGCGACGGTCCGTACGGGGCAAGGAGGGGGTAGGGCTTCGAGGGAGGTGGCGGCGACGCATGACGAGCATGTCGAGGGCGCGGGCTGCCCGGCGGATCGCGGCCGGGGCGGCGTACGGCGGCGGCGGGATCGGCCTGGCGGGCGCGGCCACGGTCGGACTGCTGGTGGCAGAGATGCAGCTGGCCAGGCGCCGGGTGGGCAACGGCCCCCCGGTCCGGGTGCCGAACGCGGACGGGGTGTACGGCGGATCGCCTGCCTGCGGTGAGTCACCGCTGCGGCTGACGATGCTGGGCGACTCCACGGCCGCGGGGCAGGGCGTGTACCGGGCGGGGCAGACGCCGGGCGCGCTGCTGGCGTCGGGACTGTCTGCGGTCGCGGAGCGCCCGGTGGTGCTGCGCTCGGTCGCCGTGACCGGGGCGCGGTCGGACGATCTGGAGCGGCAGGTGTCGCAGGTGCTCGCGGACACGGGCGGACTGCCGGACGTGTGCGTGATCATGGTCGGCGCGAACGACGTGACGAACCGGATGCCCGCCACCCGCTCGGTGCGCTTCCTGTCGACGGCGGTCCGGCGGCTGCGTACGGCCGGCGCGGAGGTGGTGGTCGGCACGTGCCCCGATCTGGGCACCATCGAGCCGGTGCGGCAGCCGCTGCGCTGGCTGGCCCGCCGGGCCTCCCGTCAGCTGGCCGCCGCCCAGACCATCGGCGCCGTCCAGCAGGGCGGGCGCACGGTGTCGCTGGGCGACCTGCTGGGCCCGGAGTTCGCCGCCAACCCGCGCGAACTGTTCGGCCCGGACAACTACCACCCGTCGGCCGAGGGCTACGCGACGGCCGCGATGGCGGTCCTGCCGACGGTGTGCGCGGCGCTGGGCCTGTGGCCGGCGGAGGAGGAGCGTCCCGACACCTCGCGCCGTGAGGGTTTCCTGCCGGTGGCGCGGGCGGCGGCCGAGGCCGCCTCAGAGGCCGGTACGGAGGTCGCCGCGGCGATGCCGAGCGGCCCGAGGGGCCCATGGGCCCTGCTCAAGCGGCGCCGCCGGCGCCGGATGCCGGAGACGGAACCGGCTCCCTCGGGCGGGCCGTCGTGACGGTGCGGAGCGGCCGGATCACCCCAACGGGAAAAGCAAGCGCTTAGAAAACTGCGGCGCGAGTCACACGCCCGGACACGTGACCCGGGCCATACGTCCGGGTAACTTCCCAGACGACCCCAGCCGATCCCGTACGTACGACCGCCCGCCGCCTCACGACGAGGCGTCGCGTGCCGCACCGTCTGACATGGAGCCGTGATGCCCGAAGCCGTGATCGTCTCAGCCGCCCGCTCCCCCATCGGCCGCGCCTTCAAGGGCTCCCTCAAGGACCTGCGCCCCGACGACCTCACCGCCACGATCATCCAGGCCGCCCTCGCCAAGGCCCCCGGGCTGGACCCGAGGGACATCGACGACCTGATGCTGGGCTGCGGCCTGCCGGGCGGCGAGCAGGGCAACAACCTCGGCCGCGTCGTCGCCGTGCAGATGGGCATGGACCACCTGCCGGGCTGCACGATCACCCGGTACTGCTCCTCCTCCCTGCAGACCTCCCGCATGGCCCTGCACGCCATCAAGGCCGGTGAGGGCGACGTCTTCATCTCGGCCGGCGTCGAGATGGTGTCCCGGTTCGCCAAGGGCAACTCCGACAGCCTCCCGGACACCCACAACCCGCTGTTCGCCGAGGCCGAGGCCCGTACCGCCGAGGTCGCCCAGCAGGAGGGCACCACCTGGCACGACCCGCGCGAGGACGGCCTGGTACCCGACCCGTACATCGCGATGGGCCAGACCGCCGAGAACCTCGCCCGCTGGAAGGGCGTCACCCGCCAGGACATGGACGAGTTCGGCGTCCGCTCGCAGAACCTCGCCGAGGAAGCCATCAAGAACGGCTTCTGGGAGCGGGAGATCACCCCGGTCACGCTGCCCGACGGCACCGTCGTCGCCAAGGACGACGGTCCCCGCCCCGGCGTCACCCTGGAGGGCGTCCAGGGCCTCAAGCCGGTGTTCCGCCCCGACGGTCTGGTCACCGCCGGCAACTGCTGCCCGCTCAACGACGGCGCCGCCGCGCTCGTCATCATGAGCGACACCAAGGCCCGCGAGCTGGGCCTGACCCCGCTCGCCCGGATCGTCTCCACCGGCGTGTCCGGTCTCTCCCCCGAGATCATGGGCCTGGGCCCGGTCGAGGCGAGCCGGCAGGCGCTGTCCCGGGCCGGCCTGACGATCGACGACATCGACCTGGTCGAGATGAACGAGGCGTTCGCCGCCCAGGTGATCCCCTCCTACCGCGACCTGGGCATCCCGCTGGAGAAGCTGAACGTGAACGGCGGCGCCATCGCCGTGGGTCACCCCTTCGGCATGACCGGCGCCCGCATCACCGGCACGCTGATCAACTCCCTGCAGTGGCACGACAAGCAGTTCGGCCTGGAGACGATGTGCGTCGGCGGCGGCCAGGGCATGGCGATGGTCATCGAGCGCCTCAGCTGATTCGAGCGCCCGGGCCGACCGCGCGACCGAACGGGCAGCGGGCAGCGGGCAGCGGGCAGCGGGCAGCGGGCAGCGTGCGACCGAACCCGCCATCGTGACGCCAGTCGCACCGAACGTAACCGGATCGGCCCGGAACTCCGCAACCCCGGAGTCCCGGGCCGATTTGTGACCCAATCTCCCCCAGGATGTGACCTATCTCCCTCTACAGGGAGATTCCCGCAGGTCAGAGCCAGTGCCATGGTAAGCGCGGGGCCTAAGTCCTGCCCCTTTCGGGACGTTACGCACTGCCAGGGGGTTAGTCCGCCCTTCAAGCTGATGTAGGAAGTCGGGGGTCGACTTTGAACCGGGAGTACGTCAGTGAGCGCCATGCCGATCGCCCTGCTGATCACCACTGCCGCCACGGGCGCCGTGGGCGTCGCCGCCCTGCGCACCCTGGTGGTGCTGCGCCGGCAGGTCAGGGCCCTGCACACCGAGCTGGCCGGGAGCCCCGGCGTCCACGCGGCCGTGCCCGCCGCCCGCTCATCCGTCGAGACGAATGAGATACGTGCGGCCGTGGCGGAGGCGCTGGCCGAGGAACGCGAGCGCGAGCTGGCCGAAGCCCGTGCCTTCTGGGCCGCTCAGGAGGCCCGCGACGCCGCCGACGCGCCGACGCTGCTGGGTCTGCCCGACAGTGAGCTGTTCCTGCCCCGGCAGGCGGACTACGCGAGCGTGGAGCCGCTGGAGCCGGTGTCCGAGCCGGGCGGCGACACCGACGAGTCCCCCGGGGAGTCCGCGGAGCTGGCCGCGGCCCGCCGCCGGCACCCCTCGCACCCGGACTTCGTCCCGTCCGCCCCCTCCCCCGTCGTGAACGACCACGAGCGCACGGTCGCCACGCTGGAGGACCTGGCCACGTCCCAGATCGAGCTGACCGACGTCCGCCCGGGCCCGCTGGGCACCCTGGACGTCTACGTCTTCGCCGACGGCACGACCCTGTGCATGACGCCGGGCCACCGCGAGACCGCGGACCGGCTGGCCGCCGCCCTGCGCGCGGGCGACACCCCGTTCCTGCTCGGCGGCTCCGGGATTTCGGGGGCGTACACGCTGACCTTCGCGTGCGGCGAGGAGAACGTCTACATCCTGGCCGACCGGGTCATCGCGTCGCTGTAGCCCCACCCCGGCGCCCCCGGCGACTCGCACGCGCCAGCGCCCCCGGCGCCTCGGCCGACCCCGTACGCCCCGGCGGCCCCGGAAGTCCAGCGATACGGTCGGCCCAGGCGGCCCTGTCGTCCCCGCCGCCCCCGGCCGCCCCCGGCGCTCACACGCCCGCGCGCTGCTGGGCCTCGCCCACCAGCCGCACCGCCTCCTCGACGTCCCCGTCGGTCGTCAGCACCACGGCCAAGTCGTGGCCCGCGACGGTGATTTGGTCGGCGGCGGCGAACATCCCCGCGTCCGGCATCTCCCTCGGCTCGGCGTCGGGGGACTCCCGGATCTGCGCCCGCCGGGCCAACTCCCGGGCGAGCGCGACCGCCTCGGCGGCGGCCCCCCGCTGCAGCCGGCTCTGCGGCGCGGCGCGCAGGCGGTCGGCGAAGTGATCCACGGCACGGGTCAGAGGCGTCGTATCAACCACGGCGCGAGCGTACGCGCCCCCGAGGCACTGTTGCCAACGGGCGAACGCTCAGGCACGGTGACCTGAAGGACCGGCTTACATCCCATACGTCCGGAGGCGCCGATGTCCCATGTCCTCTCCGAGGAGACCCACCGCAATCTGCTCGCCCGCATCCCCCACTGCACCGGTCGTGAGATCTCCGACTGGCTCCGCGCCGTCGAGGAAGGCCCCGCCCTCCTCCGTTTCGAGGAGAAGGTCAGCTGGCTCCGCGCGGAACACAACCTCGCGTACGGCCACGCGAAGGCGATCATCCACGAGTACGACCTGAGGAGGGCGGCGCGCAAACTGCTCTAGGGTCTGTCGTTCGGATCAGGCCGGCTGTAAGACGCGGTGCTTCGCAGCCGACCCGAGCGGGGTCTGGTGCGTGCGGCTGCAAGGCGGAGGAGGGCGTCGACGCGGAGCGTCGGCCACCGACGACAACGCGGCAGAGGTGCGTGCCGGACCCCGCGACGCCGGGGTGATCCACACGACAGGCCCTAGCCAGGCGCGCACACGATCCCGCACCCGACGTGACGAGACGACGAAGGGCCCCGGAGGAATCCGGGGCCCTTTCGCGCACCCGCGGCGAGCCGCGAGCGGTGCCGTGTCAGTCGCTGCTGCTGAGGATCGAGATGAGCCGCAGGAACTCGAGGTAGATCCACACGAGCGTCAGTGTGAGGCCGAAGGCCGCGAGCCACGCCTCGTCGCGCGGGGCGCCGTAGGCCAGACCGTCCTCGACCTGCTTGAAGTCCAGGGCGAGGAAGCACGCACCGAGGATGATGCCGATGACGCCGAACATGACGCCCAGGGCGCCGCTGCGGAAGCCGAGTCCGTCACCGCCGCCGAACACCGCGAACAGCAGGTTCACGGACATCAGCAGGATGAAGCCGAGCGCCGCCGCCATCACGAAGCCGTAGAAGCGGCGGTTGACGCGGATCCAGCCGGCCTTGTAGGCGATCAGCACACCGGCGAAGACCGCCATCGTGCCGATCACCGCCTGCATGGCCGCACCGCTCGCGATGCGGTTGTCGACGATGCTGGAGATCACGCCGAGGAAGACACCCTCGAACGCGGCGTACGTCAGGATCAGCGCCGGGGACGCCTTGCGCTTGAAGGACTGGACGAACGCCAGGACCATGCCGATCAGCGCGGCGCCGATGCCGATGCCGTAGCTGCGGCTGATGTTGGCGTCGTCGACCGGCAGCAGCGCCCAGGAGAGCGCGGCCGTGACGACGAGCACGCCCAGCGTGGTCGCCGTGCGCATGACGACGTCGTCCATCGTCATGCGGTCGGTGGTGACCGGGGCCTGCGGCGGCGCGCCGTACGGTGCCTGCTGTGCGTACGGGTTCTGCGCGTACGGGTTGGCGGTCTGCTGGGCGTACGGGTTGCCCTGTGTGGCGACAGCGGGTCCCCCGGCCTGCGGCGCGGTGTTGAAGCCCGCGTAGCCGTTGTCGCGGCTGAACCCCCGTCGCGAGAAGACCGGGTTTCTGCTCCTCATTGCACTCCTCCATGGCCACACGGCGTGGCCTTGGCTTCAGGGTAATAGGTAGGCAAAGGATTGACCCTAGTGCTTGGGGAGGATCTTTCCCTCGTGGTGCTGCGCAACACGCTACGCGGCTCCGGGATTCCCGACACCCGCGGGGGCGCGGTCATGACCGACTCGGAGCATCCGCGCGACATCGCACGCGGTCGGGGAGAACACCGGCCCGTCGACGTGCGTGAGTGCCTCGTGCGCGCGTACCGGGACTGCCGGGGCGGGCCGCTCCCGGCGGACACCGCGCCGGGCGCCGCTGGACGGTCCGGCGCCGTGCCGGCGGGGGGCGACGCGCCGAGGGCCGCGGCTCCCGTCGGGAACCGCGGCCCTCGGCCGGAGCTGGGGATCAGCAGGTGGGGACGTTCGGCAACCAGGAGTCGGAGACGTCGATGAAGACGTTGGAGATGTAGCCGCCGTACGCCGGCAGGTACGACCAGGCGTCGTTGCTGTAGCCGTCGTAGTTGACCATCTCGCCGCGCACCTGGCACTCGACGCGCACCGTGGTCGGACCGGACAGGCTGCCCACGGAGGCGGAGCTGCTGGACGCCGCCGCGCGGATGTTCACACCGGAGCCCCAGGTGGGGAACGGCGTGCCGATGCCGCCGGCGCTGCCGCCCACCAGCGACATGTAGTAGTTCCAGTCCCAGTTCGGGCCGGGGTCGGTGTGGTCGTTGCCCGGCACCTCGCTGTGACCGACGATGTGGGCCCGGTCCTTGGGGATGCCGTAGTGGTCGGCGAGGTGCGCGGTGAGCGCTGCCGAGGAGCGGTACATGGCGTCGGTGAACCAGGACGGATCGTCGACGTAACCCTCGTGCTCGATGCCGACGGCGTACGCGTTCCCGGAGCGCGCGTGCCACGCCGTGTCGGCGTCGCGCACCATCTGCGTGACCTCGCCGTCCGAGGAGCGGACGACGTAGTGGGCGCTGACTTGGGCGGACGGGTTCTGGAACCAGCTGACCGTCCCGGCGTAGGAGCCCTGGGTGACGTGCACCACGACGTGGGTGATCGCGGAGGAACGGCCCGCGGCGTAGTTGCTGGTGCTGGCCGGGACCCAGCGGGCCGGCGGGTAGTCGGTGCTCTGGATGCCCGGCAGGCGGGACACCTCGGCGTAGCGGCCCCGCTCGGGGGACACCTTGCGCGGTGCGACGCGCACCTGTTCGCCGCCCGTGGTGAAGGTGCGGACGCCGTCGGCGAGGAAGCCGTAGACGGCGTCGGCGTACAGCCGGGCCGCCTGGTCGCTCTCCGCGGCGCCGTAGCGTGCCACCGCGCGGTACCACTCGTCCGTGTCGTCGCGCTCGGCGGCGCTCAGCCCGAGGTCGTCGGCGAAGGCGCGGAGCACGGCGGCGCCGCCGCGGATGTTGGCCGGGGTCTCTCGCTTGAGCTCGGCGACGGATTCGCCGGTGAGCTTCGCGGCACGTTCCAGCGTGTGCGTCTCCGGGTTGCTCACCAGGTGCATCACGCCGTAGCCGTTCGCGTGGCTGGGCCTGCCCCGGTGGCCGTCCAGATGGGTCTCGCCGTAGCCGACCGCGACCAGCAGGTCGCGGGGGACGCCGAACTCCGTCGCGGCGTCGGCGAACGCGGTGTTCAGCACGTGCGCACCGGAGCCGCGTGGGCCGTCCGGGGCGGGGGCCGCCGCGGCGGTCTGTACAGCCGTGGTCAGGGACAAAGCGACCGCCGTACCGAGGAGTACGCCTCGTGAGCGCCTCCACACCTTCCAGGTCATCGGACCGTCTCCGCTCTCGGCGCGTGTGGGGGGGTACGGCCGGTCGGCGTGCGCCACAGGACACGACCTGCCGGACCACGGGCATGCCGGAGCACGGGTCGAGGCGCTCCCGGAAGCGTGGTCACCGGCCATGGTGCGGGGTGAACCTGTCAGGTACAAGACATTGAGCCCGCAGCGAAAGACGTCGCAGGGGGCGGCACTTGCCCTTGCCGACCGCGCCGCCGTCACGTCTCGGCACGTGGCCGTCGGCCTCGCGCACGGCCGTCAGGGCGATGTGAGGCCGGCGCCCGGACCACGCCGCCCCGCCCGCCCGGGACGCCGCACGGCCGGTCCGGACGGCCCGTCATGGCCGGTCGCAGGCCACCCTCGTGGACGTCGGCGCCCTCGGACAGCAGGCCCCCCACGCGCAGTCGCGGCGCCCGCACCGGCCTTCCACCGAGGGGCTTGGCGGCGGACCGGGTGCCGCGCCGGTGGCGCCAGCGTCATGGTTCCTCTCCCGGCCCCGCCGGACGCCGCACCGCCGACGCGGACGGACGGCACGGCGACGGGAGACCGGGGGCTTCACAGCCCGCGGGCCGGCGCGCACCCAACCGGGGCACATCCCACGTCCGGGGGTGACGCGCCCGGAGCGCGGGGCTCCAGCGGGCCGGAACGCGCGGCGGATTGCTTTCGACATCCATAAAAATTCGTTAACCGCCGCTCCGTTCCCCCAGGTCACCGAGGTGCAAAGTGGTCTAGACCACTAATCCGCCGGAGACCCCCTTTACGGCGCACGCACTCCAGGAGCACCATGACGTGTCCTCGACAAGTGATGCGCGTAGATGACGTGAGAAACGTGTCTGCGCGTCCCCTCGACGAGGACGCACCGCCGCTCCGCCCGTACCGCCCGCCCGCTCACGGACTTCGTCCATTCGGCCGTGCGCGCCACGAGGGTCCCGCCCTCGTGTCCCGCGCTCGCAGATGCGTCAAGGAGGCTCGGTGCCCCGACTCACGTCCGGTTCGCCCCGGGCCCTCGAACGCGATCCGGCGCAGACCGCAGCGTCCTGCGCCGTCTGCCCGGCACGGCGGAACTCCGCGCACCGCGTGTGCCGTCCAGGCGCAGCCACGGCCGCGCCGCATCGGCCCGCAGCGAGCCGCGGACCGTCCGCCGGACGGCCGCAGGAGACCGGACAACCGGTCTCCGGTGCGCTCGGGGCTGTCCACCGGCGCCGGCCGGCCGTACTGCCCGGGCCCGCCCGATCGTCGCGACCGGCTCACCCCGGACGCGGGCGGAGGTGCCGCACCGAGGCACCACTGACCACCCCTGCATCTCACCCATCGAGCACCAGGAGGAAGCCTTGTTCTCCACTTCTTCGGCAAAGTCGGTACAGCGAAGAATTACCGTGGCCGGTGTCGTCGGCGCGAGCGCGGCACTGATCTTCAGCATGATGGCGGGCACCGCCTCCGCGACGCCGCTGCCCTCCGGCAGCGCCGTACCGATGGGCCAGGGCTACATGGGTGTCGGCTACCTCCAGGACGGCAAGGGCTTCAAGCCGGACACGCGGCAGATGCACCTCGAGGACGCGCCGGGCGTGGACCTGATGGCGAACCCCATGGGTGTCGACGTCTCCCACTACCAGGGCTCGATCAACTGGAGCGCGGCCCGCAACGCGGGCATCGAGTTCGCCTGGATCAAGGCGACCGAGGGCACCTCGTACAAGGACCCGACCTTCAACACGAACTACCTCAACGCGTACAACGCCGGCGTGATCCGGGGCGCGTACCACTTCGCGCGGCCCGACGCCTCCAGCGGTGCCGCGCAGGCGAACTGGTTCGCCAGCAACGGCGGTGCCTGGTCCCGCGACAACCTGACGCTGCCCGGCGTGCTGGACATCGAGGGCACGTGCTACGGCAAGTCGCAGGCGTCGATGCAGTCGTGGATCCTCGACTTCTACAACACGTACAAGGCCCGCACCGGCCGCGACATGGTCATCTACACCAGCCCGAGCTGGTGGAACTCCTGCACCGGCGGCTGGAGCGGCATGTCCGCCAAGAGCCCGCTGTGGGTCGCCCACTGGACCTCCGCCGCCAGCCCGAGCATCCCGAGCGGCTTCCCGTACTGGACCATCTGGCAGTACACCTCCACGGGATCGGTGAGCGGCATCTCGGGGAACGTCGACCGCGACCGCTTCAACGGCGACCGCTCGCGTCTGCTCGCCCTGGCGAACAACACCTGAGCGGCCTGAGCGCCCGGTGACGGTTCCCCCGGCGGGGCGGGCACGTGTCCGCCCCGCCGGGGGACTCCGGTCCGGTCGCGCTCCGGCCGCCCGGGGGCGGCCGGAGCGCACGGGCGGCCGTCGAGCGCTTGCCTCGTCCGGGCGGCCCCCGCCCCGGCGACGACCACCCCGTACCGGCTCGGGTCGGGTGAACCGGCAGTCCGCAGAAGGAGAGAGTCATGGGCACAGCAAGGCAACCCCTCAGCAGGCGCGGCGCGCTGCTCGCCGGAACGGCGGCCCTGGCAGGTGGCCTCGGACTGGCGAACAACTCGGCAGCGGCCGTCCGGCAACCCGAATCGGCCGGCCTTCCGTTGGCCGCCCTGACCCCGGAGCAGCGCGCCGGGCAGCGCGTCATCTACTCCTACCCGGGGCTCACGCCCCCGACCGCGCTGCTGGACGCGATCCGAGGGGGCCGCGCGGCCGGGGTCATCTTCTTCGGCGAGAACATCCAGAACCTGACCCAGATCGAGGGCGTCGTCCGGCAGCTGAACGAGGCGAACGCGTCCTCCCCCGTCAAGTCCCCGCTGCTCCTGATGACGGACCAGGAGGGCGGCATGGTGCGCCGGCTGCCCGGTGAGCCCGTGATGTCCGCCAAGGACGTCGGCGCCTCGTCCGACCCGGCGGGACAGGCGACCTACACCGGCACCGGCGCGGGCTGGAACCTCGCGGGCGTGGGCATGAACGTCAACCTGGCGCCGGTGCTCGACGTGTACCGCACGGCCGGTGACTTCTGCGACCAGTACGAGCGGTCGTACAGCAAGAGCGCGAGCGCTGTCAGCACCTGCGGCTCGAAGTTCATCACCGCCCAGCAGAACGCCGGAGTGGCCGCCACCGCGAAGCACTTCCCGGGCCTGGGCCCCGCCACGTCGAGCCAGAACACCGACCTGAGGGCGGTCACCCTCACCACGTCCGCGACCACCCTGCGCAGCGTCGACGAGGTGCCGTACCAGGCGGCGATCACCGCCGGGGTGAAGCTCGTCATGCTCTCCTGGGCGATCTACCCGGCCCTCGACGCCAGCCGGCCCGCCGGCCTGTCCCCCACCGTCGTCGGCGAGCTGCGCAACCGGCTCGGCTTCAAGGGCGTGACGATCACCGACGCCCTGGAGGCCGGGGCGCTCAGCAACTTCGGCACCACGTCGCAGCGCGCGGTGAAGGCCGCGGCGGCCGGCATGGACCTGCTGCTGTGCTCGGCCCGCGACGTCAGCCAGGGCAGCAGCGCCGTGAACGCGCTGCGCGACGCCCTGGCAGCCGGCACGCTCGACGGGGCCGCCTTCGACGCGGGTGCGCAGCGGGTCGGCGCCCTCCGCAGCAGCCTGGCCTGACGTCCACCGCACGGCGGGGGACGCGGTCAGCGCGTCCCCCGGGGCTCGGCGAAGGGTAGGGGCCCCGTCACACGACGGGGCCCCACACGGACCGAAGGGTCTCAGCCGGCCCTGGCCAGCAGACCGTCGCTGACGAGCTTGTCACGCACCATGCCGGCATCGCTGCCGCGGTCGAGGCTCCCGCTGAACGGCACCGCGGACCAGGCGTACTCGCCGGGGAACTGGTAGGCGGACAGTTCGTCGAGGCGACGCGCCCCGTCCTCGCCCACGTTGTGGACCGTGTACGGGAGGGTGTAGCTCTCCGAGCAGTGGTCGTTGCCCGCCGCACCCGATTCGCAGGTGCTGAGGGAGGCGTAGTTGCCGTGCTTGTTCTCCGCGGAGTAGATCCTCGCGACCTGGGGTGAGCCGCCGGCGGCCCGGCCCCAGTTGCAGTCGTTGCCCAGCAGGCGTTCGTCGACGTGCTCGAAGGCGGTGCCCTCGTGGGCGATCGTCTTCAATGCGAAGGCGGCGTAGCCGGTCGGGCAGTCGGCCTGAGGGGTGAGCGTCAGGGAGAACGGTTCGACGTCGCCGGAGTGCCCGCCGCCGAACCAGTCACCGCAGTCCTGGCGGTACAGGACCGTGTACAGGATCGCGATCTTGCCCGGGTCGGCCGGGTGGGGTCTGACACGGGCGAGTGCGGTGCCCGGGTTGCCGCTCGACGCCGGATCGGCGCAGCCGGAGTCCTCGCCGCTGTCGAACCAGACCCACGGAAAGAACTGTGTGGCGACGGTGTCCTCCAACGAGTCGTCAAGTCCGTCGCCGTCGCCGTCGGCGACGACCTGGGCATGAGCTTGACCGACCACACCGGTCACCATGCCCAACACGAGGAGCAAGGGCGCAAACAGACCGTGCAGCAGATGACGTTTCACGTCTCTCCCTGGTAGGTGGCGTCGAGAAATTCGCCTTCCGTGGCGTGGTGTTGGCTCAGACAAGCAGCCGGAATCACGATGTCGCCAGAGGAAGGTACAGCGGACCTGTCGACTCCGCGATCCCCCCGGCTCACCGGTACGGCGCAAACCCGCACCGACCTGGACGGCCCTCTCGCACGTGCTCCGAGGGCGTCGCGAAGGGACGGCCCACCCCGCTCTCCGGCCGGGCGGCCATGGTCGGCACCATCCGATTCTTGCGGGCCATTACACGAGTCAGGGAGAGCGCCGGACGATCCGTGCCGCCGCTGCGCCTCCAAGACCTGAACGGGACAGCGCCATGTCCAGACTCCACCGCTCAGGAGCTCTACTGGAGGTGGTGCGCTACTAGCGGTGGTGCCCGGAGCCGGACTTGAACCGGCACGCCCGCGAAGGGGCAGCGAGGTTTAAGCTCGCCGTGTCTGCATTCCACCATCCGGGCAGGCCATGGGCTCCGCAAGATAATCCGAGCGTATCGGGGCGCCCCCCTTCCACAACTGCCGCCCGGACCCGATGTTGTCTGATTTTATTGATGTCTGAGGGTGCATCAGACACCGGGGCAGGCCATCCGCACTTGCCAATAGCCTTACGTGTGACGTGCGGATGCGCATGGGGAATGACGTAATTTCACCGTCCGAACGAGGTGGCTCCACCGGTTCTCAACCCGCCCTGTACTCAGGGGCGTCCGTCATCCCCAGGTATGACACGACCGCGCGTGCTCCGCCCCAGGTCGCCCCCCGGAACGGGAGCAGCGGCTGACTACACGGCGCCTCACGAGTAGGACCATGGATGAGTGTCGGGTCACCGTCCCGACGGCCTCCCGGGACCGTCCGCGTCCCGCCGGACCGTCCGTGTGCTCGTCGCCGTCCTCATCCCCGTCCCACAGGAGGGTCTTCCCGTGACCACCACCGCACCCGTCGCCGACCGGTCCACCACCGTGGCCGCACGCGCCACGGAACTGTCGAAGATCTACGGACAGGGCGAGACCCAGGTGGTCGCGCTGGACCGGGTCTCCGTCGACTTCCGGCAGGCCGAGTTCACCGCGATCATGGGCCCCTCGGGTTCGGGAAAGTCCACGCTCATGCACTGCGTGGCCGGACTCGACACCTTCTCCTCCGGTTCGGTGCGCATCGGTGAGACCGAGCTGGGCACCCTGAAGGACAAGCAGCTCACGAAGTTGCGCCGGGACAAGATCGGCTTCATCTTCCAGGCGTTCAACCTGCTGCCCACGCTGACCGCCCTGGAGAACATCACGCTCCCCATGGACATCGCGGGCCGCAAGCCGGACCAGCAGTGGCTGGACGACGTGATCCGCATGATCGGCCTCGCCGACCGGCTCGGTCACCGGCCCTCGCAGCTGTCCGGCGGGCAGCAGCAGCGGGTCGCCGTCGCGCGGGCACTGGCCGCCCGCCCCGAGATCATCTTCGGGGACGAACCGACCGGCAACCTCGACTCGCGCTCCGGCGCGGAGGTGCTGGGCTTCCTGCGCAACTCGGTGCGGGAGCTGGGGCAGACGGTCGTGATGGTGACCCACGATCCGGTGGCGGCGGCCTACGCGGACCGGGTGGTCTTCCTCGCGGACGGCCGGATCGTCGACGAGATGAACGGGCCGACGGCCGACTCGGTGCTCGACCGCATGAAGGCGTTCGACGCCCGGGGCCGCACCAGCTGAACACCCGGCCGAACCCGAGCCGCACCCCGACCGCCCCTCCGACTGGGAAGAACCCCATGTTCCGTACCGCCCTGCGCAACGTACTCGCGCACAAGGCCCGGCTCCTGATGACCGTGCTCGCCGTCATGCTCGGCGTGGCGTTCGTGTCGGGGACGCTGGTCTTCACCAACACCATCGCCGAGGCGTACCAGAAGAGTTCCGCCAAGGGCTTCGACCACGTCGACGTCGCCGTCCGGCCCGACTACCAGGACGCCGAGGGCGACCGGGTCGGCAAGGAGCCCGAGCTGACGCAGGCGCTGCTGGAGCGCAGCGCCCGGGTGCCGGGCGCCGCCTCCGCCGTCGGCGTCGTCAGCGGCTTCACCGCCATGGCCGACAAGGACGGCGAGCTGATCGGCAACGGCTTCCAGTCCCAGGGCGGCAACTACTGGGGTACGAAGGACCCGCGGTACCCGCTGGTCGGCGGGCACGCCCCGAAGGGCCCGGGCGAGATCCTGGTGGACGCCGAGACCGCCGAGCGGGCCGGGTACGAGGTCGGCGACACCGTACGGCTGTCGGTGGACGGACCCGTGCTGAAGCCGACGATCGTCGGCATCTTCACCACCGACGACGGCAACGTGGCGGCCGGCGGCAGCCTCGCCCTGTTCGACACGGCGACCGCGCAGAAGCTGCTGGGCAAGCCGGGGACGTACGACGAGATCGCCGTCGGGGCGAAGCCGGGCGTCACGCAGGCCGCGCTGAAGGCCGAGCTGGACCGCGCCCTGCCGAAGGACGTCACTGAGACCACCACGGGCGAGCGGCTCGCCGACGAGCAGGCCGAGATGATCGCCTCCTCGATGAGCGGGATGAAGCAGGGCCTTCTGGTGTTCGCGGGCATCGCGCTGTTCGTCGGTACGTTCATCATCGCGAACACCTTCACCATGCTGGTCGCCCAGCGCACCCGGGAGCTGGCGCTGCTGCGTGCGGTCGGCGCGTCGCGCAGGCAGGTCACGCGGTCGGTGCTCGTCGAGGCGTTCGTGGTGGGCACGGTCGCCGCCGTGACCGGGCTGCTCGCCGGCATCGGTATCGGCGCCGGACTGCGGTCCCTGATGGGCTCGTTCGGCGGGACCGTGCCCGACGGGCCGCTGATCGTCTCCCCGGGCACGGTCGGCGCCGCCCTCGCGGTCGGTGTCCTCGTCACGATGCTCGCCGCGTGGCTGCCCGGCCGGCGTGCGGCGAAGATCCCGCCGGTGGCCGCGATGAGCAGCGTGCACGCGAAGGCGACGGCCAAGTCGCTGGTGCTGCGCAACACGCTGGGCGCGTTGTTCTCCGCGGCGGGCATCGCGGTCGTCCTTGCGGCGACCACGATGAGCGGCTCGGACGGGCAGGCCCCGATGGGGATCGGCGCGGTCCTGCTGATCATCGGCGTGTTCATCCTGACGCCGCTGCTGTCCCGGCCGCTGATCGCCGCCGCCGCGCCCGTGCTGCGCGTGTTCGGCATCTCCGGCAAGCTCGCCCGGCAGAACTCGGTGCGCAACCCGCGCCGTACGGCCGCCACGGCCTCCGCGCTGATGATCGGCCTGACGCTCATCACCGGCATGACCGTGATGGCGGGCAGCCTGCAGAAGGCCATCGACAAGATGGCGTCGGCGTCGATCCGGGCCGACTACGTGGTGTCCATGAACAACGGCTACAACCTCTCCCCGGACGTCGAGGAGAAGCTGCGGAAGACGGACGGCGTCACCGCCACCAGCCCGATGCGCAACGCGCCGTCCCGCATCGACGGTGAGACCGAGCACCTGACCGGCGTCGACGGCGCCACCATCGGCAGGCTGACCGACCTGGAGGTGCGCACCGGCACCTTCGAGGTGGGCGGCAGCCGGGTCGTCGTGGACGAGGACACGGCGGCGTCGCACCACTGGAAGACGGGCTCGGCCTTCACCGTCTCCTACGAGGACGGCAAGAAGCAGCGCCTGACGGTCGCCGGGGTCTACGTCGGCAACGACATGATCAGCGGCATCATGCTCGACGCCGGGACCCTCACCCCGCACCAGAGCCACCCGGCCGACATGCGGGTCATGGTGAAGACGTCCGAGGGCGCGTCCGGCGCCGTGAAGGACCGGCTGGAGAAGGCTCTTGGTGACAACCCGGCGATCGCCGTCCAGGACAAGGAGGACATCTCCGACCAGATCGCTCAGCTGTTCACGCTGATGCTGAACATGGTCTACGGACTCCTCGCGATGGCCGTGATCGTCGCGGTCCTCGGCGTCATCAACACCCTCGCGATGTCGGTGTTCGAGCGCTCCCAGGAGATCGGCATGCTGCGCGCCATCGGCCTGGACCGCCGGGGCATCAAGCGGATGGTCCGCCTGGAATCGCTGGTGATCTCCCTCTTCGGCGGGGTGCTGGGCATCGGCCTCGGGGTGTTCTTCGGCTGGGCGGCCGGTGAGCTGCTCGGCACGTCGATGGCGACGTACGAACTGGTCCTGCCCTGGGGGCGGATGGCGCTCTTCCTGCTGCTGGCGGGGACGGTGGGTGTGCTGGCCGCGCTGTGGCCGGCGCGGCGGGCGGCCCGCCTGAACACGCTGGAGGCGATCAAGGCGGAGTAGGCGGCCACCTGCAGCGCGCCGGGCCCCGTCCACGGAGGACGGGGCCCGGTGCGTTCGGTTCCCGGCTGGGTCCCTCCCCGACCGGTCCCCTTCCCGACGGGTTCAGCTCCCGACGGGTCCGGTTCCAGGTGGGTTCAGTCCCAGGAGTTTCAGTCCCAGGAGTTTCAGTCCCAGGAGTTTCAGTCCCAGGAGTTTCGGTTCCAGGTGTTTCAGTTCCAGGTGCGGGCGCGCAGCGGCATGCCGGAGGATCCGGACTCCCGGGGCTTCACGGCCAGGACCTGGTTGACGCCGATGCGGTTGTGCTCGAAGGCCAGGGCCGACGCCGCCATGTACAGCCGCCAGACGCGGGCCCTGCCGGGTCCGGCGAGCCGCTCGGCGCGCCGCCAGTCGGCCTCCAGATTGGTCACCCAGCGGCGCAGTGTCAGCGCGTAGTGCTCGCGGATCGACTCCACGTCGCGCACCTCGAACCCGGCGCGCTCCAGCTGGGTGACGGTGGTGCCGACCGGGGCGAGCTCCCCGTCGGGGAAGACGTAGGCGTCGATGAACGCGTTGACGTTGTACGCCGATTCGTCGCGCTGCGGCCGGCGGGCGATCTGGTGGTTGAGGAGCCGCCCGCCCGGTTCGAGCAGGCCGTGCAGGTCCCGGGCGTACCGCAGATAGCGGTCGGCGCCGACGTGTTCGGCCATGCCGATGGAGGAGATCGCGTCGTAGGGTCCGTCGCGGACGTCCCGGTAGTCCTGGACGCGGATCTCGATCCGGTCGGTCAGCCCCTCGTCGGCGACACGCTTGCGGGCGTACGCCGCCTGCTCCTGGGACAGGGTGATGCCGACGACGCTCACACCGTGCTCGCGGGCGGCCTGGATGGCCATGGAGCCCCAGCCGCAGCCGACGTCCAGCAGCCGCTGACCCGGCTTCAGGGCGAGCTTGCGGCATACCAGTTCGAGCTTGTCGCGCTGCGCGTCCTCCAGGGTGCCGCCCTTGGCCTCGGGGGCCTCCCAGTAGGCGCAGGAGTACACCATGGACGGGCCGAGGACGATTTCGTAGAAGTCGTTGCCCACGTCGTAGTGGTGGCTGATCGCGCGTTTGTCGGTGCGCCTGGTGTGCAGGTGGCCGCGGCGTCCGCGCACCTCCTCGCGGGGCGGGGCGGGCGGCAGCGGCGGTCCGGCGAGCCTCACCAGCCCCCGTACCGCGGCCCGTACCTCGGGATCGCGCAGCGCCTCGGCGAGCGTCCTGGCGTCCTCGTCGCGCTCCCAGACCATGCCGGAGATCGCGTCGAGCGCGGTGTAGAGGTCGCCCTCGACGTCCAGGTCGCCGGCCACCCAGGCGCGGGCCAGGCCGAGTTCCCCCGGCTTCCACAGCAGGCGGCGCAGCGCGCGGCGGTTGCGGACGACCAGCACGGGCGCGCCGGGTGGGCCCGCCGTCGAGCCGTCCCAGGCGCGGATACGCACCGGGAGCGGGGCTCCCAGCAACTGTTCGAAGAGGCCGTTCAGCCGCGACGCGGCATCTGCCATGGCGCACACCTCCGTGACAACGGTCCTGGTGACCGCTTGCTACGTAAACACCTGACGTCCGCCTTACAGTCCCGCTGGGGGTCATGAGCGGGCAAAACAAGTGCATGTTGCACGAGGTCGGGGCGCGACGGAAGACCGCCTGCGGGCGTGTCGGGCGTACGCGGGGGGCGGCCGGGAGCACGGGGGGTCGGGAGCGTCGCACGGACGAGGCGTGGACACGCGGCCCCGGACGGCACGTGGGTCGGGGAAACACCGAAGGGGCCGCCCGCACCACGGATGGCGGGCGGCCCCTTCGGGGCGAACGGAGCGCTGTACGGGCCGTACGCGTGGCACGGGCCGTACGGTGACCGTGAGGCGGGGTCAGGAAACCTTGGTCTTCTCCCCCACCCGGTCGGCCGTCACGGCCTGCGGCGCGGGCTTGGCGGCCTCGTAGAACTCCTCGCGCGGCGTCTCGATCGCGCCGAGGGAGACGACCTCGCGCTTGAGGAACACGGCGAGGGTCCAGTCGGCGAAGACGCGGATCTTGCGGTTCCAGGTCGGCATCGCCAGACCGTGGTAGCCACGGTGCATGTACCAGGCGAGGCGGCCCTTGAGCTTGATCTTCATCTTGCCCATGACGATCATCGCGACGCCCTTGTGCAGGCCGAGGCCCGCGACGGCGCCCTTGTTGGCGTGGCTGTACGCCCGCTGCGGGAAGCCGCGCAGGCCGGAGATCACGTTGTCCCCGAGCACCTTGGACTGCCGCAGCGCGTGCTGCGCGTTCGGCGGGCACCAGGCGTTGTCGTTGCCGGCCTTGCGGCCGACCAGGTCCGGGACCTGGGCGTTGTCGCCGGCGGCCCAGACGTAGTCGGTGCCCTTGACCTGGAGCGTCGGCTCGCAGTCGACGTGACCGCGCGGGCCGAGCGGCAGACCGAAGCGGGAGAGGACCGGGTTCGGCTTGACGCCCGCGGTCCAGACGATCGTGTCGGAGTCGACCTCGAGCCCGTTCTTCAGCACGACGTGGCCGTCGACGCAGGTCTCCATGGAGGTCGACAGGTAGACCTCGACGCCACGGCCCTCGAGGTGCTCCTTGCCGTACGCGCCGAGCTTGGGACCGACCTCGGGGAGGATCTTGTCCGCGGCGTCGACGAGGATGAAGCGCATGTCCTCGCGGGACACGTTGTTGTAGTACTTCGCGGCGTCCCGGGCCATGTCCTCGACCTCGCCGATGGTCTCCGCACCGGCGAAACCGCCGCCCACGAAGACGAAGGTGAGCGCCTTGCGGCGGATCTCCTCGTCGGTGGTGGAGTCGGCCTTGTCGAGCTGCTCGAGGACGTGGTTGCGCAGGCCGATGGCCTCCTCGATGCCCTTCATGCCGATGCCCTGCTCGGCGAGGCCGGGGATCGGGAAGGTGCGGGAGACCGCGCCCATTGCGACGATCAGGTAGTCGAAGGGCAGCTCGTACGCCTCGCCGACCAGCGGCGCGACGGTGGCGACCTTGCGGTCCTGGTCGATGGTGGTGACCCGGCCGGTGAGGATCTCCGCCTTGGGAAGCACGCGTCGCAGCGGGACGACGACGTGACGCGGGGAGATGCTGCCGGCGGCGGCTTCGGGGAGGAAGGGCTGGTAGGTCATGTACGAGCGCGGGTCGACGACCGTGACGGTCGCCTCGCCGTAGCGCATCTTCTTGAGAATGCGACGAGCTGCGTACAGGCCTACGTACCCACCGCCTACTACGAGGATCCTGGGACGCTCCGTGGTGCTCATGCCATCGAGTATCCACCCGTGGGAGGGGGGTACCTCGTGCGCCCCTTCACAAGCTCCTACGGCGTTTGTGTTAAACTCCGCGCCCCCTTTGGCGTGGGCGGAACGCGGGAGGGCGGCCCGGCGCCCCGGACGACGCCCTGCCCATACCGCGTGAGCTGCCCGTCTGGACCCTCGGCCGGTACGTGAGGGGTCCGCGGCCCGCTCCGGAAGGCCTCTCGCCGCAGGGCCCCCACCAGGCCTTCTGAACGTGTTCAAAGGGTTGTCGGGCACCCAGAACGGTCAACGGACCCCCGTCGGTGCCACGACCGGGCCGAATTCCTTGTGAAGAACTTCACGAACATTCTCGTGAAGGGGGCACCGAGGGGCCCGTCCGGACCCCTCGGAACGCTCATACGCCGTCCGGCCTGCTCAGGGGAGAGCCGGGCGAGGGCTGCGCGGGGGCGCCGCGCGGCGGCCGGACCGCCGCTCGGCGTCAGGCCAGCCGGATGCGGAAGACGGCCACACGCGCGTCGTGACCGTCGACGCGCATGTCCACGCTGTGGGTGCCCAGCAGGTCGAGCTGGACGCGTCCGTCGCCGGGCATCCAGTTGATCCTGTCGATGCCGCCGGTGAACACCTGCCGCTCGGCGTCCCACCCGGTGGCCTTCACGTAGTTCGGGTTGTTGGTGTCGGCCGTCCAGATGACGAGGCGCCCGGCCTGGTGGTGGGCGAGCACACGGTCCTTGTGCTTCTGCTTGTGCAGGTCCCACTCGTCGCGCAGGTTCGGGTTCCCGTCGCCGTTGTACGCGCCCGCGATGTAGTGCGTGTTGATCAGCGCGAACTCGAGACCGGGGTGGTCGGCGTGCTCCACGACCACTTCGTTGATCCAGCGCGGCGGCGTGATGCCCGAGATGCCGCCGTGCACGAAGGTGTTGCCCCGTTCGACGATCTTCCAGGGCGCGGGCACGGAGAGCGGGACACGGTAGGCCGTCTCGTGCAAGAGATGGGGGTTGGCGTAGGCGTCGCCGAAGTACTTCTCGATGTACGCGCACTCGAGGTTGTCGTTGTCGCCCTCGCGGATCTCCTGCCAGCCCACGAGGGGGCGGTTGCCGCTGTCGCCGAACCGCACGTCGTGGATGGCGTCCTCACGCGCACCGGGATTCTTGCGGCCGATGTTGGCCGTGACGACGGGCAACCGGATCCAGTCGGTCGCGGCCGACGCGGACGGCGCACCCGCCACGAGGGCGCCCCCGGCGAGCCCGCCACCGAGGGCGAGCACCCGGCGCCTGCTGATCTTCGTGCTGCCAGGACTTCCAGAACGCGTGGACATGGGTGTCCTCCCGGGACGTCGGTGTCCCGGCGATTGAAGGGGGTGGGGATACAAAGGGGATACATGGGCGGCGGAGGCGGCCGCCCGAGCAGGACACGTGGACACGACGCCCGCGCGAGCAGGACGCGCGTACACGCCGTCGCGCGCACCGAGCGCGTGACCGGGAACGGCGGGCTCCCGCCCCCGTACGGCCAACTGCGGCCGCACGGGCGCTCCTGCGCCTGTTCCGCGCAGGGCACGAGCGAGAACTGCCCGTCTGCCGGACGGCGGTGGGGCGTCCGGCCGGAGGACCTGCGCCACGACGGCGGAAACCGCGGAGGCGGGACTACCGTCGCCCCCGGGCCCGGGACCGCCTACGAACCGGCCCCGCTCGCCGCGCTGAACGCGATGCCGTCCAGGATGTCGTGTTCGCTCACCACGACCTCCTCCGCGCCCGTCCGTTCCATGATCGTGAGGAGGATCAGGGCGCCGGCCGCGATGACGTCGACGCGGCCGGGGTGCATGGAGGGGATGGCGGCGCGTTCGGCGTGGGTGGAGTTCACCAGCCGGTCCGTCAGTTCGCGGACACGCTCGCGGGAGACCCGGGAGTGGTGGATCGCCGTCGAGTCGTACGCGGGCAGGTCCTGGGCGATCGCCGAGAGGGTCGTGACCGAGCCGGCCAGGCCGACCAGGGTGCGTGCCTCGCGCAGCGGCACCGTCTGCTCCGCGAGGTCCAGTGCCGACGCGATGTCGGCCCGTATCGCCGCGATCTGCTGCGGCGTCGGCGGGTCGGTGACCGTCCCGTCCGTCACCAGGTGGCGCTCGGTCATCCGTACGCAGCCGACGTCGACCGAGCGGGCCGCGTGGACGTGGTCGTCGCCGACGACGAACTCCGTCGAGCCGCCGCCGATGTCCACCACCAGGAACGGGTGGCCGAGATCCTCGCGGCCCGCCAGTTCCCTGGTCGCGCCCGTGAAGGAGAACTCGGCCTCCTGCTCGCCCGTGACGACCTCCGGCTCCACGCCCAGGATGTCCCGCACCCCGCGGACGAAGTCGTCGCGGTTCTCCGCGTCGCGGGACGCGGACGTGGCGACGAAGCGGAGGCGTTCCGCCCCGTGCTCCTCGATGATCTCCGCGTACGCGCGGCAGGCCGCGAACGTGCGCTCCAGGGCCTCGGGGGCCAGCCGGCCCGTGCGGTCGACGCCCTGGCCGAGGCGGACGATCGTCATGCGACGGTCCAGGTCGACGAGCTCACCCGTCGCGGGGTCGCAGTCGGCCACCAGCAGGCGGATGGAGTTCGTACCGCAGTCGATCGCTGCGACCCGGGTCATTCCGCGTCCTCCCGCGTGCCCGTCACACACGTGCCCCTCGCCCACCATTGCGGCAGCATCGCCAGCGCCTCGTCTCCCAGCGGGTTCACTCCGGGTCCGGCCGCCAGCGCGTGGGCGACCAGGACGTGCAGGCACTTCACCCGGTCCGGCATGCCGCCCGCGCTGGGGAAGTTCCGCAACTCCTCGATCGCGTCCCGGCGGCGGAGGTAGTCCTCGTGCGCTGCCCGGTAGGCGGCGGCCAGCTCCGGGTCGGTGGCCAGGCGCTCGGTCATCTCCTTCATCACGCCGTTCGCCTCCAGCGTGCCGATCGCCGAGTTCGCCTTAGGGCACGTCAGGTAGTACAGCGTCGGGAAGGGCGTGCCGTCGGGCAGCCGGGGCGCCGTCTCCACGACGGCGGGCTGCCCGCAGGGGCAGCGGTGCGCGATGGCCCGCAGGCCGCGCGGCGGGCGGCCGAGCTGCTCCTTGAAGGCCTCGACGTCCGCGTCGGTGGGCTCGGTGCGCGGGGTGGGCGGCGGGGGCGTGTCCATACCTGTCTTTCTCGACCTGTCTGCCTGGACCGGCGTGTCCGGCCGGTCCGTCACGGCCTGTCTGCTGTGCTATTCGGCGGCGTCGGCCGTGTCGACGCCGTCCCACATGTTCGCGTACCAGGGGCGGTCGGCCCGTCCCCGGTCGGCGCGGGACTGCCGGACGGCGCCCGGGTCGACCACGACGTAGCCGGTCTCTCCGGGCATCACGTAGTGCAGCCGCTTCCGGATCTGCTGCTCGGCGTACGCGTCGTCCTGCCAGCGCGCCTTGGTGTCGCGCAGCCGTTCGACGCGCTCCTTCGCCTGCTGCTTCTGCCGCTCCAGGTCGGCGATGTCGGCGCGCTGGGAGACGTACTGCCGCATCGGGTAGGCCAGGGCCACGACCAGGGAGCAGACCACCAGGGCGAGGAGCGCCGCCCGCCCCGTCAGGCGGGAGCGGCGGGCCTGGCGGCGGGTCTGCGAGCGGTAGACCCGGGCCGCGGTCTGCTCACCGAGCAGCCTGAGCCTGGTCGTGGTGGAGAACCGGTCCCGGTCCTTCACGGCCATGTCTCCCCGCCTCCCGCTCCCGCTTCCGGGTCCGCATTCCACGCGCGTACGTCCCCGGACACGGTACGGGACCGCGTACGGGGACGTACGTACGACTGGCTCAGGCGTGGCCCGGCGGGCCCGGCCGGTCAGCCCTTGTAGCGCGGGAAGGCGCTGCGGCCCGCGTACACCGCGGCGTCGTCGAGGATCTCCTCGATGCGCAGCAGCTGGTTGTACTTGGCGACACGCTCGGAACGGGCCGGGGCGCCCGTCTTGATCTGGCCGCAGTTGGTGGCGACGGCCAGGTCGGCGATGGTGACGTCCTCGGTCTCGCCGGAGCGGTGGGACATCATGCACTTGAAGCCGCTGCGCTGCGCCAGCTCGACGGCGTCCAGCGTCTCGGTGAGCGAGCCGATCTGGTTGACCTTGACGAGCAGGGCGTTGGCGGCGCCGTCCTCGATGCCGCGGGCCAGGCGCTCCGGGTTGGTGACGAACAGGTCGTCGCCGACGAGCTGGACCTTGTCACCGAGCCGGTCGGTGATGGTCTTCCAGCCCTCCCAGTCGTCCTCGAACAGCGGGTCCTCGATGGAGACGAGCGGGTACGCCTCGACGAGCTCGGCGTAGTACTCGGTCATGTCGGCGGCCGAGCGCTCCTTGCCCTCGAAGGTGTAGACGCCGTCCTTGTAGAACTCGGACGCGGCGACGTCGAGGGCGAGGGCGATCTGCTCGCCCGGCGTGTACCCGGCCTCGTTGACGGCCTCGAGGATGAGGTCGAGGGCCTCGCGGTTGGAGCCGAGGTTGGGGGCGAAGCCGCCCTCGTCGCCGAGGCCGGTGGCCAGGCCCTTGCTCTTCAGTACCTTCTTGAGGGTGTGGTACACCTCGGTGCCCCAGCGCAGCGCCTCGGAGAAGGACTCGGCGCCGATCGGCGCGATCATGAACTCCTGGATGTCCACGTTGGAGTCGGCGTGCGAGCCGCCGTTCAGGATGTTCATCATGGGCACCGGCAGCAGGTGCGCGTTCGGGCCGCCCAGGTAGCGGAAGAGGGGGAGGTCGGACGCCTCGGACGCGGCGTGGGCGACGGCGAGGGAGACGCCGAGGATGGCGTTGGCGCCGAGAGAGCCCTTGTTGTCGGTGGCGTCCAGGTCGAACATCGCCTGGTCGATCAGGCGCTGCTCGGTGGCGTCGTAGCCGACCAGCTCCGGGCCGATCTGCTCGATGACGGCGAGGACGGCCTTCTCGACACCCTTGCCGTGGTAGCGGTTCGGGTCACCGTCACGGAGCTCGATGGCCTCGAAGGCGCCCGTCGACGCTCCGGACGGGACGGCGGCACGACCCGTGCTGCCGTCGTCGAGGCCGACCTCGACCTCGACCGTGGGGTTGCCTCGGGAGTCCAGGATTTCCCGGGCTACGACGACGTCGATGGACGGCACGAGCATCTCCTTCTTCGGATGTGACGCTGGAAGTGCGGGGCACGCGGGCCTTGGCGGCCTTGACGTGCCGTGCGACTAGAGCCTAACCGTCCCCGGGCCGTCGGCCAGCCGACCGGCCGTCCCGTGGACAGTCAGACGGTACCCATTGTTCACCGTCGGAACAAAGGGGGTGGCGGATGAAGACCGGGGGAACGGGCGGGGCGGCGCCCTGTGCATGTGCCGTCCGGCCCGTATCGCCTCGCGTGACCCCATGTGCGGCGGTACGCATGACCCCGCCCCGGTGCGTACGGGGGAAGGACGCACCGGGGCGGGGAGCCCGTGGGGACGGGGGTGGCCGGGCCGCGCGCGGGCCCGCGAGGGGCAACAGGGCCCCTGAACAGAGATACGTACGCGCGGGCGACGGGGTTCAGATTCCGGCGGCCGGGTTCAGTCCGGGCCGTGGCTCACTTCAGGTGCAGCCGCTGACCGGGGTAGATGAGGTCGGCCTCCTGGACGATGTCCTTGTTCAGCTTGAACAGCTTCGCCCAGCCGCCCTTGACGTGGTGCTCGTCGGCGATGGAGCTGAGGCTGTCGCCCTTGACGACCTTGTACTCGCCGTCGCCCTTCTTGACCTTCTTGCCGGTCGGCGTGGTGACGGTCTTCTTCTGGGCCGGGCGCTCCTGGGAGCGGGTGGCGGGCTGCTCGGCGGAGCGGTCGGTGGTGGCGGTGTCGCCGCCGCCCGTGCTCTGGCCGGAGCCGGAGCCCGCCGCGGAACCGGAACCGGAGTCGGAGCCGCCGCCGGGCGAGGCGCTCGACAGGCCGGTGCCGCAGACCGGCCAGGCGCCCTTGCCCTGAGCCGCGAGGACCTTCTCGGCGATCTCGATCTGCTGCGCCTTGCTGGCCTGGTCGGCGGACGAGGCGTACTGCGTGCCGCCGTAGCCGGCCCAGGTGGAGGCGGAGAACTGCAGGCCGCCGTAGTAGCCGTTACCGGTGTTGATGGACCAGTCGCCGCCGGACTCGCACTGGGCGACGGCGTCCCACTCGGAGGCGGTGGCGGCGGAGGCGGTGCCGGAGGCCATCAGCGGCCCTGCGACGGCGGCGCCGGCGACGCCGGCTACGGCCATGGCGCGGGTGGAGCGCCGGAATGCGGTCGGACGACGGTGCTTGCCCGTGCCGGAAAGCAGCATGGTTGATCCCCTCACCGACGCCTGCGAGGTGAGCTGTCGGGTTCGGGCCGGTTGAGTTGCCCGGCCGCGGCACACTGCGGTGCGCGCGGCTCCACCCCAAGCCGGGGCCGGCTCAACAGCCGGTTCCGGCACTTACCTTGGGTCCCCCGCTCCTGCCTACGGCGCTTGACGCGACGACTGTTCCCGGGCCGCCACTGGCAGGATTCGGCGTTGCGGTGGCCGGGGCCCGCCAGTGGCGAGCGGTCCTGACCGTAGACACGCGCCCGCCCGGATTTCAAAGAGGATCAGGGCCTCTGAGACCTATCTCTCATCGCCTCTGAATCGGACAATACGCAGCGAACTATGACGTGAACTCCCGCTACTTTTCGACCGATTCGCCCTGTACCGCAAGCTTCTGACCGGGAAGGATCAGATCGGGGTCGTCGCCGACCGTCTCACGGTTCGCGGCGTAGAGGCCGTGCCATCCGCCCTGGAGGTCGAGGGAGTCGGCGATGACCCAGAGGTTGTCTCCGGTACGGACGGTGTAGGTGCCGTCGACGGCGTCACGGGCGGCGTCCGCGTCGCGCGAGGCGTGGCGGCCCGAGGAGCCGTCCTCGCGGCCGTCTCCGACACTTCCCCCGGCCTCGTCCGCGCCGGTGCCGCGGTGACGGCCCGTGCCGGTCCCGCCGGTTTCCGGGTCCGCCGAAGCGGCGCCACTCTGCCCCGACTTGTCCGAGTCGTCCTGTTGGGTGGTGTCGGCGGATCCTCCGGGGGCGGGGCTCGCGCCGGCCTCGTCCGGTCCGCCGGAGTCACCGGTGTCACCGGCTTCGGCGGCGGAGTCCGCCGAGTCCGGGGAGTCGGTGGCGGACCCGTCGGACGAGGTGGGCAGGGACGCACCCGGCTCGTCCGAGGTGCCGTCGGAGGTGTCGCCCGGGATGCCGTCCGTGCCGGGCGACTCGGACACACCCGTGTCCACACCGGCGTCGCCGGTGTCGCCGCCGAGGCCGGCGAGCAGTCCACAGGTCGGCCAGGCGTCGGCGCCCTTGTCGTCGAGCAGGTTCTCGGCGACGGCTATCTGCTGCGAACGGCTCGCCCGGTCGGCGCTGGCCGCGAACTCGAGGCCGCCGTACGCCTCCCAGTCCTCCTGGGTCAACTGCAGCCCGCCGTAGTACCCGTTGCCGGTGTTCTGGCTCCAGGAGCCGCCGGTCTCGCACTCGGCGACCCTGTCCCACGTGGCGCCTTCGGCCGCGCCGGCGCTGGTGGCACCGAGCAGCGGGATGGCGATGGCGGAGCCGGTCACCCCGGCCGCGACAAGGAGTGCCGGAGCCTGGCGGGGGCGACGGTGACGACCGTTCCCGGAGAGCATGCGCGGACCTTTCGCGAGACAGCGGTGAACGGCGCGGCGGGTGTGACTCGGGGCCACGCTGATGCGGAACGTATAGGTATTCGAACAGCAGTCACAAGTTCATGCCGCGCAGATCACGTGAAGATCACATTGCTGACGGGCAGTCATGTGCGTGGTGTAAAGGGACGGCTCCGTCCCTACGGCGTGTCAGGCCTCCGGTGTGAACGCGACCGGGAGGGTGCGCAGTCCGCGCATGATGAGGCCGCCGCGCCACCGCAACTCGGCCGGGTCCGCGGCGAGTCGCAGGTCGGGCAGCCGGGTGAGGAGTGTGGCGAGCGCGGTCTGCCCCTCCAGGCGGGCGAGCGGGGCGCCGAGGCAGTAGTGGATGCCGTGCCCGTATCCGAGGTGCTGGTTGTCCGTGCGGCCGAGGTCGAGGACGTCCGGGTTCGCGAACCGTGCCGGGTCCCGGTCGGCGGCGGCCAGGACGACGAGGACGGGGTCGCCGGGCGCGATGTCCCGGCCGCCGACGGTGAGCGGCTCGGTGGCGAACCGCCAGGTGGCCAGCTCCACCGGGCCGTCGTAGCGCAGGAGTTCCTCGACGCCGGTGGCCAGCAGGCCGCGTTCGCCGGCGGCCAGGGAGTCCTGGAGGCGGGCACGCTGGCCGGGGTGGGTGAGCAGGGCGTAGGTGCCGTTGCCGATGAGGTTGACGGTGGTTTCGAAGCCGGCGAACAGCAGGATGAACGCCATCGCCGCCGCCTCGTTCTCCGTGAGGTGTTCGCCGTGGTCGGAGGCGCGGATGAGACCGGAGATGAGGTCCTCGCCGGGGGCCGGTTCGGCGGGCAGGGCGGCGCGCTTGCGGTGGATGAGCTCGGCGAGGTAGCCGCGCATCTTCTTCACGGAGCGGGCGACTCCGCCGCGCGGGCCGCCTCCGTGCCGGATCATCATGCCCGCCCAGTCGCGGAAGTCGTCCTGGTCCTCGCGGGGGACGCCGAGCAGGTCGCAGATGGCGTGGATGGGGAGCGGGAAGGCGAAGTCGTGGATGAGGTCGGCGGAGCCCCGCGCGGCGAAGCCGTCGATCAGCCGGTCGGTGATCTCCTGCACGCGGGGGGCGAACTCGGCGACGCGGCGCGGTGTGAACGCCTTGCTGACCAGGCGGCGCAGCCTGGTGTGGTCCGGGGGGTCGATGTTGAGCAGATGGGTCATCAGCTCGGCCTTGCGCTCGCCGGGGATGCCGGTCTTGCCCCGGGCGTGCGCGGGCTCGTCGTGGTGCGCCGGGTTCTTGGAGAGCCGCTGGTCGGCGAGGGCCTGCTTGGCGTCGGCGTACCGGGTGACCAGCCAGGCCTCCACCCCGCTGGGCAGCCGGGTGCGGTGCACGGGGGCGTGCTCGCGCAGCCAGGCGTAGGCGGGGTAGGGGTCGGTGGCGAACTCCCAGGTGAACAGTTCGGGAGCCCCGGCGGGGGCGGCGGCGGCGCGGGGGGCGGGCTGGTCGGTCACGGGCCCGACGGTATCCCCCGGGCCTGTCAGTCCCGCTCCGTGTCCCTGATGGCGTCGCGGTAGGCCCGCGCCGCCGCTCTCAGGGCCGCCTCGGGGTCGACCCCGGCCGCCTCGGCCTCGATGGCCAGCCGCAGCAGGTCGTCACCGACGCCCCCGGTGCGGGGGACGGTCACCTCCCGGCCCGCCGTGCGGACACGGGAGGCCAGTTTCGCGGCGAGGGCCAGGCCCGGCTGGCCCAGCGGGACGCCCTCCGTGACGGACGTACGCTGCTTCTCCACCTGCTTGGTGCGCAGCCAGTGCTCCTTGACCTCCTCGGGGGTGGTCGCCGTCGCGTCGCCGAAGACGTGCGGGTGGCGGTGGACGAGCTTGGCGACGATCGTCCCGGCCACGTCGTCGATGGAGAACGGCTCGTCCTGGTGCTCCTCGGCGATGCGGGCGTGGAAGACGACCTGCAGCAGGACGTCGCCCAGTTCCTCGCGGAGCTCCTCGCGGTCGCCGTCCTCGATGGCCTCGACCAGCTCGTACGCCTCCTCGATGCCGTACTTCGCCAGCCCCTCGTGGGTCTGCCGGGAGGACCACGGGCACTCCGCGCGGATGCGGTCCATGACCTGGACGAGGTCGAGGAGGCGGGCGCCGGGCAGGTCGTAGGAGGCGGGCAGCAGTTCCAGCTCGGGCATCCGCACCCGGCCCGAGCCCGCGAGCCGCGCCAGACCGTCGGTCAGCGCCGGCTCGCCCTCCCCGCTCGCCACGACGACCACCGTGTGCCCGCCGGCGCAGGCGTCGAGCAGGTCCTCGGCGGTCGGCGACGTCTCCTCGACGGCTATGCCCGCCTCCCGCAGATACGGCAGCTGCGGATGCGTGCCGTCCGCGCACAGCACGCGGTCGGCGTCACGCAGCGCCTGCCAGGCGGGCCAGGACAGCAGACCGGGGGCGACGCGGTGGCTGGTGGTGAGCAGGACGACACGGCCGGGGGCGGCGGCTTCGGAACCGGCGGCTTCGGGGCTGGATGCGTTCACCATCCGAACGTAACCCACGGCGCCGACAGCGCCGTGGGTTGTCCACAGGCCGCGCGGACCGGCGCGGTTCGCGCCGGCGGCCCGGTCGGGGTCACGCGGGCTGCTGCTGCGGCCCCGCCGTCGTCACGTCCCGTACCCACGGGGTCTTCGCGTCGACGCGGCCGCTCTTCTCGACGTCCCAGGTGCCGTAGCGCGGGTTGAGGTCGATGTTGAGATCCCTGGAGGCCTCGGAGAGGGCCTTCCAGAACTCGGGGCGCGACGTGTCGGTGCCGAGCCGCTTGGCGAGCTTCTGGGCCTCCAGCTGCAGGCGCATGTTCTCGTCGAGCCGCTTGGGGGCGATGCCGTACTGCTGGAGCCAGGTCGCCTCCAGGCCCTCGGCGCCGCCCGCCTGCTGCTCCAGGCCGGCGCGCATCTGCTGCATCTCCCGGCGGGTGACGGTCACGCCCGCGTCGCGCGCGGCGTGGTGCAGCACCTGGTCCAGGACCATGTTGTGCAGGGTGTCGCGGGTGAGGGTGCCGGTGCTGGAGATGGCCTGTTCGTACTGTGCCTGGTCCCGCACGCCGGCCTGCTGCGCCTCGCGCACCTCGTTGACCCGGTTCTCCAGCTGCGCGACGGTGATCCGCTGTCCGCCGACGACGGCCGCCGCGCCCGGATGCGCGTCGTTGCCGCAGGCGGTGACCAGCGGGGCCGCGGCGATGGCGGCGGTGAGGAGGAACACGGAGCGACTACGGCGGTGCAAGGAAGCCTCCTGAGGAGATTGTGCGCCGATGCACAAAGTCTTGCGGTGATCGATGTTAGGCAGTGGCGGGGCTTTGGCCAACCCATTCGACCAACGATTCGCTGCCAGTTCCGGCACCACGCCCCGTCGCGTGACCGTACGGGCCCGCTGGTCCGTGCCGTCACGGCGGCCGGGGACGCGTGTCAGCCGTGTACCTGTCCGAGCCACTGGAGTGTCCGGCGGACCTCGGCCGCGACGGGGTGCGCGGGACCGTGGGTGCGCTCCAGGTCGTGCAGCAGGCGGGCCAGCGTGTCGTGGGCGGCGGGGCGGTCGCCGAGCGCGAGGAGCAGCAGGCCGATGCGGCGCCGGACGTCGTGCGCGAGGGCGGGGTCGCCCGCGGCGACGTACTGGTTCTCGTAGTAGGGCAGCAGCGACCGGTACTCGGCGAGGGCCGCCGCCGGTTCGCCGAGCGCCTCCAGGCACTGGGCGCAGTCGTAGCGGAACCGGAGGGATCCCGGGTCGGCGTGGCCGGCCTCGGCGGCGCGCTCGTCGGCGAGGCGGCGCAGCTCGGGCAGGGCGCGCCGGTACTGGCCGTCGTCCATGAGGGTGGCCGCGTACTGCTTGCGCAGGGTGCGCACCACCGGGGAGTGCTCGCCGTGCTGCCGGGCGGCGGTCGGCAGGATCGCGCCGAGGATGTCGACGGCCTGCGTGATGCGGCCCTCGCCGAGCAGCTGCTTGACCTCGTCGACGGCGGCGGCGACGTCCTGTTTCCGGGTGGCCGGGGCGGGCTGCGGCGCGGGCGTGCGGGCCCGGTCCGGCCAGGGGGAGTGCGGGCGCAGGAACGGCCGTGTGGGGTCGAGGGGGGCTCCGCCGGGGGTGCCGCGCGGGGGCAGCAGCGGGACGAGTGCCTCGTAGACCTCCTGCGCGGAGGCGGGGCGGTGCTGGGGGTCCTTGGCGAGCAGGCGCAGGACGAGCGTTTCGAGTGGCTCGGGCACCTCGGGGCGCAGGCGGCGCACGGGCAGCGGCGCCTCGTACAGGTGCCGGTGCAGCACGCCGAGGACGGTCGAGCCGGCGAACGGCACGTCTCCGCTGAGCAGTTCGTGCAGGACGACGCCGAGTGCGTACAGATCGGTGTACGGGCCGACCGCGCCGCCCATGGCCTGCTCGGGGGACATGTAGGCGGGCGAGCCGATGGGGGTGCCGGTGTGGGTGAGGCGGGTGGTGTCGGTGTCCATGACGTGGGCGACGCCGAGGTCGAGGACGGTGATCGTGCCG
Organism: Streptomyces sp. NPDC005925; assembly: GCF_040638805.1. NCBI lineage: Bacteria > Bacillati > Actinomycetota > Actinomycetes > Kitasatosporales > Streptomycetaceae > Streptomyces > Streptomyces sp. NPDC005925. Next base: position 287,967 of record NZ_JBEXVL010000004.1, on the reverse strand, counting down.
TCCTGCTTCACCATCACGTTCCGCGGTTTGAGGTCACGGTGCACGATCGGCACGGCGTGCACGGCGCTGAGGACGGCGCACAGTTGCGCGGCGACCGCGACCGCCCACGGCCAGGGGTAGGGGCGGTGCTCGGCGAGGTGGTCGCCGAGGTCGGAGCCGTCGACGTACTGCATGACGAGGAACAGTTCGTCGTCGTGGCTGCCCGCGTCGTGGACGGTGACGAGGCCGGGGTGGTCGACCTGCGCGGTGACGCGGCACTCGCGCAGGAAGCGGCGGCGCAGTTCGTCGGCCTCGTGCCCGGCGACCTTGTCCGGGCGCAGCAGCTTCACGGCGACGCGCCGGTCGAGACGCTGGTCGTAGGCCGTCCAGACCTGGCCCATGCCGCCCTGTCCGATGAGCGCGGACAGTTCGTAGCGGTCGGCGACGACGCGTCCCGCCGCCGCGGTCACCTGCCGTCCTGCTGGGTGCCGTCCTGCCTGCGCAGGTAGTCGCTGAGTTCGTCGAGTTCGGCGCGGACCTGGTCGATGCGGGCGGGGCCGGGCGGCGGTCCGGACGTGGGCGGTACGGGCGTCGGGTGGACCGGCGGCGGCACGGTGCCGTGCGGCTGTGCGGGCGGCGCCGTGAGGGGCATCGGGTTCGCCGTGGGGGTCGGGCCGGCCTGGTTCTGCGGCAGGTGCGCCTGCGGTACCCGCGTCTGCGCGTACGGCGACCCGGAGTGCGGGTAGCCGTAGGCGGAATGCACCGTGGGGGCCTGCGACAGCGGTACACCGCCGTAACCGGCGGCGCGTCGCAGCTCGTTGTGGAAGCGGATGTCGACGGTCACGAACCAGGCGCTGCCGGCCGCGCCGATGAGGAGCACCAGGGCGAGCGCGACGTCGGTGCGGCGGTCGGTCTCCGGCAGCACCCCGATGACCATGAAGCAGGCGATGCACACGGGCAGGCTCAGCCAGGCCACGGTCCACTGGTAGCCGCGGCCGCGCAGCAGCGCGACCCGGAACAGCGGCACGCACGCGAACACTCCGCACGTGAGGACACCGGCGGCGGCGAACAGCACGCGCAGGGTGATGACCGTTGCCGCGCTGCGGGTGGGCGGCGCCGCGCCATGGCCGTACATGTTGCTCCTGGACCGGGTGTTGGCTGACAGAGGGCACGGTGCGAGTGACCGTGCCCGATGGGAGACCGAGCGTATAGCCCGACGAGTGGGACCGGTTCGTGGTTGTACCGAACCGTTGTACTGGGAGGCACTTCCGGAAACCGGGAACGCGGCCCGGGCGGCCGGGTGCGTGAACCGGGTTGGGCCGGGCTCCCGGCCGGTGTCCGTTCAGTCGGTGTCGGTCGCGGCCAGTACGGCGAGCCGTCGGCGGCCCGCGGACAGCGCGGCCAGGCCGATGTCCCAGGCCACGCGATCGAACCACGCCGTGCCTGCGTCGAAGTGGTACCAGGCGGACTCCCGTACGCGGGTCGAGGTCTCGCGCGGTGCCGTACTCCGCGGCCCCGGCGAGCCCGGCGAGGGACTGCCAGGCCGCCAGCCGGCCGTAGGCGCCGCGCAGGCCCGAGTTGTAGGCGCCTCCCATGGAGGCGGCGGCGAAGAGTATTCGCCAGGCCCGGCCGGGCGAGCAGAGGGAAACCGAGAGGGTTCCGGTGGGCGACTTCCGGTGACGTGACCAACCGCAGACCTGCTCCGGCTGCTGACCACCACGCCGGGCCCCGGCCCCGTCACGCAGGCGCACGCGACGGCCAGTTCCTCCGCCGGGTGACTGGAGGCCGGCAGGGAGGCCGCGTAGGGGGAGCAGCGGTCCGGCTGATGGCCGAAGACGCTCCGGTACTGCCACATCCGTGCCGCGTCGGAGCCGTACGCCCCGGCGAGCGCGATGCCGAGGTCCGCGACGAAGGCGGCGTCCCCGCGCGCGAGACGCCGGTCGGCCGCCTTCCACACACCGGTGACGCTCTTCATCCCCGGCAGTCCGGTCACGATCTTCCGTATGTCGTGGGCCACGGCAGGAGGGTACGCGTCCACGGTCCGTGGTCCCCCCGCGTTCTCCGCGGTCGCGGCGGCACGGCGTGACGGTGCGGGCGAGGGCCGCCGCGGCCGTGCGGCAGCGCAGTCAGCCGCCGCACTGCCGCAGCATCGTCCGCTTGTCCGGCTCCGTGACGGGCAGCTCGTACTTGACGGCGACCTGGGTGAAGCGGATCGCGTAGGCGCACCTGATCCGTTTGTCGGGCGGCAGCCAGGACGCGGGGCCGGAGTCGCTCTTGGCCGAGTTGGCCCGGCCCTCAACGGGGATCAGGTTCAGCGGGTCGTTGGCGAACTGTTCGCGCCTGTTCTCCGGCCAGCGCGCGGAGCCCAGCTGCCAGCTGTACGACAGCGGCACCACGTGGTCGATCTGCACGTCGGTGGCCTGCTGCTTGCGCCACTCGACGGTCGTGCCGGTGTACGGGTCGTCCAGGGTCATGGCGACGACCACGCAGCGGGATCCGGTGCGGAAGCGGAGGTGCCGGCCGTCGCGGCGCAGGAGGTCGTTGCGGGTGTCGCACCCGTTCCTCGCGAGCGGTACGCCGTCCCCCGTGTCCATCCAGGCGTAGCCGAACTCGTCGCGGTCGTAGCCCGTCTTCGGGCCCCGGCCCTTGGTGCGCAGACCCTCGATCAGCTCGCGGGCCGTCGCCCGGTCCGTGTCCGTCGTCACGGGGGCGAGGCCCGGCTTCGTGCCGTCGGGGTTCTCCAACGGGCCGGCCGTGCGGCCGTCGCCGGGTGCGGCCGGGCCGTGACCGCCCGGAGGGGCATCGCTGCCGTCGAGGCCTTCGCATCCCGACACGAGGAGACCGAGCGCCGTGCTCGCGGCGAGGACCGCCGTCCCGACCCGCAGACGCAGACGCAGACGCAGACAGGGACGCAGACAGGGACGTGGGTGTGTATCCGGGCGCATGCGGTGCGTCCTTTCCCCTCCGTGTGCCGTCCGGAGCCGGTCGCGTACGGACGGTCGTAGGGCCACACCGTAGCGAGCGAGAGGTTCAGACCACCTCCGCGACAAACGGGCATGCGCGATATCCGCGGCGTATCGTCAGAAGAGAGGCACCTTCCGGGGGAGCACTGGGAGGAGTACCGGATGGGTATCTTCGACCGCTTCAAGAATCAGTCGCTGGGCAAGGCCAGGAAGCAGTCCGACGCCGCCGAGCAGAGGATCAACGAAAGGACCGGCGGGAAGTACGAGCAGCAGATCGACGACGTCCAGCAGCGGGCCGAGGGAGCCGGCGGGATGCGCCGCGAACAGCCGCCGAAGGACCAGCGACGATAGGCACGGGGCTCTGCCGCGCCACCGCGCGGCGCAGACAGGCCGTCCGCGGAATCCCACGTCCCGCGGACGGCTTTCGTGTGCGGTGCGTCGCACCAGGGGCCACGAGCTGAGGACCGACGGTCGCGCCAGGGGCTACGAACCCAGGACCGACGGTCGCACCAGGGGCTACGAACCCAGGATCGACGTGAGGAACTCGCCCACCCAGGACAGCAGATCCCGGCCGACCAGCGGCTTGCCGCCGACCTTGGCGGTCTTGGGACGCGGCACCAGGACCTGGCGGGCCGTCGTCTTGATCACCGTGCCCGGGTACAGCCGCTTCAGGCGCAGCTCCTGCGACTCGCGCAACTCCACGGGCGCGAACCGGATGCTGGTGCCCTGCAGAACGACCTCGCCGACGCCGCAGGCACGCGCGAACATGCGCAGGCCGGCCACGAGCAGCAGATTCTCCACCGGTTCCGGCAGCTTGCCGTAGCGGTCGACGAGTTCCTCCCGGACGGCCTTGATGTCCTCCTCCTTGTTGGCGGAGGCGATGGCGCGGTAGGCCTGCAGGCGCAGGCGCTCGCCGGGCGCGTAGTCGTGCGGGACGTGCGCGTCGACCGGCAGCTCGATCTTCACGTCGAGCGGCGGCTCCTCCTCGATCTCGCCGGTCTCCAGCTGGCGCCGGTAGTCGGCGACGGCCTCGCCGACCATGCGCACGTACAGGTCGAAGCCGACGCCGGCGATGTGGCCGGACTGCTCGCCGCCGAGCAGGTTTCCGGCGCCGCGGATCTCCAGGTCCTTCATGGCCACGTACATGCCCGCGCCCATCTCCGTGTGCTGGGCGATGGTCGCGAGGCGCTCGTGGGCCGTCTCCGTCAGGGGCTTCTCCGGCGGGTACAGGAAGTAGGCGTAGCCGCGCTCGCGGCCACGCCCCACCCGGCCGCGCAACTGGTGCAGCTGGGACAGGCCGAAGGTGTCGCCGCGCTCCACGATCAGCGTGTTCGCGTTGGAGATGTCGATGCCCGACTCCACGATCGTGGTCGACACGAGCACGTCGAACTTCTTCTCCCAGAAGTCCACGACGACCTGCTCCAGCGCCTGCTCCGACATCTGGCCGTGGGCCGTCGCGATGCGCGCCTCGGGGACGATCTCGCGCAGCCGGGCCGCCGCGCGGTCGATGGACTCGACGCGGTTGTGGATGTAGAAGACCTGGCCCTCGCGCAGCAACTCGCGGCGCACGGCCGCGCCGATCTGCCTCTCCTCGTACGGACCGACGAAGGTCAGGACCGGGTGGCGCTCCTCCGGCGGAGTGGTGATCGTGGACATCTCGCGGATGCCCGTGACCGCCATCTCCAGGGTGCGCGGGATGGGCGTGGCGGACATGGTCAGGACGTCGACGTTGGCGCGGAGCTTCTTCAGCTGCTCCTTGTGCTCGACGCCGAAACGCTGCTCCTCGTCGACGATGACCAGGCCGAGGTCCTTGAACTTCGTCTCCGAGGAGAACAGGCGGTGGGTGCCGATGACGACGTCCACCGAGCCCTCCCGCAGACCCTCCAGGACCGCTTTGGCCTCCGTGTCGGTCTGGAAGCGCGACAGGGCCTTCACGCTGACGGGGAACTGCGCGTACCGGTCGCCGAACGTGCCGAAGTGCTGCTGCACCAGCAGCGTCGTCGGCACCAGCACCGCCACCTGTTTGCCGTCCTGGACGGCCTTGAAGGCGGCCCGGACCGCGATCTCCGTCTTGCCGTAGCCGACGTCGCCGCAGATCAGGCGGTCCATGGGGACGGACTTCTCCATGTCCTCCTTGACCTCGGCGATCGTGGTCAGCTGGTCGGGCGTCTCCGCGTACGGGAAGGCGTCCTCCAGTTCGCGCTGCCACGGCGTGTCCGGTGCGAAGACGTGGCCGGGGGCGGCCATGCGGGCGCTGTAGAGCCTGATGAGATCGGCGGCGATCTCCTTGACGGCCTTCTTCGCGCGGGCCTTCGTCTTCGTCCAGTCGGCGCCGCCCAGGCGGTGCAGCGTGGGCGCCTCGCCGCCGACGTACTTGGTGATCTGCTCCAGCTGGTCGGTGGGGATGTACAGCCGGTCGCCCGGCTGGCCTCTCTTGGCGGGCGCGTACTCCACGACCAGGTACTCGCGGGTGGCGCCCTGCACGGTGCGCTGCACCATCTCGATGTAGCGGCCCACGCCGTGCTGCTCGTGGACGATGTGGTCGCCGGGCTCCAGGGTGAGCGGGTCGATCGTCTTGCGGCGCCGCGCGGGCATGCGGGTGCCGTCCCGGCCGGCGGCCTTCTGGCCGGACAGGTCGGTCTCGGTGAGGACGGCGAGCTTCAGCGCCGGGGCGACGAAGCCGTAGTCGATCGAGCCGCACGCCACGTGGACGACGGACGGGGTCAGGGTCGTCAGGTCGGCGGCCTGGCGGGCCGCGATGCCCTCGCCGCCGAGCACCTCGACCGTGCGGGCGGCCGGGCCGTGCGCCTCGGTGACGTAGACCACACGCCAGCCGCCGGTGAGCCAGCCCTTGGTGTCGGCGAGGGCCTTCGCCGTGTCACCGCGGTAGGTGTCCGGGGCGCGCATGCCCAGCTTCAGCGTGTCGGCCTCCTCGAGCGCGTCGTCCGCGGCGAACGGCGACACCGACCACCACATCATGTCCAGCTCACGGGCCCGCTCCCGGACGTCCGCCAGCGACCACAGGGAGGCCGCGCCGACGTCGATGGGCGCCTCGCCGCCGCCGGCCGTGGCGGCCCAGGACGCGTGCAGGAACTCCTGCGACGTCGCCACCAGGTCAGAGGCGCGCGTACGCACCCGCTCCGGGTCGCACACGACGGCCATGGCGCCCTTGGGCAGCACGTCGAGCAGCAGCTCCATGTCGTCCACGAGGACCGGCGCGAGAGACTCCATGCCCTCGACGGCGATGCCCTCGGCGATCCTGCCGAGCAGTTCACCCAGCTCCGGGTGGGCCTCGGCGAGGGCACGCGCGCGCTCGCGGACCTCCTCGGTCAGCAGCAGCTCGCGGCACGGGGGCGCCCACAGGCCGTGCTCGGCGACCTCCAGGGAACGCTGGTCGGCGACCTTGAAGTAGCGGATCTCCTCGACGTCGTCGCCCCAGAACTCCACGCGCAGCGGGTGCTCCTCGGTGGGCGGGAACACGTCCAGGATGCCGCCGCGCACGGCGAACTCGCCGCGCTTCTCGACCAGCTCCACGCGCGCGTACGCGGCTGCCGCGAGGGCGTTCACCACCTGGTTCAGATCGGCGGTCTGCCCGTGGCGCAGGGCGACCGGCACGAGGTCGCCGAGGCCCTTGACCTGCGGTTGCAGCACGGAACGCACGGGCGCGACGACGACGGAGACAGGGCCGGTGCCCGGGTCGTCGGGGGTGGGGTGGGCGAGGCGGCGCAGGACGGCGAGGCGGCGGCCCACGGTGTCGCTGCGCGGGCTGAGGCGCTCGTGCGGGAGCGTCTCCCACGAGGGGTACTCGACGACGCCCTCGGGCGGCAGGAGGGAGCGCAGGGCGGCGGCCAGGTCCTCGGCCTCGCGGCCGGTGGCGGTCACGGCGAGCACGGGGCGGCCGGAGTCGCGGGCCAGCGCGGCCACGGCGAAGGGGCGGGCCGCCGGGGGACCGACCAGGTCGACGTGGGTGCGGGTGCCGTCGGAGGCCGCGCCGGTCGCTTCCGCGAGGGCGGGGTCCTTGACGACTGCGTCGAGCAGACCGTGCAGGCTCATGTAAGGGGGCTTTCCGTCCGGGTCGGCAACACGACGAGCCCGACGCGCGCTGCGGGCCGGGGGTGTTCCCAGCGTACGACGGCGGGGGCGCGGGTGTGGGGGGCTGTGGACGGCGGTGCCCGCGGGCGGCGGACCGGGGCGCCGGACGGCGTGATCCACCCCGCGGGTCATGGCGGCGCCGGTGAGCCGTGAACCGGCGTCCGCGCCCCCGCCGCGCGCAGCAGCACGGCGCCGGAAGCCCCCCTCGGGCTTCCGGCACCGCTTCTTCCCGCGTCCCCCGTGTTCGAGGGTCCAGTCCCCCCTTTTCGGACCCTCTCCCCCGCGGAGCTACTCCGTCGCGATCGCGTTCAGGACGTTCATGCGGCCCGCCCTGAACGCCGGGACCAGGGCGGCGAACAGGCCCACGAAGGCCGAGCCCACGAAGACGCCGGTGATCGTCGGCCACGGGATGTCCAGGACCGTCAGGCCCTCCAGGGCGAGCAGTTGCTGGGCCGTGGCGCCCCAGCCGAGGCCGAGGCCCAGGCCGAGCAGCGCGCCGAACAGGGCGATGACCACCGACTCCATGCGGATCATGCGGCGCAGCTGGCGGCGGGAGAGGCCGATCGCCCGCATCAGGCCGATCTCCCGGGTGCGTTCCACCACCGACAGGGCGAGGGTGTTCACGACGCCGAGGATCGCGACGATGATCGCCAGGGCGAGCAGGCCGTAGATCATGTTCAGGAGCTGGCCGATCTGGTCCTTCAGGGCTTCCTTGTAGTCGGTCTGGTCGCGGACCGTGTACTGCGGATAGTCGTGCAGCGCCGACTTCAGGGAGGTGTACGCCGCATCCTCCCGGCCGTCCTCGGCGGAGGCGAACAGCAGCTGGTCGAGCGGCATCCTGGCCGCCGGGACGTACGTCGCCAGCGTGTCGATGGACGTGTACATCGCGCCCGCGTCGATGACGACGTCGCTGCTGGTGATGGCGCGGACCGTGAGCCGGCCGGTGGAGCCGTCCTTGAAGGCGACGTCGACGGTCGAGCCGATCCTGATGCCGTGGTCCTCGGCGAACTTCTCGTGGACGGACATCGAGTCGGGCCGGTAGGCGTCGGTGAGCGTACCGGCGACGGTCTCGGTGCGCAGGTCGGTGGCGTAGGACGGGTCGGCCGCCGTGATCGCCGTGTCCTTGACGGTCTTGCCGTCGGGCGTGGTGAAGTCGGCCTCGGTCCACTTGTACTCGGTGACCGACGCGATGCCGGACGCCGCCTTCGCGGCCCGCACCGCCTCCGGGGTGATCAGCTGCCCCGTGTCGGACTGGACGATGAAGTCCGTGCCGACGGTCTTGTCGAGCTGTTCGGTCGCGGACGCCACCATGGAGGAGCCGACCACGGACAGGCAGGCGACCAGCGCGAGGCCGATCATCAGGGCCGCGCCGGTGGCGCCGGTGCGGCGCGGGTTGCGCAGGGCGTTGCGTTCGGCCATGCGGCCGACGGGTCCGAAGGCGCGCAGCAGGACGGCGCCGAGGACGCGGACGACGCCGCCCGCGAGGAGCGGGCCGATCACGACGAAGCCGATCAGGGTCAGCACGATGCCGAGGCCGAGCCACAGCGAGCCCTCGGAGGCCTTGTCGGCCTGCGCGGTCAGGTACAGCGCGCCGGCGCCGCCCGCGGTGAGGACCGTGCCGATGATGCCGCGCACCAGGCCGGCCCGGGCGTCGGCGGGGGCGCCCGCGTCGCGCAGCGCGGCCATCGGGGAGATGCGTCCGGCGCGGCGGGCGGGCAGGTAGGCGGCGAGGACGGTGACGACGACGCCGAGGACGAGACCGACGACGGGCGTGGTCCAGACGATGGTGAGGTCGTCGGTGGACAGTTCCATGCCCATCCGGCCCATGAGCTTCATCAGGCCGATCGCGAGCCCGACGCCCGCGCCGACGCCGAGCAGGGAGCCGACGAGGCCGAGCAGCAGGGCCTCGGCGAGCACCGACCGGTTGACCTGCCGGCGGCTGGAGCCGATGGCGCGCATCAGGCCGATCTCGCGGGTGCGCTGGGCGACCAGCATGGAGAAGGTGTTGATGATGAGGAAGATGCCGACGAGGAAGGCGATCCCGGCGAAGCCGAGCATCGCGTACTTCATGACGCTCATGAAGCCCTCGACGTCCTTCTGGTTGGCGTCGGCGGTCTCCTTCGCGGTCCGCACCTTGTAGCCGGCGTAGTCGGTGCCGTGGAGCGCGGCCGTCACGTTCTTCTTCAGCTGCGCGTCGCTGACGCCGGCCGCGGCGGTGACGTTGACGTTGGTGTAGACGTCCGGTTCGCCGACGAGGGCCTGCTGGGCGGTCTTCGTGTCGAGGTAGAAGATCGCGGCGCCGGGGTTGGTGACGGTGAAGTCGGCGATGCCGGAGATCTTCGCGGTGTGCGTGCCGACGGCGGTGATCACGCCTATCTCGTCGCCGAGCGTCAGGTCGTGCCGGTCGGCGGTGTCGGCGTCGACCATGATCTGGTCCGCGTTCCTGGGCGCCGCGCCGGACGTGATGTCCATGGTGCGGGCCTCGTTGCTGTTCCAGCCGCCGACGATGGTCGGCGCGCCGCCGGTGGGCGACAGGTTGTCCTTGTCGGCGTCGACCACGGTCACGGAGGTCGAGAAGACGGCTCCCTCGGCGGACTTCACGCCGTCGGCGGCGCGCACCATGTCGAGGACGGCGGCCGGCATGACGGGGGGCCGGCCGGTGTCGGACGTGGTCTCGCCGGTGTCGGAGGCGTTCTCCGTACTGACCGTCACGTCGGAGGAGGTGGCGGCGAACAGCTTGTCGAACGTGGTGGACATCGTGTCCGTGAAGACGAGCGTCCCGCAGACGAAGGCCACCGACAGCAGTACGGCGATCGCCGACAGCGCCATCCGGCCCTTGTGTGCGACGAAGTTGCGCAGGGAGGTCTTGAGCACGGTCATGACGTACGCCCCCGGGCGTCGAAGTCCTTCATGCGGTCCAGGACCTGTTCGGCGGTGGGCCGGTCCATCTCGTCGACGATGCGGCCGTCGGCGAGGTAGAGCACCCGGTCCGCGTACGAGGCGGCCACCGGGTCGTGGGTGACCATGACGATGGTCTGGCCGAGCTCGTCCACGGAGCGGCGCAGGAAGCCGAGGACCTCCGCGCCGGCGCGGGAGTCGAGGTTGCCGGTCGGCTCGTCGCCGAAGATGATCTCCGGCCGGGCGGCCAGGGCCCGTGCGACCGCGACCCGCTGCTGCTGCCCGCCGGACAGCTGCGTCGGCCGGTGCCTGAGCCGGTCGGCGAGTCCGACGGTCGTCACGACCCGCTCCAGCCACTCCTTGTCGGGTTTGCGGCCGGCGATGTCCATGGGCAGCGTGATGTTCTCGAGGGCGTTGAGCGTCGGCAGCAGGTTGAACGCCTGGAAGATGAACCCGACGCGGTCCCGGCGCAGCTTGGTGAGCTTCTTGTCCTTCAGGCCGGTGATCTCGGTCTCGTCCAGGTGGATCTGCCCGGACGTCACGGTGTCGAGCCCGGCGAGGCAGTGCATCAGCGTGGACTTGCCGGAGCCCGAAGGGCCCATGATCGCGGTGAACCGGCCGCGGGCGATGTCCACGTCGACGTGGTCGAGGGCGACGACGCGGGTCTCCCCGGCCCCGTACGCCTTGACGACCTGCCGCGCCCGCGCGGCAACGGCCGTATTCGCTCCAGTGCCCCCGTGCCTGGGAATGGTTACAGCCGATGTCACGGTAATTCTCCTATGTCGGTCACTGCTGGAGTCGCGTGTGTGCCGCGGCGGTCCATGCCGGTGGGTGTGGTGGTGCGGTGCTCGCGCCGGTCGGTGGTGCGTGGTGCCTGCGTCGTCGAGTCTGGCCCGCCGGGCCCCCGTTGCGCGCTGGTGCACGGCCCCGTTCCGTGCGGGGGAAAACCCCACCTCCGCAGGTGCGGTCCGTACGACCGTCCCGCTTCCCGGTGGTGTCCGACCCCGCTTCCCGGCGACGTAAAGCCAGGTTAAGGACGGCAGACGGGCCGTCTCGTCCTCCAGCGGTACGAACCCTCCCCGAGCCGTAGTACGGAACTCCCCCTAGGGGCTGTCCACCCGCAGGTGGACCCGGTCTCGGGGTCGGTCCGCCGTCCGGTGCAGTCACCGTGCACCCTGCCGTCGCGTGAGGATCAAGTGGGAAGCTGTCGCAGAGGCAGATGGATGCAAGGGGCAGGCATACGCCGGAGCCCCCGGACGGGCCGCGCGGGCGGGCCGGCAGAGGGAACGGGGAGGGACTTCGGTGGACAGCACCAGACCGGCGACACGGGACACCGCGCGCGGCACCGGACCGGACAGGCGGGGTGCCGTCGTCGCGGCCCTGATGCTCGCGATGGCGCTGGCGGCGCTCGACTCGACGATCGTGTCCACGGCCGTGCCGCAGATCGTCGGCGACCTCGGCGGCTTCTCCGTGTTCTCGTGGCTGTTCTCCGGCTACCTGCTGGCCGTGACGGTGACGCTGCCGGTGTACGGCAAGCTGTCCGACACCTTCGGCCGCAAGCCGGTGCTGGTGGCGGGCGCGGCCGTGTTCCTGCTGGGGTCGCTGCTGTGCGCGCTCGCCTGGAACATGGCCGCGCTGATCGCGTTCCGCGTCGTCCAGGGCCTGGGCGGCGGCGCGCTCCAGGGCACGGTGCAGACGCTGGCGGCCGACCTGTATCCGCTCGGGGAGCGTCCGAAGATCCAGGCGAAACTGTCCACGGTGTGGGCGGTGTCGGCGGTGGCCGGACCGGGGGTGGGCGGTGTCCTCGCGGCGTACGCGGACTGGCGGTGGATCTTCCTGGTGAACCTGCCGATCGGCGCGGTCGCCCTGTGGCTGGTCGTCCGTCACCTGCACGAACCCGAGCGGGACACGCCCGCCGCCCGCCCCCGCGTCGACTGGGCGGGCGCGCTCGCGGTGTTCGCGTGCGGCGGCGTCCTGCTCACGGCGCTGGTGCAGGGCGGGGTGGCCTGGCCGTGGCTGTCGGCGCCGTCGCTGTCGCTGTTCGGTACGGGACTGGCGCTGCTGGCGGCGGTGGTGCTGATCGAGCGGCGCGCGGCGGAGCCGATCATCCCGGGCTGGGTGTGGCGCCGCCGCACCATCGCCGCCGTCAATCTCGCCCTCGGCGCGCTCGGCCTGCTGATGGTGGCGCCGTCCGTGTTCCTGCCCACGTACGCCCAGTCGGTGCTGGGGCTCGCGCCCGTAACCGCCGGATTCGTGCTGTCCGTCTGGACGTTGAGCTGGCCGGTGTCGGCGGCGCTGAGCCAGCACGTCTACCGCAGGATCGGCTTCCGCAACACGGCGATGCTCGGCATCGGCGCGGCCACCCTGGTCCTGGCCGCGTTCCCGCTGCTGCCCTACCCGGGCCGGGCGTGGCAGCCGACGGTGCTGATGCTGCTGCTGGGCGCGGCGCTCGGCCTGTTCCAGCTCCCGCTGATCGTGGGCGTGCAGTCGACGGTGGGCTGGGCGGAGCGGGGCACGGCGACCGCGTCGGTGCTGTTCTGCCGGCAGACCGGCCAGACGATCGGCGCGGCCCTCTTCGGCGCCGTCGCCAACGGGGTGCTCGCGGCCCGGCTCGGTGGCGCGGGCGACCTCGACTCCGTCACCCGCGCCCTGGACGCGGGCACCGCCCCGGAGTCCACCCGCCGCGCCATCGCCGACGCGGTCCACGCCGTGTACCTGGGAGCGGCGGGCGCGGCGGCCCTGGCCTTCCTCGTCCTCCTGCTGCTGGCACCGCGGAAATTCCCGGTGCTGAGGGACTGAGAGTCCGTACCCTGCCGCCATGGTGACCCCGGTGACCCTGCGGCGGCTGCGCGCGGACCACGCCGACGCCCTGCTGGCCTTCGAGAAGGACAACAGGGCGTATTTCGCGGCCTCGGTGTCCGACCGCGGCGACGCGTACTTCACGGCGGACGGCTTCGCCGCCCGGCACGCGGCGCTGCTCGCCGAACAGGAGGCGGGCGTCTGCCACTTCCACGTCGTCCTGGACGCGGCGGGCGAGCTGATCGGCCGCGTGAACCTGGTCGACGTCGCGGACGGTTCGGCCGAACTCGGCTACCGCGTGGGGCGGCGGGCGGCCGGGCGCGGGGTGGCGACGGCGGCCGTGGCCGGCCTGTGCCGCACGGCGGCGCGGTCGTACGGTCTCGTCGCGCTGACCGCTGTCACCACGCGGGACAACGCGGCGTCCATGACGGTCCTCGCCCGCAACGGCTTCACGGCCACCGGGGACCGCACCGCGGGCGGCCGGCCCGGCATCCACTACCGGCGCCGGCTCCTCGGCCTCTGACGGGTCATCAGAAAAGACCGACCAGTCGGAAAACGTGTCCCAAAAGTCCGGGTAACCAGGGGTAAGGTCACGGCCGAGCCGCGGAAAACGCATACCGACCGCTCAGTTTGACGAAACCGTCGCGCGTTCATGAACTGGCGAGTAACGTGCGGGACCCGCCACCCCCCACCTCCCTTGCGGTCCGCCGCGCCGGGCCCCGAGCCGCGCAAGGAGCCACGGGATGTCTTTCGACCCGTACCCGCGACCACGCCCCGCACCCTCCCCCACACCGCCCCCACCGCCGTACCCGCCGGACCCCTCCCCCCGCCCGGTGCCCGCCCAGGTCACCTACCCGTGGCAGCCCGACCCGCCCGCCGCGCCCGAACGCCCCCGCGGCAGGCGGCACGCCGCACTCGGTCACCACAGCGACCTGCGCGTCCTGCGCAGCGCCTACCGGTGGCAGCGGCGCACCGCCACGCTCGCCGCCCTCGGCTACTTCACCCTGTTCCTGATCCTGTCGGCATACGCGCCGTCCTTCATGTCGCGCACCGTCGTCGACGGCCTGCCCACCGGCGTACTGCTCGCCCTGGCCCAACTGCCCGTCACCTGGCTGGCGATCGCCCTCTACGAGCACACCGCCCGGCGTTACGTCGACCCCCTCGCGGACCGCATCCGCAGGCAGACCGCGCTGGACGCCAAGCGGGAGGAGAACCGGTGATCACCGAATTCAGCGGCAACGCGCAGGCGATGTCCCTGGTCGGCTTCTCCGCCGTCACCGCCATCACGCTGCTGCTGTGCGTGATGACCGGCCCCGACCGCGACGACCTCGACGAGTTCTACACCGGCTACAGCTCGCTGTCGCCGATCCGCAACGGCCTGGCCATCGCCGGTGACTACATCTCCGCCGCGAGCGTCCTCGGCACCTGCGGCGTGATCGCCCTGGCCGGCTACGACGGTGTCGTCCTCGCCCTGAGCACCGCGCTGTCCCTGATGCTGCTGATGTTCCTGCTGGCCGAACCCCTGCGCAACGCGGGCCGGTTCACCATGGGCGACGCGCTGACCCGCCGCACGGCCGGGCGCGGGGTCCGCATGACCGCCTGCGCGGTGACGATCGCCGCGCTGCTGCCGCTGATGCTGGTCCAGCTCGCCGGCACCGGCCAGCTGCTCGCGTTCATCCTCGGGTTCTCCGGCGACACGATGGAGACCGGCTGCATCATCGGCGTCGGCCTGCTGATGATCAGCTACGCGGCGATCGGCGGCATGAAGGGCACCGCCCTCATCCAGATCCTCAAGATCGTGATGCTGCTCGGCTCGGGCGGCGTGATCGCCGTCCTCGTCCTCGACCGGTTCGGCTGGGACCCGGGCGCCCTGTTCACCACCGCGGCCGGCCGGAGCGGCGTCGGACCCGCCTTCCTCCGGTCCGGACTGCAGTTCGCGGGCGGCGCCGATCCCCGCATCGACATGATCTCCGCCGAACTCACCGTCGTCCTCGGCGGCGCCTGCCTGCCGCACATCACCATGCGCATGTACACCGCCTCCAGCGCCCGCCAGGTGCGCCGGTCCATGTCCTGGGCGGTGTCGTGCGTCGCGCTGTTCGTCCTCGTCGTCACCGTCATCGGCTTCGGCGCGACCGCCCTCATCGGGCGGGAGGGCGTCGCCCAGGTCGACCCGCAGGGCAACACCGCGTACCTGCTGGGCTCCCGGGCGGCGCTCGGCACCGACGTGTCCTCGGCGGAGACCTTCCTCTTCACGACGGTCACCACCGCCGTCTTCCTCACCGTGCTCGCCTCCGTCGCCGGCATGATCCTGGCCTGCGCCAACTCCCTCGCCCACGACGTGTTCGCGGCCCGCGCACAGAACATGTCACCGCGCCGTGAGATGGCCTGCGCCCGCGTCTCGGCACTCGTGGTGGGCGTCGTGGCGATCGTGCTGGCGACGATGGTGCAGCACCGCAGCCTCCAGCCGCTGATCACCCTGTCGTTCTGCCTGGGCGCCTCGGCCATCGCGCCCGCGCTGGTCTACAGCCTCTTCTGGCGCCGCTACACGACAACCGGCCTGCTCAGCACGCTCATCGGCGGCACCCTGTCCGTGCTGCTGCTGATGCCGGGCACCAACCTGGTCTCCGGCTCCCCCGCCTCCGCGTTCCCCGACGCCGACTTCAACTGGTTCCCGTTCACCACGACCGGCCTGGTCTCCATCCCGTTCGGCTTCGCCTGCGGCTGGCTCGGCACGGCGCTGTCCGGCCGCGCCCAGACGGAGGAGCAGCGCCGACAGTACGAGGCCGTGGAGGCGCGGATCCTCGCGGGGGCGGTACGGAAGGGGAGTTGAGGAGCGCCGCGCCCTCTGCGACCGGGTCCGTCTCCTGCTGCCGGCAGGAGGAGACGGACCCCGTACGCGCATCCGGCCGACGATCACCACGGCCGGGTCGCGGCAACCGGCCTCCGGGCCACCGGCACTTCGACGGTGGGCGGCGACCGGGCCACCGGTACTTCTACGGCGACCGGCGACCGGGCCACCGGCACTTCGACGGCGACCGGCGACCGGTGACCGGGTCACCGCCGACGGGTCACAGCAGCCCGTCCCACATCTGCTCCAGCAGCACCGACCACCAGCTCTCCGGCGAGCCCAGCGCCGCCGGGTCCAGGGCCGCCAGCTGCGCCTGGAAGTCGACGGTCCAGCGGCCGGCCTGCTCCTGGTTCAGACCGAAGCGCAGCCGCCACATCCGGCCCAGCAGCCCCAGGCACCGCGCCAGCTCCGGCAGACCCGTGTTCACGAACTGCGGCGGCACCGGCGCACCGCCCGGACCGGCCTCCACCGGCACCGCGACGATGTTCGCCGTGCCGTACTGCACACACAGCGCCCTGCCGAAGTCGCTGCCCACCACCAGGTACGAGCCCGCGTCCGGGGCCGGCTGCACACCGCGCTCCGCCGCCAGCTCCGCCAGCGTCGGCACCGGACGCCCCGGCTGGGCCTGCGCCCAGAAGAACGGGCCGAGGTCCATCGGCAGGCCCGCCACCACCAGCGTGTGCGCCACCACCGGCGGCACGCCCTGCCGGGACACCGCGGCCTGCTCGAACCGGAACACGCCCGGCCCGAACGCCGCCGCCAGCTCCTGCGCGATCGCCTCCGGCGGAACCGGCCCCACGGGCTGCACCGGCGGCAGCGGCGCCCGCACCGGCGCCGGGCGCGCCGGCCCGTCCGCGACCTGGTGCAGCTCGCCCTGGTGGGCGAGGAGTTGCCGCATGCCCTGCTGCCGGCTCGCGTGATCCGCGCCGTACGGCGCGATCGACGTGATGCGGGCCTGCGGCCACTGCTCCCGGATCATCCGCGCGCAGTACGCGCCCGGCAGCTCGCAGGACTCCAGCTCCGTGTGCAGCTCCAGCACCTGGTCCGGCGGCACGTTCATGGCACGCAGCTCGTGGAAGATCTGCCACTCCGGGTGCGGCGTGCCCGGCGCGGAACGCCGGATCAGCTGCTGCTCGGAACCGTCCTGCGCCCGGTAGCGCAGCACGGCCTGGTAGCCGGGGCCGACCGTCGGCAGACCCTGCTGCGGGTAGCCGTACCCCGGAGGCTGCCCCGGCACCGGCCCGGCGGGCGGCGGCACCGCCCCGGGCGGCATCGGCTGCGGGGCACCCGGAGGCGCGGGCGGCGGAGGCACCCCGGGGCCCGCCACCGGCGGCCCGGCCAGCATCGTCTCGGCGTGGTGCACGGCGCCCCCCGCACCGCCCGCCGAGCCGTGCGCACCCGGTGCGGACGGCGGAAAAGGCGTGGGGCCCGACGGCGTACCCGGCCCGCCCGGAGCCCCGGGAGCACCCGGCGGGGGAGGCGGCGTGGGACCGCCGCCGCCCATCCGGCCCGGGTCGGCGAGCATCGTCGCGGCGTGGTGCACCCCGCCCGGAGGCGTACCACCGGGCGGGTGGGGCGGCGGCGTGCCCGGAGCACCGGGAGCGCCGGGGGCACCCGGAAGGACCGGCCCGCCGGGGCCGAGCGCCGACACCATCTGCGTCGGCACGTAACCACCCGCCGCACCACCCGCCGTACCGGGCGCGGACGGCGGCGGCGTGCTCCCCGGGCGGGCGCCCGGCGTGCCCGGGGCACCCGGCGGCGGAGGCGGAGTCACGCCGCCCCGCTCACGCCTCGGCGGCGGAGTGGCCTTGCTGGTCGCGGCGTCGGCGATGTCACCGGCGTCCGGCGCGAACGCCTGCGACGACTGCTGCCCCGCCGCCCCCGGCACACCCGCGGGCGGCGTACCGGGCGCGGCCGGCACCTGCCCCTGCGGATATCCGTACGGCTGCCCGGGCGGCGGCGTGCCGCCCTGCGGAACACCGGCAGGCGGGGGCGGCGCGGCCGGAGCACCCGGGAAACCCGGAACCCCCGCACCCTGCGATCCACCCGGCGCACCGGGGCCGCCGGGCGCATTCGGGTCGTCGACCGCCGGGGCCATGGCCGTCCGCGGGAGCCGGCTGCCGCCCTCCATCAACGCCGTCTTGGCCTCCGGCGTCGTCGAGGGCGGCGGAGGACCGCCCGCGAGGTCGCCGATCTGCTGCGCGAACACCGTCTCGGGCAGCGGTACGGAACGGTCGTCCCCCGGGTCCGCGTTGGTGTCCGTCCCGGCCCAGGGCGTCGCTCCGGCCGGCACGGTCGGCCCGGACCCGGCGGCCCCCCCGGGCACCCCGGCCTGCGTCTGAGGCAACTCCCCGCTCCCGGCCGGACCCCCGGAACCCGCACCCGAGGCAGCCACCGGCTCCTCGGACCCGGCACCGCCGCCGGCCGACTCGCCCCGGCGATCCGGAATGCCCAGCTTGTCCGCCGCCTCCTGCAACCACTCCGGCGGACTCAGCAGGAACGACGTCTGATTCAGATCCACCCGCGCCGGCGGCGCCGGCGCCGGATCGCCCGCCGTGCCCTCACGGCCGTACTCCTCCTCGTACCGGCGGACCACCTCGCCCACCGGCAGCGCCGGCCACAGCGTCGCCTCACCACTGTCCCGGGCGATCACCAGCCGCTGCCCGCCACCGTCCGAACGCGGACCGTCTGCACGGTCCTCCGCCCACACCACGAACCCGAGATCGAACTCCCGCACCCGCACCTCACGATGCTGGTACGCCGGCACATCACCGTTGATCCACTCTTCCGCGCGCTCCTGCGCCTGCGCGAACGTCACCATCGGTCAGCTCACTCCCCGGAAGAAACGGCGACGGCACGCGCGAAGCCGCCGTCCACCATCAGGTTCGCCACGGTCTCCAGCTCCGGCGGGGAACCCGCCAGGCGCGCGAGGAACGCGTCGAAGTCCTCACCGCACGGCAGCAACAGCCGCTCCATCCGCTCGGCGGGCGGCCACGACGCATCCACGTCGCGCGCGTCGTCGTACGCGCAGAACCACACCGAACCGACCCGCTCGCCCCGCACCTTCACCGCCAGCAGACCACCCTGCACGAACGCCACACACAGATAGTCCTTGGTCAGGTGATCACGCAGGCACTTGTTGACGTACAGCAGATCATTGACCGCCGCCTCGTCACGCACCGTGAAGAACGGCTGGTCCAGCAGCAGACCCAGCTCCGCGTCCAGCGCCGTACCCACCGGCGCACACCCGCCCGCAGCCTTCAGGAACGACCGGTACGCACCCGGCAGCCGGTACCCGAGATCCTCCTCGACCCCCAGCACCTGCGCCTCCGTCACCGCCACACCCGACTTCGGCAGCCCGAAGTGCGCCGGCCGCGTCTCCTGCAACGGACGCGTACCCCGCTTGTCCTGATCCGCCGACGACGTCGCGATCCCGCCGTGATGCCGCAGCAACGCCTTCACCTCGACCGGCACCAGCTCCAGCCGCCGCGACCCCACCACGTGATGCCACGTCCAGCCGTGCGGCGTCGCCACCGGCGCGACCGTGTCCCACAACTCGTGCCCCGACGCCGACAACGCCGCGTTCGCCGACACGTAGTCCGTCAGCCGCAGCTCATCGACCCCGAAACCCTCCGGCGGCTCCGCGATCTCCACCGCCACCCGCGCATACGGCGAGAAATCGGGGTACCCACGCTCATCCACCCGCACCCCCCTGGGATGACGGGCAGCACGGACCGGATCCGGGAAGTTCACGACCTGCCCGGCATAGGCCGCGTTCGGCGGCGCGGCGTGTCCCCCGGCCTGGCGGCCGTGAGGTGCCCCCAGCCCGAGCCGACCTGTCGTCATGGCGGTTGCCCCCTGCGGCGCACTCTGTACGACCCGCGGCGACCACCCTCGGCAACCACGACCCGTCTCGACTGTCACGTCCAAGATCACCGCGCGGAACGCGGTGCCGACAGCCTATGCCGTACGACGACACCGGTCACCGGTCACCGGTCACCGCCCCCTCCACTTCCGTAACCGGCCGACACCTCAAGGTGACAGCCGACCCCGCTTCTGGCGTGTCGCCCCGCCCCAGCTTCCCCACCAGCCACGCCATTTGGCACCCTGTGACCTCCGGGACACCCGGGGAGGAAGATGATCATGAACGCGACACAGGCAGGGCCGCACCCCGACCGGTCCGGCGACCCCCGCATCGGCTGGAGCACCGCCACCACCGGCCCCCACGACACCCCCCTCCTGCGCCACCGCCGCGACGGCATCCTCCCCACCGTCGCCGCCGCCCTCTCCGTCCGCGGCACCACCCTCACCGGCACCGCCGCCCGCGGCGACACACCCCCCGCCCTGCACCCCCTCGTCCAGGACTTCCTCGACGCCCTCACCAGCGACCAACGCGACCGCTTCACCGGACGCTGCGCCGAAACCATCCTCATCTCCCGGCACCTCACCACCGCCGACGAAGCCCGCAGCAAACGCGCCGCCCGCAAACCCATGACCAACGGCGAAGCCCGCAAAGCCCTCAAAAACGCCAAACTCACCGCCCGCCGCATCCGCGAAGCCGGCGACCCCCTCCACGGCAGCTACGCCACCCCCTGCCGCGCCTGCACCGCCCTCAGCGCCCACTTCGGCGTCCACATCGTCGACCCCACGACGCACCACCGCTGACCCCGGCCACCACCGACGAACGACACGGCGAGACGAACGAAGGGCCGATGCACCCCGACCGCACCCCGACCACCCGCTTCCCCGCACCCGTCGACACCGCCCTGCGCACCGCCGGCTGGCACCCCGGACGCCGGAACATCGAACAGGCCGAGATCTGGGCCGACACCCTCCGCGCCCACACCTCACCCGGCGGCCACCAGCACGACGTCTTCCCCGCCGCCGTCGAAGCCTGGGCAGAATTCGGCACCCTCCACATCACCCCCACCGGCCCCGGCCGCCGCATCGCCCCCGCAACCCTCCACCTCGACCCCCTCCACGGCCTCCACATGGCCCGCACCCTCGGCGACCTCGGCCGCGCCCTCAACACCGAGATCTCCCCCATCGGCGCCGAAACCGACACCCAGGCCCTCCTCGCCATCGACACCCAGGGCCGCGTCTACACCCTCGACCACACCGGCGACTGGTACCTCGGCCCCGACATCGACCACGCCCTCACCGCCCTCGTCACCGGAACAGAACCGGCCCGCCTGACCACCGCCTGAGACACCGCCCCAGACCGGCCAAACGGGCCAGAAACCCCGCAAACACGAGCCCTACACCGCCGGAATCACCGCCGACACCCGGAAACCGCCCCCGTCCGTCGGCCCCGACACGAACACCCCACCCAACGCCGCGACCCGCTCCTTCATCCCCACCAGACCATTCCCACCCGACGGCAACCGCGCCGACGACGCCGACGCCCCCTCCGGCGGCGGCTCGTTCTCCACCTGCATCGCGATCTCCGACACCCGATGCGCCAACCGCACATACGTCTTCGCACCCGCCGCATGCTTGTGGACGTTCGTCAACGCCTCCTGCACCACCCGGTACGCCGTCTGCTCCACCTCCGCCGCATACGACCGCACCTCCCCGTCCACCGACAGATCCACCACCATCCCCGCCGCGGCGGACTGCCCCACCAACTCCCCCAACTCCGACAGACACGGCCCCTCCCCCTCCGCCGCCCGCGAAGCAGCCGCCGCGGCAGCCACCCCCACCGCGGCCAACGGAGCCGCCGGCACCGACCTCACCCGCTCCCGCCGCGCCGCCTCCCCACCACTGCGCAACACCCCCAGCATCTCCCGCAACTCCGTCAGCGCCTGCCGCCCCATGTCCCCCACCAGCGCGGCATTCCTCACCGCCTTCTCCGGATCCTTCCGCGCCACCGCCTGCAACGCCGCCGCGTGCACCACCATCAGACTCACCCGATGCGCAACGACGTCATGCATCTCCCGGGCGATCCGCGTCCGCTCCTCATTACGCGCCCACTCGGCCCGCTCCTCCGCACGCTCCGCCAGCAACTGAAGCTCCCGCTCCAGACTGTCCGCACGCTCCCGCAGACTCTCCATCAACCGGCGCCGCGCCCCCACATACAGCCCCAGCAGCACCGGCGGCGCCGTCACACCCAACGACGTGGCGATCGCGGCGAACGGCATGAACCGGTCCCCCAGCGTCCACTCGCCCCGCGCCATGCTCTGCTGCACCCGCACGAACGTCACGATCAACGTCCCCACCAGCGACATTCCCGCCAGCGACGCGATGATCCGGCGCGGCATCTCACTGGCCGACAGCGTGTACAGCCCGACCACACCCATCAGGAAGCCCATCTGGGCCGGGGTGATCGCGACCGCCACCAGCACCACCGCGACCGGCCACCTGCGCCGCACCAGCAGCACCGAACCGGCCAGCAGGCCGAACACCAGCCCCGCACCGACCGGAATCCCGGCATCCCGCGCGAACGGCACACCCTCCACGGCACACTCCAGCGCGGACACCGTGGCCAGCCCTGTGTCGAGCAGCGCACCGCGCCATCTCCCCCACCACAACGGCCCTCCCCGGGCCGCCCCCTGGTCTTCCCCCGTCGAGGTCATGCCTCCAGCCTACGGGCGCGCGCACGACGTTTTCCGGCGAGTTTCCCGCACCCACCACCCACCACACCGAGTGGCAGACCGGAAGCGCAATAACGCGATATCCCTCGAACGACTGAATGATTCACGGACCACCCCCGGAACCCCACATTCCCCCCAGACCGTATGCCCATGGCACAGCCAAAACCCCACCTCCGGACCAGGGCCCGCGAGCTACGCCTCCAGGGCTGGACCTACGACCAGATCGAAGCCGAGCTCGACTGCTCGCGAAGCTCGGTGTCGCTGTGGGTACGGGACCTGCCGAAGCCGCAACGGCAGAAACGGACCCGGGAAGAGTCGTCTGCGCTCGCCAGACGGGGCTGGGAGGAGCGACTGCGCCTCCGCGAGGAGGAGCGGCAGCAGACCAAGGAGACCGCGAAGCGGGAGATCGGCGCCCTGACGGAACGGGAGCTGTTCCTGCTGGGTGTGGGGCTGTACTGGGCCGAGGGCTCCAAGGACAAGCCGCACGCCAGGCGGGAGAAGGTCATCTTCGTCAACAGCGATCCGAGCATGGTCCAGGTCTACCTGGCATGGCTCGATCTGCTCGGGGTCGGGCGCGAGCACCTCCGCTGCACGGTCATGATCCACGAGACGGCCGACATCCCGGCCGCTGAGCGGTACTGGGCCGACCTCACGGGCACCGACCGCTCCGCCTTCACCAAGACGACCGTCAAAAGGCACAACCCCCTGACGGTCCGCAAGAACGTCGGCGATTCCTACCGGGGTTGCCTCGCGATCAAAGTGGCGCAGAGTGCCGACTTGTACCGTCGCATCGAGGGCTCCTGGTACGGCATAGTGGAGTCCGTACGCGAAGCCGATCACCAGAATCGGACATAGCGAACAAACAATCCCGGATCGTCTAAGGGCAGGACAAACGGTTTTGGTCCGTTGAATGAGGGTTCGAATCCTTCTCCGGGAGCCACAGCACCACAGTTCCTCACCTTCGAGCCCGGCCGGCGGCAGCCCCGTCAGGACCCGCTCTCATGCCCCTCACAAATCGCCCCGGTATCCTGCGGTTGTCCACCCCACCCGAAGCCGAAGGGCATCCCGTGAGCGCCAACCGCCCGGCAGCCGTCGTCGTTCTCGCAGCGGGTGAGGGCACCCGTATGAAGTCGGCCACACCGAAGGTCCTGCACGACATCTGTGGCCGTTCCCTGGTGGGCCATGTGCTGGCCGCCGCCCGCGCACTGGACCCGCGGGAGCTGGTCGTCGTCGTGGGCCACGCCCGCGAGCAGGTGACCGCCCATCTCGCCGGGGCCGACGCCACCGTGCGCACCGCGGTCCAGGCGGAGCAGAACGGTACCGGGCACGCGGTCCGCAGGGCGCTGGAGGAGCTGGGCGGCGGGGTCGACGGGACGGTCGTGGTCGTCTGCGGCGACACCCCGCTGCTGACGGGCGAGACGCTGCGCGAGCTGTCCGCGAGGCATTCCGCGGACGGGAACGCCGTGACGGTGCTGACGGCCGAGGTGCCGGACGCGACGGGTTACGGCCGCATCGTGCGGGACGCCTCGGGTGCCGTGACGGCGATCGTGGAGCACAAGGACGCCGACGAGGCGGTGCGGGCGGTCCGGGAGATCAATTCGGGGGTGTTCGCGTTCGACGGCCGGTTGCTGACGGACGCGCTGAAGGAGGTCCGTACGGACAACAGTCAGGGCGAGGAGTATCTGACGGACGTGCTCGGGATCCTGCGCCGGGCGGGGCACCGGGTGGGTGCGTCGGTGGCGGCGGATCACCGGGAGATCGCCGGCATCAACAACCGTGTGCAGCTGGCCGAGGCGCGGCGCACGCTGAACGACCGGTTGCTGACCGAGGCGATGCTGGCGGGTGTCACGGTGGTGGACCCGGCGAGTACGTGGGTGGATGTGACGGTGACGTTCGAGCAGGACGTGACCGTGCTGCCGGGTACGCAGTTGCAGGGCGCGACGCATTTGGCGGAGGGGTGTGAGGTCGGGCCGAACACGCGGCTGACGGACACCCGGGTGGGTGCGGGTGCGCGGGTGGACAACACGGTGGCTTCGGGGGCCGTGGTGGGTCCGGAGGCGACGGTGGGGCCGTACGCCTATCTGCGGCCGGGGACGCGGCTGGGGGCGAAGGGCAAGATCGGGACGTACGTCGAGACGAAGAACGCGTCGATCGGTGAGGGGACGAAGGTTCCGCACCTGTCGTACGTGGGGGACGCGACGATCGGCGAGTACTCGAACATCGGCGCTGCGAGCGTGTTCGTGAACTATGACGGACAGGACAAACACCACACGACGGTGGGTTCGCACTGTCGTACGGGTTCGGACAACATGTTTGTGGCTCCTGTCACGGTCGGGGACGGCGCGTACACCGCGGCGGGTTCTGTGATCACCAAGGATGTGCCGCCCGGTTCGCTGGCTGTGGCCCGGGGCCAGCAGCGGAATATCGCGGGCTGGGTGGCCCGTAAGCGTCCGGGGAGCGCGGCGGCGAAGGCGGCCGAGGCGGCTTCCCGGGAGGCGGACAGCGCCGACTGACCGGAATATGTTGCTCTGAACACGGCGTACCGTGATAAGCGCACACCCGCACCCCACCAGCTGAGACGGCCTCTCGCGCCCAGCGGCGAGGTCTCCTTCACTCGGCTGTGAACACCTCTGAGGAGACAGTGCTGTGACCGGGATCAAGACGACCGGCGAGAAGAAGTTGATGTTCTTCTCCGGCCGCGCCCACCCCGAGCTTGCCGAGGAGGTCGCCCACCAGCTGGGTGTCGGGGTCGTACCGACGAAGGCCTTCGATTTCGCCAACGGTGAGATCTATGTGCGTTATGAGGAGTCGGCCCGTGGGGCGGACTGTTTTGTGATCCAGAGCCACACGGCGCCGATCAATCAGTGGATCATGGAGCAGTTGATCATGATCGACGCGCTGAAGCGTGCGTCGGCCCGCTCCATCACGGTGATCGTGCCGTTCTACGGTTACGCCCGGCAGGACAAGAAGCACCGGGGTCGTGAACCGATCTCGGCGCGGCTGATCGCCGATCTGATGAAGACGGCGGGTGCGGACCGGCTGCTGACGGTGGATCTGCACACGGATCAGATCCAGGGTTTCTTCGACGGCCCGGTGGATCATCTGTTCGCGCTTCCGCTGCTCGCCGACTATGTGGGCAAGAAGGTGGACCGGACGAAGCTGACGGTGGTGTCGCCGGACGCGGGCCGGGTGCGGGTGGCGGACCGGTGGTGCGACCGGCTGGGTGCGCCGTTGGCGATCGTGCACAAGCGGCGTGACAAGGACGTCGCGAATCAGGTCACCGTCCACGAGGTCGTGGGTGAGGTGAAGGGGCGCGTGTGTGTCCTGGTGGACGACATGATCGACACGGGTGGGACGATCTGTGCCGCCGCGGACGCGTTGTTCGCGCACGGTGCGGAGGACGTGATCGTGACGGCGACGCACGGTGTGCTGTCGGGTCCGGCGGCGGACCGGCTGAAGAACTCCCGGGTGAGTGAGTTCGTGCTGACGAACACGCTGCCGACGCCGGGTGAGCTGCGTGAGGACCTGGACAAGATCACGGTGTTGTCGATCGCGCCGACGATCGCGAGTGCGGTGCGTGAGGTGTTCGAGGACGGTTCGGTGACGAGCCTGTTCGACGAGCAGTGATCTCGCGGAGTGAACGGTCGCCGCAGTAAGGGTTCTGCACGTCCTGTCGGCCGACGTTGATCGCTGGTGATCGTTTTGGGTACGGCCTCTCTCGCCGAGTAGACTGCTGAAGTTGCTCGGCGAGGGAGGCCGTACCGCTTCGTATGGGGCGGGCGCGGCTGTCCGTTATCGACGCGCTCTTCGTAGCAGGCCGTTCGTGGCCGGGTGACCACGTCCGTTTCTGACTTCGAGGAGTGATCATGTCCGAGGTGAAGCTCACCGCCGAGACGCGTACCGAGTTCGGCAAGGGTGCCGCGCGTCGTATCCGCCGTGACAAGAAGGTTCCGGGTGTGCTGTACGGGCACGGTTCGGACCCGCTGCACCTGACGCTGCCGGGCCACGAGCTGCTGCTGGCGCTGCGTACGTCGAACGTGCTGATCGCGCTGGACATCGACGGCAAGTCGAACGAGCTGGCGATCCCGAAGTCGGTGCAGCGTGACCCGATCAAGGGCTTCCTGGAGCACGTGGACCTTCAGCTGGTGACGCGCGGCGAGCAGGTCACGGTGGAGATCCCGGTGCACACCGAGGGCGAGCTGGCCCCGGGTGGGAACCTGCTGGAGCACGTCCTGGACGCGCTGCCGGTCGAGGCCGAGGCCACGCACATCCCGGAGTCCCTCTCGGTGTCCATCGAGGGTCTGACGGCCGGCGCGTCGATCTTGGCCAAGGACATCAAGCTGCCGACCGGTGTCACGCTGAACGTGGACGCGGACGCGGTGGTCCTGCAGGTGCTGTCGGCGCAGGCCGAGGAGGCCTCGGAGGGCGAGACCGAGGGTGCCGAGGGCGCGGAGGGCTGATCCCCCGCTTCGTCGAGTGGTCGGCCGCTGTTCCCGTGGGGGACGGCGGCCGACGTGTATCAGGGCGCATGCAGGCGTGTCGTCAGAGGCGTGGCCGGGCGTGCGGCAGGACGCGTATCGAGGAGACATGGACGTGACGACCGACGCAGGGGCGCCGTGGTTGATCGTAGGGCTGGGCAATCCCGGGCCGGAGTACGCGCGCAACCGGCACAACGTGGGTTTCATGGTGGCAGATCTGCTGGCGGAGCGGGCCGGGGGGAGGTTCAAGCGGGCGGGTAAGGCGCAGGCGCAGGTCGTGGAGGGCCGGATCGGTGTGCCGGGTCCGGGGGGCCGTCGGGTGATCGTGGCGAAGCCGATGTCGTTCATGAATCTGTCGGGCGGGCCGGTGGGTGCGCTGCGGGATTTCTACAAGGTGCCGCCGGCGCGTGTGGTGGCGGTGCATGACGAGCTGGACATCGATTACGGGTCGTTGCGGTTGAAGCTGGGCGGGGGCGACAACGGGCACAACGGTCTGAAGTCGATGACGAAGGTGATGGGGCCGGACTATCACCGGGTGCGGTTCGGGATCGGCCGGCCGCCGGGGCGGATGCCGGTGGCGGATTTTGTGCTGAGGGATTTCTCGTCGGCGGAGCGCAAGGAGCTGGACTACTTCGTGGATCGTGCGGCGGATGCGGTGGAGTCGTTGGTGCTGGACGGTTTGGAGCGGGCGCAGGGGACGTACAACTCCTGATACGTCCCTCGGGGGAGTTGACTGGGTGTGTGGGCATGGCCAAAGATCGCGGCCATGTCTTCTGCGGCTTCCTCCTCTCCCGGTGCGTCCATTGCGCTGCGGTTCGGCCGGATGCTGGTGATGGGTGCGGTCGCCGTGCTGATCCTGGTCGCGGGGGTGTGGGCGTCGTGGGGGACGGCGCAGCACGTGATGCTGACGAAGGGCCGGGAGCGCGGCACTGTGGAGGTGGCGCGGTGCGGGGAGCGGTCGTGCACGGGGGCGTTCGCGCCGTTGTCGGCGGGTGCTCGGGCGCGGGATCGGGTCGTCCTGGAGAAGTCGGTCGCGGTGCGGGCGGGGCGGACGTACCCGGTGGTGGTGAAGCCGGGGAGTGACGACGTGGTGCGGTCGGGCCCGGCGGGGGTGCTGTACGCGTGGGTGCCGTTGGGCGGTGCGTTGTTGCTGGCGTCGGTGGTGGTGGCCGGGGGGCTGCGGCTGACGCGGTTGGCGTGGGTGCTGGCGGGGTCCGGCATCGCGTTGCTCACGGGGGCTTTCGTGGCGGTGTGAGCGGGGCGCGGGGGATGCCGGTTCTTCACGCGGCGTGCCGGTTTGTGTGCGCGTGTGGAGCAACTGGGTGTTGCGGCTCCGTGATTGACCTGCCCCGGGCATCGGCTGGAAGCTGAGCCGCCCCCTCCACATGTTTCTCTGCCGCCACTTCGAAGACGGACTGCCTCATGCGTACCCTTTCTCGCGCCGGCGTATTCGCCGCCGCGTGTTCAGCCGCTCTGTTCGCCGCTCCGGTCGCTCATGCGACTGCCTCCGGGGACAACGGCACGGTCAAGATTCATGACGCGTCGACCAGTGAGGAGCCGCGCCAGAACCAGCCGCACGTGTGCGCGTTCTATCTGGACGCTTTCGGTTTCGACGCCGGTCAGCAGGTGGACTGGCACATCGAGTCCTGGGCACCGACGGGCGGTGTGAAGGGCGAGACGGTGAAGTCGGGTGATCTCGCGCTGGACGGCTCGGGTCATGGCCGTACGGAGGACCTGTCGCTGCCGGACGGGCACTACAAGCTGTTCTGGAACTTCGACGGCGAGCACGGTTCGGCGAAGCACAAGGTGTTCTGGACGGACTGCGCGGAGGGTGAGGAGGGCGCTCCGGTGCCGTCCGCCTCGGCGTCCGCGTCTGCCGCGCCCGAGCCGGCCGGTGAGGCGGAGGCCGCGCCGTCGTCGTCCCCGTCGGCGCAGGGCGGCGGTGGCGGTGACCTGGCCGAGACGGGCAGTGGCGCGCCGGTGGGTCTGCTGTCGGGTGTGGCGGCGGCGCTGCTCGCGGCGGGCGGTTACCTGGCGGTGCGGCGCCGCAGGGCCGGCTGACGCAGGTCGTACGGCGGTGCCCCCGAGCCTCGTTGGAGGTTCGGGGGCACCGTTGTGTGGTGGGCGGGGACGGGTCAGCCGGTGTTGCGCAGGCCGGCGGCGACGCCGTTGACGGTGAGGAGCAGGGCGCGGGCGAGGAGCGGGTCGGGCTGTTCGCCGGCGGCTGCGGCGTCGCGCTGGCGCTTGAGGAGGGCGACCTGGAGGTAGGAGATGGGGTCGAGGTAGGCGTCGCGGATGGTGAAGGTCTGCTTGAGGACGGGGGCGGCGTCGAGGAGTTCCGGTTCGCCGGTGATGCGGAGGACTTCCTGGACGGTGCGTGCGTGTTCGGTCCTGATGGTGTCGAAGACGTGCCGGAGGTTGTCCGGGACGAGGGTGTCGACGTAGTGCTGGGCGATGCGCAGGTCGGTCTTGGCGAGGGTCATCTCGACGTTGGAGATGAAGTTGCGGAAGAAGTGCCACTGTTCGTGCATCTCGTCGAGCACGGTGTCGAGGCCGGCTTCGCGCAGGGCCCTGAGGCCTGAGCCGACGCCGAACCAGCCGGGGACGATCTGCCGGGACTGGGTCCAGCCGAAGACCCAGGGGATGGCGCGCAGGCCGTCGAGTCCGGCGCCGGAGTCGGGCCGCCGGGAAGGGCGGGAGCCGAGGTGGAGGTCGGCGAGCTGGTCGACGGGGGTGGAGGCGAAGAAGTACGCGGGGAGGTCGGGGTCCTCGACGAGGCGGCGGTAGGCGGCGTGGGCGGCGTCGGAGACGACGTCCATGGCGGCGTCCCAGCGGGCGAGGGCGTCGCTGGACTGGCGGGGTGCGGTGTGCAGGGCGGAGGCCTGCAGGGTGGCGGC
Source organism: Streptomyces sp. NPDC005925 (assembly GCF_040638805.1). Taxonomy (NCBI): domain Bacteria; kingdom Bacillati; phylum Actinomycetota; class Actinomycetes; order Kitasatosporales; family Streptomycetaceae; genus Streptomyces; species Streptomyces sp. NPDC005925. The sequence goes on along the minus strand of NZ_JBEXVL010000004.1, from coordinate 258,420 downwards.
GACGGTGAGTTCGAGGTTTTCCCTGGCCAGGGAGGGGACGAGGTACTTGTCGGAGATGACCTCGCCCTGTTCGGTGACCTTGATCTCGCCTTCGAGGGTGCCCCAGGGCTGGGCGAGGATGGCGTCGTGGGAGGGGCCGCCGCCGCGGCCGACGGTGCCGCCGCGGCCGTGGAAGAGGCGCAGGCGTACGCCGTAGCGGTGGGCGACGTCGCGCAGGCGGCGCTGGGCGCGGTGGATCTCCCACTGGCTGGTGGTGATGCCGCCGAACTTGGAGGAGTCGCTGTAGCCGAGCATGACTTCCTGGACGTCGCCGCGCAGCGCGACGAGGCGCCGGTAGGACGGGTCGGAGAGCATGTCCTCGAGGATGGTGTCGGCGGCCCTGAGCTCGTCGGTGGTTTCCAGGAGGGGCACGATGCCGATTCTGGCCCAGCCGGCGTGGAGGTCGACGAGGCCGGCTTCGCGGGCGAGGACGGCGGCGGCGAAGACGTCGTCGGCGCCCTGGCACATGGAGATGATGTAGGACTCGATGACTTCGGGTCCGAAGACTTCGAGGGCGCGCTTGACGGTCTGGAAGACGCCGAGGGTCTTCTCGCCCGCGGCGTCGACGGGTGCCGGGGTGGGCGCGAGGGGCCTGCGGGAGCGCAGTTCCTTGGCGAGGAGCTTGGCGCGGTATTCGCGGGGCATGTCGGCGTAGCGCCAGGATTCCTCGCCGAGCCGGTCGAAGAGCTGGCCGAGGGCGTGGTGGTGGGCGTCGGCGTGTTCGCGTACGTCCATGGTGGCGAGCTGGAGGCCGAAGGCGGCGAGGGTGCGGATGGTGCGGGCGAGGCGGCCGTCGGCGAAGAGGCTGCCGCGGTGTGCGCGCAGGGAGGTCTGGACGATGCGCAGGTCGGCGAGGAGTTCGGCGGTGCCGAGGTAGTCGCGGCCGGTGTGGTGGGGGGTGCCCTTGGCGAGGCGCTGCTTGGTGTTCTCGAGCTTCTGGCGGATGCAGGTGGCCTTGAGCCGGTAGGGCTCTTCGGCGTTGAGCCGCTTGTAGCGGGGGCTGATCTCGGGGAGGCGGTCGAGGTCGTCCTGGAGGGAGAGGAGGAGTTCCTCGGTGGCGCCGGCGTAGCGGATGGAGTTGGAGAGGAAGCCGCGCAGCTCGTCGATGGTGTCGAGGGCGTCGTTGATGCCGTGTTCGTGCTGGAGGATCAGGACGTCCCAGGTGACTTGGGGGGTGACGTTGGGGTTGCCGTCGCGGTCGCCGCCGATCCAGGTGCCGAAGGTGAGGGGGCGGGTGTCGTCGGGGAGGGTGACGCCGACGCGTTCGAGTTCGGCGGTGAGGTCTTCGAGGACGTCGCCGACGGCTCCGGCGTGGAGTTCGTCGAGGTAGTAGATGGCGTTGCGGGCCTCGTCGGCGGGTTCGGGGCGGACGACGCGGAGTTCGTCGGTCTGCCAGACGAGGTCGATGTTCTCGGCCAGGCGGGTGTCGTGGCGGCGCCGGTCTGCCTCGATGACGGGGGTTTCGAGGAGGGCGGCGACGCGGCGGAGCTTGTTGAGGACGGAGCGGCGGGCGGCCTCGGTGGGGTGGGCCGTGAACACGGGGCGGACGTTGAGGTTCTTGACGGTCTCGCGCAGGTGTTCGGGGTCGGCGTCCTTGAGGCGGTCGGCGGTGCGGGAGAGCAGGCCGCCTTCGGCGGCGCGCCTGGCGCGCAGTTCCTTGCCCCGGTGGACCTGCTCGGTGACGTTGGCGAGGTGGAAGTAGGTGGAGAAGGCGCGGACCAGCTTGGCCGCGGTCTCCAGTTCGGTGCCGCGCAGCAGCTCCGCGGCGGCTTCGCCGTCCTCTCGGGTGAGGCGGCGGACCTTCTCGACCAGGTCGAGCAGCTCGGGGCCTTCCTGCCGTACGAGGGTCTCGCCGAGGAGGTCGCCCAGTCGGCGGATGTCGGCACGCAGCTCGCTGCTCGTCGTCGTGGTCTGGTCGTCGGCACTGCTCACAGGTGCGGCTCCTTGCAGTGTTGAAGCTCGTCTGGAGGGAACCCGGTGGGCGTTTCCGCGCGGCGGGAGCCGCTTACGGGCCGGGCTTCCGGGAAAAGTTCAGAGCGGACCGCGCTGTCCGACCGAATCCAAGGATAGGTCGCCGGCCGGGCGCGCCGGCCGACGGGCTCTTGCCGCCGGGCGACACGCTGCCATACTTACGACGCCGTAGGTTACGGAACCGTAGGAAGTTCCGCACGGTTCCGCCGCCCGGCGCCACCATCCCTTTTCTCCCTCTACCCCACAGGGACGCCCATGACCACGAGTTCCGATGTGATCCCAGACGCGCCCGAGGCGCCCGACAACGAGCTGCCGTCCGCGACGCTGGGCGGTGAGCGCAAGCGCTCCGTGGAGCAGCTGGCGCTGCTCCTCTTCATCATCGTGCCCTTCCTGGCTCTGCTCGCGACGGTGCCGCTGGCCTGGGGATGGGGGGTGAGCTGGCTGGACCTCGGCCTGATGGTGTTCTTCTACTTCCTGGGCTGCCACGGCATCACGATCGGCTTCCACCGGCACTTCACGCACGGTTCCTTCAAGGCGAAGCGGCCGTTGAAGATCGCGCTGGCGATCGCCGGGTCGATGGCCGTCGAGGGGCCGCTGGTCCGCTGGGTGGCGGATCACCGCAAGCACCACAAGTTCTCCGACGCGGAGGGCGACCCGCACTCGCCGTGGCGGTTCGGCGAGACGGTTCCGGCCCTGATGAAGGGCCTGTGGTGGGCGCACATCGGCTGGCTGTTCGACGAGGAGCAGACGCCGCAGGAGAAGTACGCGCCGGACCTGGTGAAGGACCCGGCGATGCGGGCGATCTCGCGGCAGTTCGTGCTGTGGACGATCGTGTCGCTGGCGCTGCCGCCGGTGATCGGCGGCCTGGTGACGTGGTCGTGGTGGGGCGCGTTCACGGCGTTCTTCTGGGGTTCGCTGGTCCGGGTGGCCCTGCTGCACCATGTGACGTGGTCGATCAACTCGATCTGTCACGCGGTGGGCAAGCGCCCGTTCAAGTCGCGTGACCGCTCGGGCAACGTGTGGTGGCTGGCGATCCTGTCGTGCGGGGAGTCCTGGCACAACCTGCACCACGCCGACCCGACGTCCGCCCGGCACGGGGTGGAGCGGGGCCAGCTGGACTCCTCGGCGCGGCTGATCCACTGGTTCGAGAAGGCGGGCTGGGCGTACGACGTGAGGTGGCCGTCCCCCTCACGTATCGATGCGCGCCGCACCGACGGGGAAGGCGGCTCCCGCAGGGGGAAGGCGACCGCCGAAGCGGCATGATTGATGCCGTGGCCACCGATTCCAGCAGCAATACCAGCAACGACAAACCGCGGCGGGCCCGTCGCACCCGGATGACCGGGGCCGAGCGGCGTCAGCAGCTGCTGGAGATCGGACGGACCCTCTTCGCCACGAAGGGCTTCGAGGGCACGTCGGTGGAGGAGATCGCGGCGAAGGCCGGGGTGTCCAAGCCGGTGGTGTACGAGCACTTCGGCGGCAAGGAGGGCCTGTACGCGGTCGTGGTGGACCGTGAGATGCGTCGCCTGCTGGACATGGTGACCAGTTCCCTCACGGCCGGCCATCCGCGTGAGCTGTGCGAGCAGGCCGCGTTCGCCCTGCTGGACTACATCGAGGAGTACACGGACGGGTTCCGCATCCTGGTCCGTGACTCCCCCATCCCCCAGTCCACGGGTTCCTTCGCGTCCCTCATCTCGGACATCGCCACCCAGGTGGAGGACATCCTGGGCCGCGAGTTCAAGAACCGCGGCTTCGACTCGAAGCTGGCCCCGCTGTACGCGCAGGCGCTGGTGGGGATGGTCGCGCTGACGGGCCAGTGGTGGCTGGACGTCCGCAAGCCGAAGAAGGCCGAGGTGGCGGCCCACCTGGTGAACCTGGCCTGGCACGGCCTGGACGGGCTGGAGCCGAAGCCCCGGTTGATAGGGCATCGGAAGAACTGACGCGGAGGTCCGCGGGGTGCCCCCCTGCGGACCTCCGTGCGTGGCGCCCGGTGTCGTCGAGGCGGCCGGGCGACTGGACGCACGGGTCGCTCCGGTCGGCCGGCGGCACGCGGTCTCTGTCCCGACCGGGCGGGGCAGGTGGTCACGCCGCTCGGCTCTCTCCCCCGCGCCGTAGGCGGGCTTCAGTTGTCCGGCTCCAGGAACTCCAGCCGGTTGCCGACGGGGTCCTCGGAGTAGAAGCGCCGGTGACCGGGGAGTTCGTCGTCCCAGGTCACCGGTGCCCCGCGGGTCCGCAGCCGGGCGGCGTACGCCTCGATCCCGGTGACCCGCAGCCCCGGGTGGGCCTTCTTCACGGGCCGGAAGCCCTCCGTCTCGATGCCCAGGTGGAGCCGCGCGATCCCGGCCCCGAACCAGCAGCCGCCCCGGGCGGCGAGCGCGGCGGGCTTGGGGATCTCGGTCATGCCGAGGACATCGACGTAGAAGGTGCGCAGCCGCTCTTCCGAGCCGGGCGGCGCGGCGAGCTGAACGTGGTCGACGGTGCTGATCATCAGCTCTCCTTGCGGGCCACCGCGAACACCCTGCGGAACGGGAACGGGGTGCCGTACGGGCCCGGCGGGTAGGCCTCGCGCAGGGCGTCGCGGTATTCGCCGATGAAGGCGTCCCGTTCCTCGGGGTGGGCGGCCAGGGCGTCCAGGACCGGCCGCAGGCCCGTGCCGCTCACCCAGTCGAGGACGGGGTCCTCGCCCTGGAGGAGGTGGACGTACGTCGTCTCCCACACGTCGGCGGTGCAGCCGAGGGCGGTGAGGCGGGCGAGGTAGGCCTCGGGCGCGAGGACGGCGTCGTCGTGGCGCAGGACTCCGGCGAGGCGGTCGCGCCGGTGCGGGGAGTCGGCGAGGCCGCGCATCAGGCGGTGGCTGGGGGCGTCGAAGTTGCCGGGGAGCTGGAAGGCGAGGGTGCCGCCGGGGGCCAGGGCGGTGATCCAGTGCGCGAAGAGGTCGCTGTGGCCCGGGATCCACTGGAGGGTGGCGTTGCTGACGATCAGGTCGTACGGCCCGTCGGGTGTCCAGGTGCGGACGTCGGCGGGTGCGAAGGCGATGCTGCCGCCGCCGGGTGTGGGGCCGGCGTACCGGCGGGCCCGGTCGAGCATCTCGGGCGAGTTGTCGTAGCCGGTGACTTGGGCGGTGGGCCAGCGGCCGGCGAGCAGGGTGGTGACGTTGCCGGGGCCGCAGCCGAGGTCGGCGATGCGCGGCGGCTCCGTGGGGAGGTCCGCCACGCGCGCGAGGAGGTCCGTGAAGGGGCGGGCGCGGTGGCCGGCGTGGCGCAGGTACTGGGCAGGGTCCCAGGTGGGGGCGGTGGGCATGGGTCGCGGTCCTCCTGTTTGCCGTGGTGGGCGGGTACCCACCCTCACCCCCATTCCACTTGACGTCAAGATACTTGACATCAAGAGACTTCACATCGACACAACCACTACACTGATCGTCATGGAGGACGAGGTCGATCGGCTGGTCGCAGCGTGGCGCCGGGAGCGCCCGGACCTCGACGTGGAACCGCTCGAGGTACTCAGCCGGGTGAGCAGACTGGCCCGGCACCTGGACCGCGCGCGCCGGCTGGCCTTCGCGGAGCACAGCCTGGAGCCCTGGGAGTTCGACGTCCTGACGGCGCTCAGACGCGCGGGCACCCCGTACCAGCTCTCGCCGGGGCAACTGCTGACGCAGACCCTGGTCACGTCGGGCACGATGACGAACCGGATCGACCGCCTCGCCAAGAAGGGCCTGGTGGAGCGGCTGCCCGACCCCAGCGACCGGCGCGGTGTGCTGGTGCGGCTGACCGACGAGGGCCGCGACCGCGCCGACCAGGCACTGGCCGGGCTGCTGGAGCAGGAGCGGGCGATCCTCGGGGAGCTGTCCCGCGCCCAGCGCGGCGAGCTGGCCGGCCTGCTACGCCAGCTGACCGCCCCGTTCGACAACATCCACGGCTAGGTCCGCCGGGCCGACGCCCGCCCGGCGGGCGAGGGCGACCGCGGCGAGCGTGGAGTGCACGCCCAGCTTGCCCAGGACGTTCTGCATGTGGGTGCGGACCGTGTGCGGGGACAGGTACAGCCGCTCGGCGACCGCCTTGCGGCCGAGGCCCGCGACCATGCAGCGCAGCACCTCCCGCTCGCGCGGGGTCAGCGACTCCACCAGCCGTTCACTCTCGGTGCGGTGTTTGCGGGCGGCCGTCAGCTCGCGCAGGACGCCGGTGAGCAGGGCGGGCGGCAGATGCGTCTCGTCGCGCAGCACGCCCCGTACGACCGCGAGCAGACGGGACAGGGAGCAGTCCTTGGCGACCCAGCCGGAGGCCCCCGCCTGCAGGGCGAGGGCGGCACGGCGCGGGTCGTCCCGCTCGGCGAGGACCACGGTCCGGACGTTCGGGTGTGCGGTGCGCACCCCGCAGACCAGGGAGATCCCGTCGACCAGGCCGTCCTCGTCGCCCGCGCGGACCGCGACGGCCGGCCGGGCGGCCGGCACCGTGCCGCCGAGGTCGGCGTCGATGAGCAGCACGTCGAGGCGGCGTCCCTCGCCCGCCGCCCGTTCCAGGCAGCGCAGCGCGGCGGGCCCGCTGCCCGCCGCGGACACGTCCACGTCGGGTTCGGCGGCCAGGGCCGCGGCGAGCGACTCGGCGAAGATGCGATGGTCGTCGACGACCAGCACTCGGATGCGGACCACGAAACCCCAACCCCCTTCCCCAGGCTCCCGCGGAGCTGGGGTGACCATTGTCGGAGGACGGCACCGTCACGGATACGGCGCCGATGAGCCAACTGTCCGGTTGACCACTGCCCGAGCCGGATCGCCGCACCCCGCACGGCCGCCGCCGCGCAGAGACCGCTACCCCGCTTCGGGCGCCGTACCCGGTGTCTCGCCCCCTGAGCTGCGCCGCCCCCACCGGCGCGCTCTGCACCAGAGTACGGACGGCGCCGGGGTGCGGAAGGCTCTGTGCGGAACTGCCTCCGGGGCGCGTCTATGGTGTGCCGCATGTTTCGATTCGAGACAGAAGTCGACAAGGCGCGGCGTGATCTGCTGCGCGTCCGGCTCCGGGACGCGAACACGGCCGCGTCGCCGGTGCTGCGCGCCCTGCGCGGCAGTCCGGGGGAACGCGAGTCGCCGCTGCACGTGTGGGCCCTGGACGACGGGGGCGCTCTCGCGGGCGGGCTGGTCGGCCACACCTGGGCGACCTGGCTGCACGTGTCGTACCTGTGGGTGGACGAGCGTCACCGCGGCGCGGGGCTCGGCTCCGGGCTCCTCGCCCGGGCCGAGCGCACGGCCCGCGAAGGCCGCGGGTGCCGGTCGGCGCGCGTGGAGACGTGGGACTTCCAGGCGCCGGACTTCTACCGCGGACACGGCTACGAGGTGGTGTGCGTGATCCCCGGCTACCCGCCGGGGATCACGGAGTACACGCTGACCAAGCGGCTCGCCTGAGCCGTGCCCGTATGCGTGTCCGTCAGCGGAGGCGGCGCGCGCCCGCCGCCGGGACCGCCTCGAAGACCCGGGGTGCCGCGAAGCCCGCGGACGCGAAGGCCTCCTCGACCGCCTTGGTGATGCCCTCCACGTCCGCCGCCTGTGCCAGGACGATCGCCGAGCCGCCGAAGCCGCCGCCCGTCATCCGGGCGCCGAGCGCGCCGGTGGCCAGAGCCGTGTCGACGACCAGGTCCAGTTCCGGGCAGGAAATGCGGAAGTCGTCACGCAGCGAGGCGTGGCCCTCGACCAGCACCGGGCCGATCGCGCGGGTCTCGCCCGACTCCAGCAGGGCGACGACCCGCTCCACGCGCTCGTCCTCCGTGACCACGTGCCGCACCAGACGGCGCACCTCCTCCTCGTCGCCGAGGCGGTCGAGGGCCGCGTCGAGTTCGCCGTACGGGATGTCGCGCAGGGCGTCGACGCCCAGCAGGGCGGCACCCTTCTCGCAGCCGGCGCGGCGCTTGCCGTACTCGCCCTCGCTGTGGGAGTGCTTGACCCGCGTGTCGACCACGAGCAGCCGCATGCCCTCGGCGGCCAGGTCGAAGGGGATCCGGCGCTGGGAGAGGTCGCGGGTGTCCAGGAAGAGGGCGTGGCCCGTCTCGCAGCAGGCGGAGGCTGTCTGGTCCATGATGCCGACCGGGGCGCCGACGTAGACGTTCTCCGCGCGCTGGCACAGGCGGGCCAGCTGCCAGCCGCGCAGGCCGAGGGAGAACAGGTCGTTCAGCGCGAGCGCGATCACGACCTCCAGGGCCGCCGACGACGACAGGCCCGCGCCCGCCGGGACCGTGGAGGCCAGATGGATGTCGGCGCCCGTGACCGGGTGGCCCGCCTCGCGCAGCGCCCACACCACGCCCGCCGGGTACGCCGTCCACGCCCGGTCCGACTCGGGGGACAGGTCGTTCAGGCGGAGTTCGGCGACCGTGCCCTCCACGTCCGCCGAGTGCAGGCGCAGTACGCCGTCCGTGCGGCGGGAGACCGCGGCGACCGCGGTGTGCGGCAGCGCGAACGGCATGACGAAGCCGTCGTTGTAGTCGGTGTGCTCGCCGATGAGGTTGACGCGGCCCGGTGCCGCCCACACCCCGTCCGGTGCGGCCCCGTACAGCTCCTCGAACCGCTCGGCGACCGTCCCGGCGACGGCCTCGCTGGACTCACTCATGCCCTGTCCCTCTCCCTGCTTCTCAGTTGTCGCGCCGCTGCGCGAACTCCCACGCGTCCGCGACGATCCCCGCGAGGTCGGCGCGCGACGGGTTCCAGCCCAGCTTCTCGCGAGCCGCGCCGGCCGACGCCACCAGGACCGCCGGATCGCCGGCCCTGCGCGGGGCGGCCACTTCCGGGATCGCGTGCCCGGTGACCCGCCGGACCGTGTCGATGACCTCCCGTACCGAGAAGCCGTTGCCGTTGCCGAGGTTGCAGATCAGGTGCTCGCCGGGCGCGGCGGCGTCCAGCGCCAGCAGGTGCGCCTCGGCCAGGTCGGCGACGTGGATGTAGTCGCGTACGCAGGTGCCGTCCGGGGTGGGGTAGTCGTCGCCGAAGACGGAGACGGTGTCGCGGCGGCCCTGGGCGACCTGGAGGACCAGCGGAATGAGGTGCGACTCGGGGTCGTGCCGCTCGCCGCACACGCCGTAGGCGCCCGCCACGTTGAAGTAGCGCAGCGACACCGCGCCCAGGCCGTGGGCCGCCGCCTCGCCGCTGATCATGTGGTCGACGGCGAGCTTGGACGCGCCGTAGGGGTTGGTGGGCCTCGTCGGGGCCGTCTCGACGACGGGGACCTGCTCGGGTTCGCCGTACGTCGCCGCCGTGGAGGAGAAGACGAGCCTGCGGACGCCCGCCTCGCGCATGGCGTCCAGCAGGGCCATGGTGCCGCCGACGTTGTTGGCCCAGTACTTCTCGGGCTTCACGACCGACTCGCCGACCTGCGAGAACGCGGCGAAGTGCAGCACGCCGTCGAAGGAGGCGTCCAGCCACTTGGCGGCGTCGCGGATGTCGCCCTCGACGAGGGTGGCCCCGGCGGGCACGCCCTCGCGGAAGCCGGTGGAGAGGTTGTCGAGGACGACGACCTGGTGGCCCGCCTCCAGCAGATGCTGCGCGACCACGCTGCCGACGTAACCCGCGCCGCCCGTCACCAGGTATTTCCCGCTCATGAACTCGCTACCTCTCGCAGTCGCTCGGCCGCACGCTCCGGCGGCACGTCGTTGATGAACACGTTCATGCCGGACTCGGAACCCGCGAGGAACTTCAGCTTGCCGGAAGTGCGGCGGATGGTGAAAAGCTCGAGGTGGAGCGCGAAGTCGTCGCGGGTGACGCCGTCGAACTCCTCCAGCGCGCCGAACGGTGCCTGGTGCCAGGCCGCGATGTACGGCGTCGGCGGCTCGCCCTCGCCGAAGATCCGGTCGAAACGCCTCAGCAGCTCCAGGTAGATCCTGGGAAACTCGGCGCGTGCCTCCTCGTCGAGCCCCAGCAGGTCGGGCACGCGGCGCTTCGGGTAGAGGTGCACCTCGTACGGCCAGTGCGCGGCGTACGGCACGAACGCCGCCCAGTGTTCGCCCTCGAGGACGATCCGCTCACCGGCCAGTTCGCGCTCCAGCACCGCGTCGAAGAGGTTCTCCCCGCCGGTGGCCTCCTTGTGGGCCGCGAGGGAACGGAGCATCAGGGCGGTGCGGGGCGTGGTGAACGGGTAGGCGTAGATCTGCCCGTGCGGGTGCCCGAGCGTCACGCCGATCTCGGCGCCGCGGTTCTCGAAGCAGAAGACCTGCTCCACGCCGGGCACGTGCGACAGCTCCGCCGTGCGGTCCGTCCACGCGTCGAGGACGAGGCGTGCCTGCGGTTCGTCCAGGTCGGCGAAGGAGGCGTGGTGGTCGGAGGTGAAGCAGACGACCTCGCAGCGGCCGGAGTCCCCGGCCAGGGAGGGGAAGCGGTTCTCGAAGACCACGACGTCGTACGACGCGTCCGGGATCTCGCTCAGCCGGCCGCCCCGCGAGGGGCACAGCGGGCACTCGTCGGCCGGCGGGTGGTAGGTGCGGCCCTGGCGATGTGAGGCGACGGCGACGCTGTCGCCGAGCAGCACGTCGCGGCGGATCTCGGACGAGGTCACGGTCCGCTCCAGCGGGCGGCGGTCGACCGCGTCGCGGACGGTGTCGTCCCGCAGGTCGTAGTGGATGAGCTCGCGGCCGTCGGCCAGCCGGGTCGAGGTCTTCTTCACGCCGGACTCCTCGTTCGAGCCGCATCGGGTTACTGCGGACTGCTGCGGATCAGTGCGGACTGCGGGGGCCGGGAGGGCTCACACGCTTCAACAGAACTCAACATACCAAAACACAACTCACCATGAAAGTATGCAGATCACAAACAAACAAAGAGCATCATCGGACATGTTCAAGTGCTGAACGCAGAGGCGTGGGTTCCCCTGCGAATCAGTTCGCGCAACGAAGCTGTTACCCATGCAAACCCGCACACACCTGGCAGCCGGGCTACGGCTTCCCACGAACTGGCTCGACTACACGATCCTCGGCCTCTACTTCGTCGTCGTGCTCGGCATCGGCTTCGCCGCCCGCCGCTCGGTGAAGACCAGCCTCGACTTCTTCCTCTCGGGGCGGTCCCTGCCCGCCTGGGTCACCGGCCTCGCCTTCATCGCGGCCAACCTCGGCGCCACCGAGATCCTCGGCATGGCCGCCAACAGCGCGCAGTACGGCGTCTACACCACCCACTGGTACTGGATCGGCGCCATCCCGGCCATGGTCTTCCTGGGCCTGGTGATGATGCCGTTCTACTACGGTTCCAAGGTCCGCTCGGTGCCCGAGTTCCTGCTGCTGCGCTTCGACAGGGCGGCGCACCTGCTGAGTTCGATCCTGTTCGCCTTCGCGGCCATCCTGATCGCCGGCGTCAACCTGTACGCCCTCGCGATCGTCGTGGAGGCGCTGCTCGGCTGGCCCGAATGGGTGGCCATCGTCGTCGCCGGCTTCTTCGTCCTCGCGTACATCACCCTGGGCGGCCTGTCCTCGGCGATCTACAACGAGGTCCTGCAGTTCTTCGTCATCCTCGCCGCGCTCATCCCGATCACGGTGCTCGGCCTGAAGAGCGTCGGCGGCTGGGACGGCCTGAGCGACTCGCTGTCGGCCTCGCGCGGCAGTGACTTCGTGACCGCCTGGGGCGGCACCGGCATCGGCAGCGACAACCCGCTCGGCGCGAACTGGCTGACCATCGTCCTCGGCCTCGGCTTCGTCCTGTCCTTCGGCTACTGGACGACGAACTTCGCCGAGGTGCAGCGCGCGCTGTCCGCGAAGAACCTCTCCGCCGCCCAGCGCACCCCGCTGATCGCCGCCTACCCGAAGATCTTCATCGTCTTCCTGGTGATGATCCCGGGCCTGGTCGCCGCCGTCACGGTGCCGAAGATCGGCACGCCCGACTCCGGCCTCCAGTACAACGACGCCATCCCCTACCTGATGGCGCAACTGCTGCCCAACGGGGTGCTGGGCATCGCGGTGACCGGTCTGCTGGCCGCGTTCATGGCGGGCATGGCGGCGAACGTGTCGTCCTTCAACACCGTCTTCACCAACGACATCTGGGCCAAGTACGTGGTGAGGGACCGCGAGGACGGCTACTACGTGCGGTTCGGGCGGCTCATCACCGCGATCGGTGTGTTCGCCTCGATCGGCACGGCGTTCCTGGCGGCGTCGTTCTCGAACATCATGAGCTACCTCCAGACGCTGTTCTCCTTCTTCAACGTCCCGATGTTCGTCGTCTTCGTCATCGGCATGTTCTGGAAGCGGGCCTCCGTGAAGTCCGGCTTCTGGGGCCTGGTGGCCGGTACGACCGCCGCGATGGTGAACTACTTCTGGATCTACAAGCAGGGCATCATCGGCATCCCCTCCGACCAGGGCGCCAACTTCGTCTCCGCCATCGCCGGGTTCGTCGCGGGCGCGGTCGTCATGGTGGCCGTGTCCCTGTTCACCCGGCCGAAACCGTCCGACGAACTCCAGGGGCTGGTGTACGGCACCACCTCGCCCGGCATGGCCGAGCCGCCCGCCGCCGGGGACGACGCCTGGTACCGCAGACCGGCCCTGCTGGGCTGGGGCGCGGTGATCCTCGCGGCCGCCTGTTACATCCCGTTCTCGTTCTGACCGCGGGAGGATGGAGAGACCATGTCCCAGCACTACTCCGAGAAGGACGTCCAGCGGGAGGTCTCCGAGCTGGAGACCAGGTCGGCGACGGCCGCCCGGCTGTTCGACATCCGGCGGATCATCGGCGGGCTGTTCGTCGTCTACGGCGTGATCGTGACGATCGCGGGCATCACGGCGTCCGACGCCGCCATCGACAAGGCCGAGGGCGTCAACATCAACCTGTGGACCGGGCTGGGGATGCTGCTGCTCGGCCTGTTCTTCCTGGCCTGGCTGAAGCTGCGGCCTGCCGCCCCGCCGCCGCCCGGCCTCGTACCCGAGGACGGGGACGGCCCGACGGGCACGGGACCGACCGGCCCCGGACCGGCCGAGTCCGGACCGGCGGGGCCCGGACCTGCCGGGCACTGACCTGCCGGGCACTGACGGGTGAGGCCCGGGCCGACCAGACCCGGGACCGGCCGGACGCGGGCCTGCCGCCCGGCGGGGGCCTGCCTGCCCGGCGCAATCCGCCGCCCCCGGCGGGGTGGGCGGCTGCGGGTGGGCGGCTCCGGGCGTCTGTGCCCGCCCCGCCCCGCCCGCTCCTCCGTACGCGGTCAGCCGTCCGTCTCCCGTACGCGGTCAGCCGTCCGCTTCCCGCAGCGGCCCCGCCCGGTCCAGCAGGCCCGTCCGCGCCGCCAGCGCCGCCGCCTCCAGTCTCGACCCCACGCCCAGCTTCATCAGGACCCGCTGGACATGGGTGCGGGCCGTGGAGGGGGCGATGCCCATGCCGGCCGCGATCCGGCGGGTGTCCTCGCCGTCGGCGACCCGGAGCAGGACCTCGACCTCCCTCGGCGTGAGCATCTCCAGCAGGCGCCGGCCCTCGTCGTCCGGCTGGGCGGCCGGGTTGAGCAGTTCGGCGAACGCCGACTGCAGCAGTTGCGGGGCGACGGCCGCCTCCCCCGCCCGGGCCTTCATGATCGCCCGCTCGACGCCCTCGATGCGCTCGTCGTGCCGTACGTACCCCGACGCCCCCGCGGCGAAGGCCGCCGCGATGCCCCGCGGGCTGGGCACCGGCCCCAGCACCACCACCGCGACCTGCGGACGCTCCCGCTTGATCCGCGCCACCGGGTCGAAGATGCCGGGCTCGGCGGGCGACGCCGTCCCCAGCAGGCACACCTCCGGCGCCCGGCTGATCACCAGTTCCGCCGCGCCCGTGGTCGGCGCCGCAGCGCCGACCACCCGGTGCCCGCGCAGCTTCAGCGCCGAGGCCAGTGCCTCGGCGAGCAGCCGGTGGTCGTCGACCACCATGAGCCGCACTGCCATCGAGCAATCCCCCCAGTCCCCCAACGGGTCCTCGTGGACCCCCCTGTGGGCGTCCCCCACCGTGCATGCATGCCCCGGTGCGGACGCGTCAGTGCCCCCGGAAGCTACACGCAAGTCCCGCGACGTGCTTCCCTACCGGCCACCACCGCCCCGGACACGCGACCGCGGCCCCGCCCCCGAGGGGGGCGGGGCCGCGGTCGCGACGGTGAGGTGACCGGCAGGTGATCAGTTCGTGCCGAACGCGATCATCAGGTATTCCTTGTCGTCCGCGAGACGGCGCTCGCTGGCGAACACCGCCGCCATGTAGAACCGGCCCTTGTGGAACAGCAGTTCCGCGAAGCTCGGGAGCATGCTGGTCTCCGCCCCGCGCACCGACTCCGTCGCCGGGTTCTCCAGCAGCACCGTCGGCTTGAAGGTGCCGCCGTCGATGCTGACGACCTGGCCGCCCTTGTTGTAGGGCGGGCGCTTGTACGCCAGCAGGCTGGAACCGTCCATGCGCAGCGGGGTGATCTCGTAGCCGTCGCCCGCGTCGGCGCGCTGGCCGGTCTGCTTGCCGGTGGCCAGGTCGAAGGCGACGATCTCGTTGGTCTGGCCGAGTTCGCCGTCGCCGTCGTGCTGCTCGGTCGGGAGGTACACCCGGTCGTTGCCGACGGCGATCATCAGGCAGTGCTCGATCTCGCTGATGCCGTCGCAGTCGGCGGCGTACTGGTCGCCCGGCACGGAGATGCGGGCGCGCAGCTTGCCGGTCTTGTTGTCGATGGAGAAGATGTCCGAAATGCCACTGCCGTCGCCCGCGGTGTCGCCGACGTCGGCGGCCACGACCAGCGGGTCGGTGGAGACGATGCTGGCGTACTCGATACCCGCTGCCATCTTGTACTCCGAGAGCACCTTCCCGGACGCCTTCGGGTCGATGGTCTGGACGTGCAGCTGGCGGTGGTCGTACGGGCCGCACTTGCGCAGCGCGACCAGTTTCGCGCCGCCGCCGTACCCGGCGTCGTAGCAGGAGTCGGTCGGCTTCGGGCTCCACAGCAGCTTGCCGGAGGGGATGTCGAAGGCGCCGCCGCCGCTGGTGCTGCCCACGGCGACCGTGCTGCCGCTGACCGTGACGTTGTCGAAGTTGACGTCCTGGTCACCGGACTTGAGCGTCTTCGTCCAGAGCTTCTTGCCGGCCTCCAGGTCGATCGCCGCGACCTGGCTGCACCCGTAGGAGGGCTTGGCCTTGGTCGGCATGCCGGGCTGGTAGGTGATCGCCGTCTTGTTGTCCTCGGTGACGTGCTTGCTGGCCTGGCACACCGGGCCGGGCAGCTCGATCGTCCACAGCTTGGTGCCCTTGGCGGGGTCGTAGCCGACGACCTCGGCGATGCCGCTCTTGGCGTACACCGTGTCGGTGACCCAGGAGCCGTCGACGACGACGCTGCTGTCGCCCTTCACCTCGGGCGCCGGGACCTGGAAGAGGACCTTGGAGCTGGGGTCGGACGGCGCCTTCTCCCGGCCGCCGGACGGGCCGCCCCCGCCCCCGCCGCCCTTCGGGTCGGTGCCGCCGTCGGCACCGCCGGAGGTGGCGGTGTCGTCCTTCTTGTCGTCACTGCCGGAGGCGTACCAGACGCCACCGCCGATGATCAGGGCGATCGCGACAACGGCCGCCACGATGATGGCGAGCTGCGCGTTGATCTTCCGCCCGCCGCCCGGCTGCGGCTGCATCGGCATGGTCCCGGGCTGCGGGTAGCCGTAGCCGGGCTGCTGGCCGTAGGGCGGGGTGGGCGGCTGGCCGTACCCGCCCGCCGGCTGCCCGTATCCGCCCTGCGGCTGGCCGTAGCCGGGCTGCTGGCCGTACGGCGGGGTGGGCGGCTGGCCGTAGGCCGGGGTGCCGACCTGCGTGGGCTGCTGAGAGGCGGGCGGGGTGCCCGGATAGCCGTAGCCCGCCTGCGGGGGCGGCGGCGTCTGCGGGGCCTGGGGGGGCTGCGGTGCCTGGGGGTAGCCGTAACCGGGCTGCTCGGGGGCCTTGTTGAGGTCCGGGCCGCCGGACGGCGGGTTCTGCGGAGGCGGCGGCGGGCCGAAGCCGCCCCCCTGCGGGGGCTGGTTCGGCGGCGGGGGCGGCGGCTGGGTCATGGTGTCAGTACCTCGGGGGACGGTCGAACGGCGGACGGAGGGGGGAGGGGAAGCCTGGTCACTTGCCGTAGGCGAGCATCAGCTTCTCCTTGGCGTCGTCGTCTCCGTTCAGACGGGCGCTCGAGATGTAGAAACGGCCGTCGACCCAGTCGATCTCCTTGGAGTAGAAGCCGTTCTCGATGTCGGAGGCGCCGGCCGGGTTCTTCAGCAGCTTCGCCGGCTCGTGACTGCCGGACGTCGCGATCGACACGATCTGGCCGCCCGCGTCGTACGACGGCTGCACGTAGGCGACGAGCTTGCCGTTCTCCACCTTCATCGGCAGCATCGATTCCTCCGCCGGGGACTTGACGCGCCACTTCTCCTTGCCGGTGTCCAGGCTGACCGCCACGATCTCGTTGGCGCCGGTCGTGGCCTTCGTCGGCAGGTACAGCGAGTCGTCGTCGGCGGCCACGCCCTGGCAGCCCTGCAGGTCGCGCTCGAGGATGGCCCAGCCGCACTCGGGGGCGAAGTCCTCGTCGACCTTCACCTGCGAGCGGAAGTTGCCGTCGTCGCCGATGGTGGCGATGTTCCAGGCCTTCTTGTCCTCGTTGGTGCTGTACACGACCAGCGGGTTCACCGAGTACGTGCGCGCGACGCGCCAGCCCTTGTCGAACTTCTGCGTCCACTTGGCCCGGCCGGTGCCCGGGTCGAGCTCCTGCACCTCGTCGTGCTCGTTGGAGGTGCTGGCGCCGCAGGAGGACACCGCGACGAGCTTCTCGCCGCCCGCGAACGCGGTCGGGAAGCAGGCGTCGCCGTACCTCTTCTTGTCCCACAGCTTCTTGCCGGTCTTCACGTCGTACGCCGTGCCCGACTGGGAGCGGCCCGCCATCAGCGTGTCGCCCGTGATGGTCAGCCCCAGCGAGAGGGTGGAGTCGAACAGGCCGCCCTCGGCGATCTCGCCCTGCCAGCCCTTCTCCCCGGTGTCGAGGTCGATCTGCTGGAGCTGGTTGCACTTGGCGCGGTCGCTGCTGCCGCTCATGTACGCCACGACGATCCTGTTGTCGGACGTCTTCTGCGGCGTGCTCGCGCAGATCTTCTGCGGGAAGGTGACCGGGTCCCAGGTGGGCCTGCCGTCGCCGACGTTGTACGCGAAGAGCTGCTTGTACGCCGCCTTGGCCGCGGTCTTGTCGGTGACCCACATGCCCTCGGCGTCGGCGCCGGAACCGGGCGCGTCGGGCGCCTCCTTGTACCAGAGGACCTTCGCCTCACCGGCCTGGCGGCCCTCGTTGAGGTTCTCCGGGTCCTCGCCGCCGTCGCCGCTGCCGTCACCGGGGTTGACCGGCGCGTCGGACGCGGACGCCTTCGGGTCGTCGCTCGGGCCGGCGACCGGCTTGTCCTTCTTGCCGTCGTCGCCGCTCGTCACGGCGAACACCGTGCCGCCGATGACGAGGAGCGCCGCGACCGCGGCACCCACGACGAGGGCCGTCTTGTTCTTGAACGGGTTGCGGCCGCCGGGCGGCGGGGTGCCGGGCGCACCGGGGTACGGCGGCTGCTGAGGGTAGCCGTACGGCCCCGGCTGCTGCGGCTGCCCGTAGGGGCCGGAGTTGTACGGGCCGGGCTGGGCGTACGGTCCCGGCCCGCCGGGCTGCTGCGGATAGCCGTACCCGGGCGGACCGGGCTGCTGCGGGTAGCCGTAGCCGGGCTGCGGTGCGCCGGACGGCGGGCCCGGCGGGGGCGGCGGAGTCCCCGGGGCGCCCTGCGGGGGCGGTGGCTGGGTGCCGGGCACGCCCGGCGGGGGCGGCGGGACCGGGGCCCCGAAGCCTCCCTCCGGCGGCGGGTCCTGCGGTGCTCCGAAACCGCCGTGGGGCGGTTGGTTGGGCGGCTGAGTCATCAGCTCGTTCCCCCTCTACTCACTGATTTTTAGCCACGCCCTGAGGTAGGAAGCGCCGCTCAGAGTCGTATGCGGACCGGTGCCGATCGGGCGCAGTCGGCCTCTTTCTATCACCGGCACGGACATACCACGGGGCCGGATCCCGCCCTGTTCCCAAGGGAGGACCCGCCCGTGATGCCCTTGTTACGTCTCTTCACGCGCCCTTCACCGGCGGCTACGCGTCCTCCGCACCCGAAGTGGCTACGCGTCCTCGGCGAGTTCGAGCCAGCGCATCTCCAGGTCCTCGCGCTGCCCGGCCAGTTCACGCAGCTCGGCGTCGAGGCCGGCCACCCTGGCGAAATCCGTCGCGTTCTCGGCGATCTGCGCGTGCAGACGGGACTCCTTCTCGGAGACCTTGTCCAGCTGCCGCTCGATCTTCTGGAGTTCCTTCTTCGCGGCGCGCTGGCCGGCGGCGCTCTTCTCCGGAGCGCCACCCGCGTCGGCCTTCCCGGCGGCCGGGGCGGGTGCCGCTGCGGCGGACGTCTCCTCCATGCGGCGGCGGCGCTCCAGGTACTCGTCGATGCCGCGCGGCAGCATCCGGAGGGCGGAGTCGCCGAGCAGCGCGAACACCCGGTCGGTGGTGCGCTCCACGAAGAACCGGTCGTGGGAGATGACGATCATCGAGCCGGGCCAGCCGTCGAGGACGTCCTCGAGCTGGGTCAGGGTCTCGATGTCGAGGTCGTTGGTGGGCTCGTCCAGGAAAAGGACGTTGGGCTCGTCCATGAGCAGGCGCAGCAGTTGCAGGCGGCGGCGTTCACCGCCGGAGAGGTCGCCGACGGGCGTCCACTGCTTCTCCTTGCCGAAGCCGAACGTCTCGCACAGCTGCCCGGCGGTCATCTCGCGTCCCTTGCCGAGGTCGACGCGTTCGCGGACCTGCTGCACGGCTTCCAGGACCCGCGTGGCCGGGGGGAGTTCGGTGACCTCCTGGGAGAGGTAGGCGAGCTTGACGGTCTTGCCGACGCGTACGCTGCCGCCGGCGGGCTGGGTCTCGCCCTGGCTGCGGGCCGCGTCGGCCATGGCGCGCAGCAGGGACGTCTTGCCGGCGCCGTTCACGCCGACCAGGCCGATGCGGTCGCCGGGGCCGAGCTGCCAGGTGACGTGCTCGAGCAGCACCTTGGGGCCGGCCTGGACGGTGACGTCCTCCAGGTCGAACACGGTCTTGCCGAGCCGGGAGGAGGCGAACTTCATCAGCTCACTGCTGTCCCGGGGCGGCGGGACGTCCGCGATCAGTTCGTTGGCGGCCTCGACGCGGAAGCGCGGCTTGGACGTCCGGGCGGGGGCGCCGCGCCTGAGCCAGGCCAGCTCCTTGCGGACCAGGTTCTGCCGCTTGACCTCCTCGGTGGCGGCGATGCGCTCGCGTTCGGCGCGGGCGAAGACGTAGTCGGAGTAGCCGCCCTCGTACTCGTGGACGACGCCGCGCTGGACGTCCCACATGCGGGTGCAGACCTGGTCGAGGAACCAGCGGTCGTGGGTGACGACGACGAGCGCGGAGCGGCGGTTGCGCAGGTGCTCGGCGAGCCAGGCGATGCCCTCGACGTCGAGATGGTTCGTCGGCTCGTCCAGGACGACGAGGTCCTGCTCCTCGATGAGGAGTTTGGCGAGCGCGATGCGGCGCCGCTCACCGCCGGACAGCGGTCCGATGACGGTGTCGAGGCCCTTGGGGAAGCCGGGCAGGTCGAGACCGCCGAACAGGCCGGTGAGGACGTCCCTGACCTTGGCGTCGCCGGCCCACTCGTGGTCGGCCATGTCGCCGATGACCTCGTGCCGCACGGTGGCGCCGGGGTCGAGGGAGTCGTGCTGGGTGAGGACGCCGAGGCGCAGCCCGCCGGAGTGCGTGACGCGTCCGGAGTCGGCCTCCTCCACCTTGGCCAGCATGCGGATCAGGGTGGTCTTGCCGTCGCCGTTGCGGCCGACGACGCCGATGCGGTCCCCTTCCGAGACGCCGAGCGAGATGCCGTCGAGGAGGGCACGGGTGCCGTAGACCTTGCTGACGTTCTCGACATTGACCAGGTTGACGGCCATTTTTCTCCTGCGCAGGGGGTCGGTCAGCCTTCCAGCGTAATGTGCGCCGGTCGGATGGGGCGTCGGGCGCCGACGGGGCGGCCGGGGGTCACAGCACCGTCGCCCCGGGGGCCGGGCCCGACGCGGTGCGGACGGTGCGGCAGGTGCCGGAGGCGCGCAGCGTGTCCGCGACCCGCTCCGCCGAGCCGGCGTCCCGGGCGAGGAACGCGGTGGTCGGGCCGGAGCCGGAGACCAGCGCGGTGAGCGCGCCGGCCGCGCGGCCCGCGGCGAGGGTGTCGGCGAGCTCGGGGAAGAGGGTGAGCGCGGCGGGCTGGAGGTCGTTGGAGGCGGCTGCGGCGAGCGCGTCCGGGTCGCCCTTGGCGAGGGCGTCGAGCAGGTCGCGGGAGGCGACGGGCGCGGGGATGCCGCTGCCCTCGGTGAGCCGGTCGAACTCGCGGAAGACGGCCGGGGTGGACAGGCCGCGGGCCGCCATCGCGAACACCCAGTGGAAGGTGCCGCCGACGTCCAGGGGCTGGAGCCGCTCGCCGCGTCCGGTGCCGAGGGCGGCGCCGCCGACCAGGCTGAACGGCACGTCGCTGCCGAGGTCGGCGCAGATGTCGAGGAGTTCCTCGCGGGTGGCGCCGGTGCCCCACAGCGCGTCGCAGGCGAGCAGCGCGCCCGCGCCGTCCGCGCTGCCGCCCGCCATGCCGCCGGCGACGGGGATGTCCTTGACGATGTGGAGGTGCACGTCCGGGCTGCGGCCGTACCGGGCGGCGAGCGCCTCGGCGGCGCGGGCGGCCAGGTTCGTACGGTCCAGGGGGACCTGGCCGGCGTCGGGGCCGGCGCAGGTGACGCGGAGGCCGTCGGCGGGGGTGACGGTGACCTCGTCGTGGAGGCCGACCGCGAGGAAGACGTTGGCCAGGTCGTGGAAGCCGTCGGGGCGGACGGCGCCGACCGCGAGCTGGACGTTGACCTTGGCGGGGACGCGGACGGTGACGCTCACGGGCGACGGGACTCCTCGGACTGCTGAACGGCTGCGGCGGCCCCCGGCTGCACGGCCCCGTGCCCGGCGGCCCCGGGCTGCACGGCCCCGTGCCCGGCGGCCCCGGGCTGCACGGCCCCGTGCCCGGGGGTCCCGGGCTGGACGGGCCCGTGCCCGGCGGTCGAGGTGTGCCGGTCGGCCGCGGCGGCCCTGTGCTCGGCGATGCGGGCGAACTCCTCGACGGTGAGGGACTCGCCGCGGGCCTGCGGGGAGACACCGGCGGCGACGAGGGCCGCCTCCGCGGCGGGCGCCGATCCGGCCCAGCCGGCGAGGGCCGCGCGCAGGGTCTTGCGGCGCTGCGCGAACGCGGCGTCCACGACCGCGAAGACCTCCTTGCGGGACGCGGTCGTCTTCAGCGGTTCGGCCCGCCGGACCAGGGACACCAGCCCGCTGTCGACGTTGGGCGCGGGCCAGAAGACGGTGCGGCCGATGGCGCCGGCGCGCTTGACCTCGGCGTACCAGTTGGCCTTGACGGACGGCACGCCGTACACCTTCGAGCCGGGGTCGGCGGCGAGACGGTCGGCGACCTCGGCCTGGACCATCACCAGGGTGCGTTCGATGCCCGGGAAGGTTTCCAGCATGTGCAGCAGGACCGGGACGGCGACGTTGTAGGGGAGGTTCGCGACGAGCGCGGTCGGGGCGGGCCCGGGCAGCTCGGTGACCTGCATGGCGTCGCGGTGCACCAGCGTGAAGCGGTCGGCGCGGGCCGGCATGCGGGCCTCGATGGTGGCCGGCAGCGCGGCGGCGAGCACGTCGTCGATCTCGACGGCGGTGACGCGGTCGGCGACCTCCAGCAGCGCCAGGGTGAGGGAGCCGAGCCCCGGGCCCACCTCCACGACGACGTCGTCGGGGCGGACGCCGGCGGTACGGACGATGCGGCGGACGGTGTTCGCGTCGATCACGAAGTTCTGGCCGCGCTGCTTGGTGGGACGCACACCGAGGGCACCGGCGAGTTCCCGCACGTCGGCGGGCCCGAGGAGAGCGTCGGGTGTGGAGTCGGGGGTGGGGCTGGTCACGGGACAAGGGTACGGGTCGGTGCCGCGCGTCCTTACCGACGAGTCGGGCCGGCGTCCGCGCCGGCCGGGCTCAGCCGTCCAGGCGGGCGCCGCAGTGCGGCCAGGGGCTGCTGCCCTGGCGCCGGTAGAGGAGTTCCGCGCGGTACGTCTGCTCCGCGGCGGGGGCGTCCTGGGGGTCGCCGCTGCCGCCGAGGGACTGCCAGGTCCGGCGGTCGAACTGGTAGAGGCCGCCGTACGTCCCGGAGGGGTCCACCGCGTCGGCCCGGCCGCCCGACTCGCACTGCGCGAGGGCCGGCCAGTCCAGGCCGTCCGCCGCGCCGGCCGACCGCGGCTGCGGCTTCGTGCCGACCCTCACCAGCTGGGTGCGGGGCTCGCGCACCACCTCGGTCCCGGTGCGGCGCGGTCTCTGCCGTACGCCGTTGACGGTCCGCACGGCGTAGCCGACCCGCAGGACTCCGGGCCGCCCGGGGCGTTCGACGACCTCGGTGCCGCTGGGCAGTGAGGCGTCCGCCACCCGCCGCACCCGGAACGGGATCATTTCCTCGCGGACCTCCCGGCCCGCCCCGATCCGCAGCACGGTGACGGTCTGCCCGTCGCGCGGGAAGCTCTCCTGCGGCACGGACGTCGTGTCCTGCCCGCGCAGCGACACCCCGGCGGCCTCGACGACCTCCCGTACGGTCGCGGCGTTCGTGCGGATGGTCCGCGCCCGGCCGTCGGCCAGGACCGTCACCGTGCGCTCGGTGCGTACCTCGAGCGCCAGCCCCGCACGCCCGATGCGCCGGGAGCGCGGCACGGACAGGTGGGCGCCCTCGGCCCGCACCCCGAGCTGCCGCAGCGCCTCCGCCACGGTCGCCCCGGTGGTCCACACCTGGCGCCGCTCGCCGTCGAGGGTGAGCCGTACGGGGCGCCCGTGGCGGACGACGACCTCGTCGCCGTCCGCCAGTCCGGCGTCCGGCGCGGGCGCCACCACGTCGTGGGGGCCGACCCCGAGGCCCTGTTCCGCGAGGAGTTCACCGACGTCGTCGGCGAAGGTGTGCAGCGTGCGGGGCCGGCCGTCGACGCTCAGCTCGACCGCCTTGTCCTCGGCCACGAACGCGTTGGTGCCGCCCGCGAGGAACGCGACGACCAGCGCCCGCGGCAGCAGCTGGCGCAGCGGATGCGCCACGGGCGGCGTCGCACGCCGTCGATGAGCGCCGCGCGCCGACCTCCGGTGCCGCTGTGTTCCGTACTGCTGTGCCCCGTACTGCTGTGCCCCATACTGCTGAGTCCCGTACTGCGTTGCGCCCACGCCGACACGCTCCAGAGGCCGAGGGTCCGTACCGGACGGGGTCCGGGATGGGCCCAGAACCTAACGGAGCGACGGTCGCTCTCCAAGACGACGCGGCTGCGCGGGCGCAGGAAAACGGCTGCGGGGTGGGAGCGGGGGACGGGCCGCGGGGAAAGGGGCCGCCGGACGCTGGGTCTCGACGGTTGCAACGGTCTCAGCGGTCTCAGCGGTCTCAGTAGGCGAAGGCGCGTGCCGTGTTCGCCGCCAGGGCTGTCGACAGAACGTCCTCCCCGATGCCCCGGACCGCGGCCATGGCCCGCACCGTGACGGGGACGAGGTAGGGCGCGTTGGGCCGCCCGCGGTACGGCACCGGGGTCAGGAAGGGCGCGTCCGTCTCCACGAGGAGCAGGTCCAGCGGGGCCACGGCCAGGGCGTCGCGCAAGTTCTGGGCGTTCTTGAAGGTGACGTTGCCGGCGAAGGACATGAAGTATCCGGCGCGAGCGCAGATCTCCGCCATCTCGGCGTCGCCGGAGTAGCAGTGGAACACGGTCCGCTCGGGCGCGCCCTCCTCCTTCAGCACGCGCAGCACGTCCGCGTGGGCGTCGCGGTCGTGGATGACGAGGGCTTTGCCGTGCCGCTTGGCGATCTCGATGTGGGCGCGGAAGGACCGCTCCTGCGCCTCCTTGCCCTCGGGACCGGTGCGGAAGTGGTCCAGGCCGGTCTCGCCGACGCCCCTGACCTGCGGGAGGGCGGCGAGCCGGTCGATCTCGGCGAGCGCCTCGTCCAGGGCGGCGTCCCCGCCGGGCTCCCGGGCGCCCTGCCGGGACCAGCCGTCGGGGTCGCCGTGCACGATGCGCGGGGCCTCGTTGGGGTGCAGGGCGACGGCCGCGTGGACGGCGTCGTACGCGGCGGCCGTCTCGGCGGCCCAGCGGGAGCCGGCGAGGTCGCAGCCGACCTGCACGACCGTCGTGACGCCGGCCGACGCGGCCTTCGCGAGGGCCTCCGCGACCGTGCCGGACTGCATGTCGAGGTGGGTGTGGGAGTCGGCGACCGGCACCCGGAGGGGCTCCGGTACGGGCGGGGCGGCGTTCTTTGCCGGGTCGGCGGCGTTGGCGGGCATACCCCGATCCTACGAAAGGGGCATGCCCGGCCGGTGCGCGCGGGAGGGGGTCAGCTGGCCCGGCGGTGGAAGGGGTGCAGGAGGTCGGACAGGTGCCAGTGGTGGCGTTCGCCGTCCGGGGTCCCCGCCGTCCCGGTGGGCGACTCGGCCGCCACGGACGCCCCGGGCGACCCGGACGCCTCGACGGGACCCGCCTGGGGGGCCTGCGGGGAGCGGCGGCGTGCCGCGCCGAGCACCGAGGCGACCTGCCCGGCGCGCATGATGCGTACGACGTGGCTGTCGCACTTCTCGCAGGTGGGGCGGCTCAGCGGCGACGGGACGACGCCGCCGTCCACGACGTACATCACGAACTCCCGGCCCTCCCCGTCGATGTGGTGCTCGATCTCGTACGACTGCTCCCAGCCCTGCCCGCAGCGCATGCAGGCGAAGGAGTAGGACTCGTGGACGATGTCGGTCGCCGCAGCGCGGTGGCCGGCCTGGTCGATGCGGAGGCCGGCCCGGTGTATCCGGTCGGTCTGCTGCCCTGCGATCTCGCTCATACCAGCTCCTGTGTCCGCCGGGCGGGGACGAACGCGTCCCGTCCCCTTCGACCAGTGGACGCCTCCCGCGGGTGGGCACGCATCAGGCCTGCCGAATGATGGGGCCGATTTGGCGGGGCCTTGCCGTACGGGCCGTCCGCGGGGGGCTGGGCTTTACGGTTCCTGACGGTCCTTTGACCCTGCGCGGCCCGCGCGGCGGCTCACGCGCGGGCGGGCCCGGAGGCCCCGGCGCTCTTGGCGTTCCCGGCGTCACCCGCGTCACCGGCTGCGCCCGCGTTCTTGGCGTTCCCGGCGTTCCCGGCGCCCCCGGCGTTCATGGCCCTACCGGCGTTCCCGGCGCCCCCGGCGTTCTTGGCCCCACCGGCGTTCTTGGCGGCCACCACCGCGTCGAACACCTCGCGCTTGGGCAGGCCCGCCTCGGCGGCGACGGCGGCGATGGCCTCCTTGCGGCGCTCCCCCGCCTCCTCGCGCACCCGCACCCGGCGCACCAGCTCGTCCGCGTCGAGTTCCCCCGGCCCCTTCTCGGGGGCGCCCTCGACCACGACGGTGATCTCGCCGCGCACGCCGTCGCGCGCCCACTCGGCGAGCTCGCCCAGCGGGCCGCGCCTGACCTCCTCGTACGTCTTGGTCAGCTCCCGGCAGACCGCGGCGCGCCGGTCGGTGCCGAACGCCTCGGCCATGGCGGCGAGGGTGTCGTCCAGGCGGTGCGGCGCCTCGAAGTAGACGAGGGTGCGGCGCTCACCGGCGACGTCCTTGAGCCGGGACAGCCGCTCGCCCGCCTTGCGCGGCAGGAACCCCTCGAAGCAGAACCGGTCGACGGGCAGCCCGGACAGCGCGAGCGCGGTGAGCACGGCGGACGGGCCGGGCACGGCGGTGACCCGGACGCCCTTCTCGACGGCCGCGGCGACCAGCCGGTAGCCGGGGTCGGACACGGACGGCATCCCGGCGTCCGTGACCAGCAGCACCCGCGCGCCGCCCACCAGTTCCCCGACGAGTTCGGGCGTGCGGGCGGACTCGTTGCCCTCGAAGTACGACACGACGCGCCCCTTGGTCGCCACGCCGAGCGCCTGGGTGAGGCGGCGCAGCCGGCGGGTGTCCTCGGCGGCGACGACGTCGGCGCCGGCCAGCTCGGCGGCGAGCCGGGGCGGGGCGTCCCGGACGTCGCCGATGGGGGTGCCCGCCAAAACAAGGGTTCCAGTCACGTGGTCCATCCTCGCAGGGACGCCACGGGGCCGACGCATCCGGACAGGTCCGGGCCATGCGCGGGACTCACACAGACGGGTTCCCTACGATGGCGCGGTGACCAGTACCGCGTCCTCCACGGACACCCGGCAGGGCCAGGACCCGCGCGACGAGCCGCCGTCGTGGCAGCAGCGGCTGCGCCGTTTCGGATACACGGCCCGGCCCACGAGCGATGTCCGGGACCGGCTGGTGCCGCCGTACACCGAGCCGAGCCCGCGCTTGCGGGCGGCGCTCGGCCTGCGGAAGCCGCGCACCGCGCGGCCCGCGCGCTGGTCGGCCTGGCTCGGTCCGCTGCTCGTCACCCTGCTGGCCGGGGTGCTCCGGTTCTGGAACCTGGGCAGCCCGAAGGCGGTGATATTCGACGAGACGTACTACGCGAAGGACGCGTGGGCGCTGGTCCACCGCGGCTTCGAGGTCAACTGGGAGAAGAACGCCAACGACCTGATCCTGTCCACAGGCGGAAACGTTCCGATCCCGGCGGACGCGGCGTACGTCGTGCATCCGCCGGTCGGCAAGTACGTCATCGGGCTCGGCGAGCTGGTCTTCGGCTTCGACCCGTACGGCTGGCGGTTCATGACGGCGCTGCTCGGCACGCTGTCCGTGCTGATGCTGTGCCGCATCGGACGCCGGCTGTTCCGCTCGACGTTCCTCGGCTGCCTGGCGGGCGCGCTGACGGCGGTGGACGGGCTGCACTTCGTGATGAGCCGCACCGCGCTGCTCGACGGGGTGCTGATGTTCTTCGTGGTGGCGGCGTTCGGCTGTCTGGTGATCGACCGGGACCGGGCCCGCGAGCGGCTCGCCGCCGCGCTGCCCGCCGACGAGGAGGGCCGGGTGCGGCCCGACGCGCACACGGCGGAGACGACGTCGCTGCTGTGGCGCCCCTGGCGCTGGACGGCGGGGCTCATGCTGGGCCTGGCGATCGGCACGAAGTGGAACGGCCTGTACGTGCTGGCCGCGTTCTGCGTGATGACGGTGCTGTGGGACGTCGCCTCCCGCCGGGTGGCCGGCGCGCGGCACCCGTACACGGCGGTGATCCGGCACGACCTGGGCCTGGCGTTCCTGGCCACCGTGCCCGTCGCGATCGTCACGTACCTCGCCTCCTGGACGGGCTGGATCCTGTCCCCGGCGAACGGCAGCGGCGGCTACTACCGCAACTGGGCCGCCACCGACGGCAAGGACAGCGACTGGTCCTGGCTGTTCCCCGACTGGTGGCGCAGCCTGTGGCACTACGAGCACCAGGTGTACGAGTTCCACGTCGGGCTGTCCTCGCCGCACACGTACGAGTCGAACCCCTGGAGCTGGATCGTCACCGGCCGCCCGGTCTCGTACTTCTACGAGTCGCCGGCGCCCGGCAAGGACGGCTGCCCGGTGGACGCGGGCGACAAGTGCGCACGCGAGGTGCTGGCGATCGGCACGCCGCTGCTGTGGTGGGTGGCCGGTGCCGCGCTGCTGTACGTCCTGTGGCGCTGGGCGATGCGCCGCGACTGGCGGGCGGGAGCGATCGCCTGCGGCGTCGTGGCCGGATACGCCCCCTGGTTCCTGTACCAGGAGCGCACGATCTTCTACTTCTACGCGGTCGTCTTCCTGCCGTTCCTGTGCCTGGCCCTGGCGATGCTGCTGGGCGCGCTCGTCGGCCCGGCGGGCTCCTCCGACACCCGCCGGGTGGCGGGCGCGACGACCGCGGGCGTCCTGGTCCTGCTGATCGCGTGGAACTTCATCTACTTCTGGCCCATCTACACCGGCACGGCGATCCCGATCGACGACTGGCGGGCTCGGATGTGGCTGGATACGTGGGTCTGAGGCCGCCTCGCCTGATTTCCCCGGGGGCGCGGTCCTCGGGGCCGGGGCGGTCCCGGGCGGTCTCCGTTCGGTCAAGTTCATAAGGCACGTATCCCCTTCCGTCACTTCTCGCGCATAGAGTGCTCACACAGTCGCCTTTTCTGAACATGTTCAAGAAGGCGTGAGCGGGGTGACGGGGGAGGAAACGCGCATGCGCAGGGGGGCCAAGGCCGGGCTGGTCGGCGGGGTGCTGGCGGTGATGGTGAGCGGTGCCGGGTACGGCGTGTTCACCATCGTGAGCGCGTTGAGCGGGGACGGAGGCGGGACCGGCGGTCTCGGTACGACGGCGGCGGAGTCCGGGACGCCGGGCGGGGACGAGGTCCGGGAGACGACCGGGAAGTTCTTCACCGCCTGGGAGAAGGGCGACGCGGTGACCGCCGCGTCGTACACGAACAACGACACCGCCGCCGAGCCACTGCTCACCGCCTTCGCCGAGGACGCGCACATCACGGGCGTACGGATCACGCCGGGCAGGGCGAGCGGCACGACCGTGCCGTTCACCGTGAAGGCCGAGGTGTCGTACGACGGCACATCGAAGCCGCTCACGTACGCGAGCACGCTGACCGTGGTGCGCGGGGTCAGCACCGGGCGGGCGCTGGTGGACTGGGAGCCCTCGGTCGTGCACCCCGAGCTGACGGCGGGCGACACGCTCGTGACGGGAGAGTCGGCCGATCCGCCGATCAAGGCCGTCGACCGCAACGGTGCCGTGCTGACGAAGGAGGCGTACCCGTCGCTCGGGCCGATCCTGGACCAGCTGCGTGCGCGGTACGGCGACACGGCGGGCGGCGAACCCGGCGTCGAACTGGCGGTCCGGCACGCCGCCGAGGACGCCCCGGACACCCCGCTGCTGACGCTCGCCAAGGGTGAGCCGGGCAAGCTGCGGACGACGATCAGCGCGGGCGTGCAGGCGGCGGCGGAAAAGGCGGTGCGCCAACACGACGAGTCGTCCGTGGTGGCGGTCAAACCGAGTACGGGTGAGGTGCTGGCCGTGGCGAACCATCGCGCGGACGGCTTCAACGCGGCGTTCCAGGGTCAGGTCGCACCCGGCTCCACCATGAAGATCATCACTGCCGCGATGCTCATCGACAACGGCGTGACCTCGATGAACGGCCCGGCGCCCTGCCCGGACACGGCGACCTGGCAGAGCCAGACCTTCAAGAACCTCACGAACCTGCGGGCCAACGAGAACGCGACCCTCGCGAACAGCTTCCTCAGGTCCTGCAACACCGCCTTCGTCAAGCTGGTGGACGAGGAACCGCTCACCGACGCGTCGTTGACGGCCGAGGCGGAGGAGCGGTTCGGGCTGGGCCGCGACGACTGGAAGACCGGCGTCGCGTCCTTCGACGGGCGGGTCCCGGCGTCCGGCGGGCCCGACCGCGCGGCGGCCGCCATCGGCCAGGGCCAGGTCCAGATGAGCCCCCTGAACATGGCGTCCGTGACGGCGACCGCGATCACCGGCACGTTCCGCCAGCCCTTCCTGGCCCCGCCCGGCCTCGACGACCGCCGCCTGGCCACCGCGAAGGGCCTGCCGGCGGGCACGGCGGCCCAGCTGAAGCAGATGATGCGACTCACCGCGACGCAGGGCACGGCCGCCCACGTCATGTCGGGCCTCGGCGGTGACATCGGCGCCAAGACCGGCTCGGCGGAGGTCGACGGGCAGGCCGCGCCCAACAGCTGGTTCACCGGCTTCCGCGACGACGTCGCGGCGGCGGCCATGGCGGAACGGGGCGGCCACGGCGGCGACACGGCGGGCCCGATCGTCCGCGCGGTGCTGGCGGCGGGCGGCTGACGACGGGGATGCCCGGGTGCCGCGGGGCGCCCGTGACACCCAGGCATCCCCGGACACCGCGCGCCCGCCTCGTGGACGGGGACGAGTGGGGGGTCGACTGCACGCCGGGCCCTGTCGGCACACTCCCGTCGTCCCCGAAGGGCGGCCTCGCGGCGTCGGGCACGTGCTCTCGGCGGGCCCCGGGCCGTGCCCCCTTTCCCGTACGGGGCGTACGCGGGCCGGGGCCCGGTGCGGCGAGGGGGGACCTCCCCGTCCCGGGGCTGCGGGGGAGCGTGCGGGGCGGACGGGTGTGTCACGGGCAGGGCCTAGGGTGGTCGCTGCCCGTCGTGCGGGAGAGGCCGGCGGGCAGGGGCACCGAGCGGGCAACCAGGGGTCGTACGAAGGACGGGCAGGCAGTGGGGAACAGAAGACGCGTCGCCGAGCGGCGGTCCACGCGGTACAGGCAGTACATGAGGCAGCCGGCCGTGCTCGGCGGTGCCATCGCGGTGGTGGTCGTCGGCGCGGGCGCCGGCGGCTACGCGGTCTGGGCCAAGCACAACGAGCAGCAGACCGTGGCCGTGTTCAGGCCGGGGCCGGTGTCGCACGAGGAGGTCACCACCGTCGCGCGGCGCTTCCTCACCGCCTGGCAGGGCGGCAGGGTGGCGGAGGCAGCGGCGGTCACCGACGACCCGGAGGCGGCCGGCGCGATGCTGACCGGGTTCACGAAGGACGCCCACGTCAAGAACGCCGCGTTCACCACGGGCCGGGCCGCGGACGACACGATGCCGTTCAAGGTGAGAGGCACGGTGTCGTACCAGGACATCAGCAAGCCCCTCGGGTACGACAGCACGCTCACCGTCGTCCGCGCGAAGAACGGCAAGCCGGTCGTGGACTGGCACGCCTCCGTCGTCCACCCCGACCTGAAGGACGGCGACCGGCTGGCCACGGGCGAGGCCGGAACCCCGCCGGTCAAGGCTCTCGACCGGAACGGCGACGAGCTGACCGCCAAGAAGTACCCCTCGCTCGGCACGATCCTGGACGGCCTGCGGGAGAAGTACGGCAAGACCGCGGGCGGCAGCGCCGGCATCGAGCTGCGGGTGCTGCGCGGCAAGGCGTCCAAGGCAGCCGAGCTGGCCGACAAGACGCTGCTGGAGCTGAGCAAGGGCACACCCGGCACGGTGAAGACCACGCTCAGCCCGGACCTGCAGGCCGCGGCGGAGAGGGAGGTCGGCGAGCGCAAGCGCGCCTCGGTGGTCGTGGTGCGGCCGTCGACGGGCGAGATCCTGGCGGCGGCGAACTCCTCGCACGGCTTCAACGTCGCCTTCCAGGGCTCCCTGGCCCCCGGCTCCACGATGAAGGTCATCACGTCGTCGCTGCTGATCGACAAGGGCCTGGCGGCGGCGGACAAGAAGCACCCGTGCCCGAAGTACTTCACGTACGGCGGCTGGAAGTTCCAGAACGACGACAAGTTCGAGATCAAGGACGGCACGTTCACGGCGAGCTTCGCGCGCTCCTGCAACACCGCCTTCATCAGCCAGGCCCCCGAGCTGGAGAACGGCGACCTGACGAAGCAGGCCCAGGAGGTCTTCGGCCTGGGCCGCAACGACTGGGCGATCGGTGTGCCGTCGTTCGACGGGGCCGTGCCGGTGCAGTCGCAGGCGCAGATGGCCGCGTCCCTGATCGGCCAGGGCGGCGTCCGGATGAACCCGCTGAACATGGCGTCGGTGTCGGCGACCGTCCAGTCCGGCAGCTTCCGGCAGCCCTACCTGGTCTCTCCGGACGTCGACCACCGCACGCTCGCCACGGCCTCGCGCAAGCTGTCCGGGGACACGCTGCGCCAGTTGCGCGCGCTGATGGCGTATACGGCGTCGTACGGAACGGCCGCCGAGGCGATGGCGGGGATCAGCGGCGGTGGCGCCAAGACGGGCTCGGCGGAGGTCGACGGCCAGGAGAAGCCGAACGGCTGGTTCACCGCGTACCGGGGGGATCTCGCGGCGGCGGGCGTCGTCGAGCAGGGCGGGCACGGCGGCTCGACGGCGGGCCCGATCGTGGCGGCGCTGCTGAAGGCCGGCGGCTGAGCCGCCGGCCGCCAACCGCTCAGCCGGGCACGGGGTGCGCGGGTGGGGACGCGGGCGTCGGCGCGGTTTCGGCGACCGCGGGTTCGGCGACCGCGGGTTCGGCGACCGCGGGTTCGGCGACCGCGCCTTCGGTGGCCGCGTCCGCCAGGTGGGTGCGCCGCAGGAACCGCGTCAGCGTCTTCGTCTCGAACTGCACGACCGAGCACCCCTGCCCGGCGTGGAACTCGACCACGGTCTGCACGCGCCCGCAGGGCCACACCCGTATCGCTCCGCTCCGCGCGGGGGCGCGCAGGCCCCTTTCGAGGAGGGCCCGGGTGAAGGTCCACTCCCGGGTGCCCGGTCCCGGCGGCAGCGCCACCTGTACGGCGCGGGCGGCGGTCTCGGGGTCGTAGCGCAACGCCACCCGGACGGCGCCGCGTTCCTCACGGTCGTCGACGTTGGTGACGATGCGGGCTCGTGCGTACTGTTCGACTACCGGCATCGGACGGCCCTCTCACGCTGTGCCACCGCTGTGGATCTCCCTGAACTCCCGGATGGTTCCCGGGCGTCCCGGAGGGCGCTCCACCCTCCGCCCCTATCCAATGTCCCATATTTCCCAGAACATGCCCTCCTGTGCGGGGTCGATCCCCCACCCTCGGGCGGGACACCGCTCGACGCCGGCTTGATTGATGACTTCTCGCTCTTGCAAGAGGTTCGCAACAAGCCACTATCATCGAACGGTGCACGTACCTGACGGATTCATCAACGCGCCCACGTCCGCCGTGACCGGTGTCCTCGCCGCCGGCGCCGTCGCCGTGAGCCTGCGCGGCGCGCGCCGGGAACTGGACGAGCGCACCGCCCCGCTCGCGGGCCTGGTGGCGGCGTTCATCTTCGCGGTGCAGATGCTCAACTTCCCCGTCGCCGGGGGGACCAGCGGCCATCTGCTCGGCGGCGCGCTCGCGGCGATCCTCGTCGGCCCGTACACGGGCGTGCTGTGCGTGTCCGTGGTGCTGCTGATGCAGGGCATCCTGTTCGCGGACGGCGGTCTGACGGCCCTCGGCGTGAACATCACGGACATGGCGATCGTGACGACGGTCGTCGCGTACGCCCTGTTCAAGACACTGGTGAAGGTGCTCCCGCGCTCGCGCCGGTCGATCACCACCGCCTCCTTCGCCGCCGCCCTCGTCTCCGTGCCGGCGTCCGCGCTGGTCTTCACGCTGATCTACGCGATCGGCGGCACCACCGACGTGTCGATCGGCAAGGTCGCCACCGCGATGATCGGCGTGCACGTCCTCATCGGCCTGGGCGAGGCCGCGATCACCGCGCTGACCGTGGGCGCCGTCGTCGCCGTACGCCCGGACCTCGTGCACGGGGCGCGCGGGCTGGAGCAGAGGCTCAAGCTGCGGGTGAACGGCGAGCTGGTGGACGCGCCGGACACGGCCGGCGCCGGGCCGGCGGTGCCCGTGGCGGCCCGCGCCTCGCGCCGCACCTTCTGGATCACCGGCCTGGTGACCTCCCTGGTCCTCGCCGGATTCGTCAGCTTCTACGCCTCCGCCGACCCGGACGGCCTGGAGAAGGTCGCCGCCGACCAGGGCTTCGACAGGGGCGCCGAGGAGCACGCCGCCGCGGACTCGCCGCTCGCCGACTACGGCGTCAGGGACATCGAGGACGCCCGGCTGTCCGGCGGCCTCGCGGGCGTGATCGGCGTCGGCGTGACGGTCGTCGCCGGCACCGGCGTGTTCTGGACGGTCCGCAGGCGCCGTACGGCCGACCGCACGGGAGCCGTTTCCGCCGCCGCGAACACCGACGTCTGAGGCCGCTGCCATGGGCGCCGGACACGCGCACAAGCTCTATCGGCACGGGCACTCACCGGTGCACGCGCTGCCGCCGCACACCAAGCTCGCCGCCGTGTTCGCCTTCGTGGTGGTCGTGGTGTCGACGCCGCGCGAGGCGATGTGGGCGTTCGGTCTGTACGCCGCGCTCCTCGCGGGTGTCGCGTACGCGGCGCGCGTCCCCGCCGGCTTCCTGCTCAAGCGGCTGCTGATCGAGGTGCCGTTCGTGGCGTTCGCGGTGCTGATGCCGTTCGTGGCGGAGGGCGAGCGGGTCGGGGTACTGGGCGTGTCGCTGAGCGTCGGCGGACTGTGGGGTGCCTGGAACGTGCTGGCCAAGGGCACTTTGGGCATCGCCGCCTCCGTCCTGCTCGCCTCCACGACGGAACTGCGGGAACTGCTGCTCGGCCTCCAGCGCCTGAAGCTGCCGCCGCTGCTCGTCCAGATCGCGTCCTTCATGATCCGCTACGGCGATGTCATCACGGACGAGATGCGGCGCATGCGGATCGCGCGGGAGTCACGGGGGTTCGAGGCGAGCGGCGTCAGGCACTGGGGTGTCCTGGCGAAGTCGGCGGGCGCGCTGTTCATCCGCTCCTACGAACGCGGCGAGCGCGTGCATCTCGCCATGATCAGCCGCGGCTACGCCGGTTCGATGCCGGTGATCGACGAGGTGACCGCGTCCCGGGCGCAGTGGTCGTACGCCCTCACCCTGCCCGGTGCCGCCCTCGTCGTCTGCCTGTTGGGATGGGCCCTGTGACTGCTTCCCTGGAGGTCTCGGGCCTCGCGTTCGCCTACCCGGACGGGCACCAGGCGCTGTTCGGTGTGGACTTCACCGTCGGCCGCGGCGAACGGGTCGCGCTGCTCGGCCCCAACGGCGCCGGCAAGACCACCCTCGTACTGCACCTCAACGGCATCCTGTCCGGCGGGGCGGGCGCGGTGCGGGTGGCCGGGCTGCCCGTCGGCAAGCAGCACATGGCGGAGGTCCGCCGCCGGGTCGGCATCGTCTTCCAGGACCCCGACGACCAGTTGTTCATGCCGACCGTGCGGGAGGACGTGGCGTTCGGTCCGGCGGCGGCCGGGCTGAAGGGCCCGGAGCTGGAAGCCCGGGTGGACCGGTCCCTGGAGCGGGTCGGGATGCTCGACTTCAAGAACCGGCCCCCGCACCACCTGTCCTTCGGGCAGCGGCGCCGGGTGGCCGTGGCGACCGTGCTCGCGATGGAACCGGAGATCCTCGTCCTCGACGAGCCGTCGTCCAACCTCGACCCGGCCTCCCGCCGCGAACTCGCCGACATCCTGCGCTCGCTGGACGTGACGGTGCTGATGGTCACGCACGACCTGCCGTACGCGCTGGAGCTGTGCCCGCGTTCCCTGATCCTCAGTGACGGCGTGATCGCGGCGGACGGCCGGACGGCCGCGCTGCTCGCCGACGACGAGCTGATGCGCGCGCACCGGCTGGAGCTGCCGTTCGGGTTCGATCCCCGGTCTGTGACCATGGGTGCGTGAACGGGACCGTAAGAACGGTCGCGTACCGGGGGCAAGACCCAGGAATCGCAGGCGGGCGGGCGGTGTTGCACGCACTGTCGCAGGCGGTGGGTCGTGGGGCCCGGGCCGTGAGCCGCGGGAAGGGGCGTGGGACGTGAGTGTGGACGTGGGCGTGAGGGTGGACGTGCGCGGCACGGTGGCGGAGGGCTTCGAGCCGGTCCGGGAGGCGTTCGCGCGGAACTTCGCGGTGCTCGGGGAGCGGGGCGCGGCCGTCGCCGTGTACCGCGACGGGCGGCGGGTGGTGGACCTGTGGGGCGGCGCCAAGGACGTGGCCGGGGGCTTCCCCGAGGACGGTGACCGCGGCGGGGCGTGGCAGCGGGGCACCGCGCAGGTCGTGCGCTCCGCGACGAAGGGCGTCGCCGCGGCCGTACTCCTGCTGCTGCGTCAGCGCGGGGAGCTGGACCTGGACGCGCCGGTCGGCGAGTACTGGCCGGAGTTCAAGGCGCACGGCAAGGAGCGGGTCCTGGTCCGGCACGTGCTGAACCACCGGGCCGGGCTGCCCGTGCTCGACCGGCCGCTCACACCCGCCGAGGCGCTGGACCCGCTGCGCGGCCCCGAGGCGGTGGCCGCGCAGGCACCCGTGTGGGAGCCGGGCACCGGCCACGGCTACCACGCGCTGACGTACGGCTGGATGCTGGACGAGCTGGTACGGCGCGTCACCGGCCGCGGCACGGGCGAGTGGATCGCCGCCGAGATCGCCGCGCCGCTGGACCTGGACCTGTGGCTGGGGCTGCCCGCCGCGGAGGAGGCGGCGGGCCGCGCGGGACGGGTCGGCGACGTCGGGACGCCCGAGCCCGCCTCGCCCTCGTCCTCCGGGGTGCTCCGCGCCCGGCCCAAGCGCTCGGTCACCGAGGCCTACCAGGACCCGGACTCCCTCACGCGGCGCGCGTTCGCCGCGATCACGCCGTTCCCCGACCAGAACGACCCGGCGTACCGCGCGTCGGTCATGCCCGCGACGAACGGCATCGCCACGGCCGACGGGCTGGCCCGCTTCTACGCCGCGCTGATCGGCGACGTGCGCGTCGACGGCAGGGGCGGGCGCGGCGGGGTGCGGCTGTTCGACCCGGCCACGGTCGAGCTGGCACGCGCCGAGGAGTCGGCGGGTCCCGACCGGGTCCTGGTCGTGGGCACGCGCTTCGGCCTCGGCTACATGCTGCACGGAAGCGCCTCTCCCTTCCTCGGCCCCGGTTCCTTCGGCCACCCGGGCCGCGGCGGCACCCTCGGCTTCGCCGACCCGGAGACGGGCATCGCCTTCGGCTACGTCACCAACGGTTTCCGCAGGACGGTGACGGCGGACCCGCGGGCGCAGGCACTGGTCCGGGCGGTGCGGGGGTCGCTGGGCCGGTAGCCGGCACGGCCGTACGGGAGGAGGCGGTCCGGGAACCGGGCCGAACGCGCGGACGGCCGGGGGGACGGTCCGGGATGCCGCTACGATCGGAACAGTCGGACAAAAGCTACGTTTCGCTCAATGCTCATGAGTGATCACCACGGCCGGTCTCGGGCGGTCACCATCACCCCCACGGAGCGATCGATGTCCCGCAGGCGTCAACGTCAGGCGGACGACGGCGAAGCGTTGCTGGCCAGGCTCAGTTCGCTGACGGCCCAGGCACGCGAGCAGGCGGAACAGCAGCGCTCCCGGGTGGAGCTCGCCATCGCGCTCCAGCGCGGCATGCTCCCCAACGAGATGCCCACCGTGCCCGGCATCCACCTGGCGACGCGGTACTCCCCCGCCTTCTCCGGGCTGAACGTGGGCGGCGACTGGTACGACGCGTTCCGGCTGCCGGA
This sequence comes from Streptomyces sp. NPDC005925, assembly GCF_040638805.1. Classification (NCBI taxonomy): domain Bacteria; kingdom Bacillati; phylum Actinomycetota; class Actinomycetes; order Kitasatosporales; family Streptomycetaceae; genus Streptomyces; species Streptomyces sp. NPDC005925. The sequence continues at coordinate 221,501 of NZ_JBEXVL010000004.1, read as the reverse complement.
CGGCCGTATCGGGCTCTCGGTCGGGGACGTGCAGGGCCACACCATCGACGCGGCGGCGTTCATGGGACAGGTCCGGGTGGGCCTGCGGGCGCTGGCCTCCGTCACCGGCGACCCCGGGGACCTCCTCGGCCGCATCAACGACCTGCTGATAACGCTCGGCGGCGACCTCTTCGCCACCTGCACCTTCATGCGCCTCCACCCGACGACCGGGGTGCTGGAGAGCGCACGGGCCGGACACATCCCCTGCGTGTGGGCCACGGGCGACGGCGAGTCCGGCGTCTTCGAGGACGAGGGCGGCCCGCCGCTGGGCATCCTCGCGGACACGACGTACCCGGTCACCCGGTACCGGCTGACCACGGGCGGAGTCCTCGTCCTGGTGACGGACGGGGTGGTCGAGGGCCCGGCGCTGAGCATCGACGAAGGCCTCGGCCAGGTCGTACGCCTCGCCGGCACGGCTGCCGTGACCGGCCTGACGGCGGACTCGCTGGCCGCCGCCGTCATCAAGAACGCCGAACGCATCGGGCACGAGGACGACGCGGCCGTACTCGTCGTGGCGCACGACGGGTGAAAGGTTCAGCCGTAGGGCGGGACCCGGCCCCCTCCCGCCTCGCCGTCCCGGCGCCACCGGGGTCTGATGGCTGCTGTGGCGGGCATTCGAGCGTGGCCGCGGCCGGTCGTCCTCGCGCTGGAGACACTGGCCGTCGCGGCCGCGTACTACGCGAGCGGTCGACTCGGCCTGCTGCGGCAGCTGGAGGTCGAGGGCGGCGTCGTCACACCCGTCTGGCTGCCCGCCGGGCTGGCCGTCGCCTTCCTGCTGGTCCTCGGGCTGCGCGCCGTACCCGGCATCGTGCTCGGCGCCCTGTTCGTGATCATGTCGGTCACCTCGCTGCACGCGGGCGTCGTCCTCACCCTGTTCGCCAACGCCGCCGGGCCGGTCTGCGCGCTGTTGCTGCTGCGCCGCTTCGGCTTCCACACCGACCTCGGCCGGCTCCGCGACGCACTCGCCCTCGTCTTCCTCGGGGCACTGGCCGGCATGCTGATCACTGCGACCGTCGGCGTCGGCTACCTCCTCAACGCCGGCAAGATCGACGCGGACGGCTTCTGGCCGGTCTGGCTGGCCTGGTGGGTGGGCGACGCGGTGGGCGTCGTCATCGTCACGCCCCTGCTCCTGCTGCTCCGGCGGGTGCGGTGGCCTCCCGGCCTGCCGCGACGCTGGGTACAGGCGGTGGCGCTGCCGCTGATCACGGTCGTCCTGGTGTGGCTGGCCATGCACCGCTCCGAGAGCATGCTGTTCCTGGTGTTCCCGCTGCTGGCCTGGGGCGCCCTGACCTTCGAACACGCGGGCGGCATGCTGTGCGCGCTGTTCGCCTCCGTCATGGCGACGGTCGCGGCCACGGACCGCGTCGGCCCCTTCGCGAACCTGACGGACACCGAGGTGATGCTGAAGCTCCAGGCCTTCAACGGCTCCATGGCCCTCACCGCGCTGCTCCTGTCGACGGTCATCGCCGAGCAGCGCAACACCCGGCGCTCCGTGGAACTGGCCTGCCACGAACTGGTCGAAGTCCTCGAGCATCTGACGGGCACGGCGCCCGAGCGCGGCGCGCGGGACGGCCTGCCGGGGGACGGCGGGCCGTCGGTCTGAGGGGGCGGCGGGCGAGGGCCGGGTGCCCGCCCGAGCGGGCGGGCACCCCACGATCCCACCGGGTACGCGGTCGCCGAGGGCGAGGACCGGCGCGGGACCGGCTCACACGTGGATGGGGTGGGACGTCCGCCCGGACGCGGTGTCGATCTCGTCGTGCGCCTTGGTCAGCAACCGCATGGCCAGCTCGTTGAGGGCCCGGGCCCCGGCGATCTCCTCCCCGACCCGTGGCTGATTGGAGTCGGAGCCATGCCGGCTGGCATGCCCGTGCGCCCGTACCTCACTGCCGTCGGGCAGCCGGACCATGGCCACGGCGCGGGTGCGCTGGTCGTCCTCCTGGAACTCCATCTCGACATGCCATCCCACAGCGGTGCGCATCATGACGTTCACCTCCGGATTGCCTAGTTCCAGGGTGCGCCCCGGGCGGGGCAAACGCACGGCTGGCGGTGGCCGGGGGCCGGCCCCGCACGGGTGCTCCGCCGGCCGCCCGCCCGGAGCACAGGGAGCTGCGTACGGGTGGGTCTACGGCCTACGGTCTACGGCAGGAGGGCCACCCCCGGCCGGCCCGTGCCGCGCGGCGCACCCGCCCGGCAGGCTCACGGCCGGCGGGAGGCCACCGGAGTGGGCCCGTGTCCTCCCGGCGCGCCCACGGCTCCCACCCGCGGCCTAACCGGTGTGCAGCATCAGCCCGATCCCCGCCACCACCAGCACCGCCGCCGCGACTCTCGGCGCCCCGAAGCGCTCCCCGAAGAAGATCGCCCCTATCGCCGCGCCCACCACGATCGACGTTTCGCGCAGCGCGGCAACCGGGGCCAGGTCGGCCCTGGTCTGTGCCCACAGCACCAGCGCGTACGCGGTGACGGACATCGCCGCGCCGAGCAGGCCCAGCCGTGCGTGGGGCCGCAGTACCGCACCGGTCCGGCCGCGCAGGCGCCACAGCGCGCAGGCCGGGAGGATCGCGCCCTGGATCGTCATGAGCCAGGCGATGTAGCCGAGGGAGGTGCCGGAGGCCCGTACTCCCAGGCCGTCCACGACCGTGTACGCGGCGATGGTCAGGCCCGTCGCGAGGGCCGCGCCGACCGCCGCCCAGTCCGGACGGCGACCACGCAGGCCCCACAGGGCGACGCCCGTCAGCCCCGCGCAGGACACCGCGACGCCGGCCGCAGCCCACGCGTCGGGCACCTCGTGCGCGAACACGGCCGCGAGCACCGTGACGACCAGCGGTGCGCTGCCCCGCGCGATCGGATAGGCCTGGCCGAAGTCGCCCAGCCGGAAGGACGTCATGAGCAGCGCGTAGTACGCCATGTGGATCGCGGCCGACGCGAAGAGGTACGGCCACGCCTCCGTCGCCGGGAAGCCCGCGAACGGTGTCAGTGCCAGCCCGATCAGCAGTCCGCCGCCGGAGATCAGCGCGAAACCGGTGAGCTTGTCGGTGATGTGGTGGGCGATGGCGTTCCAGCCGGCGTGCGTCACGGCCGCGAGGAGGACCGCCGCGGTGACCAGGGGTGTCACGCGGTGCGCTCGCGCACGTCCACCACGGTGCCGCCCGCGTGCACGATCAGGTCCCGGGGCGCCACGGGGAAGACCGCGCGCGGGTTTCCCGCCGCCGCCCGGATCTCCTCGTGCTCCGGCAGGCCCCGGCCGTCCGGCACACGTGTCCTCGTCAGGTGCCCCCGGTCGTTGACGTCGTCCAGCCCCGACGTGCGGAGGGCTCCGGTGAGGCGGGGATGATGCGCGGCCGGCTCCCCGCCGGTCCCGGACCTCGTGCCGGCCCTGTCACTCGTGGTCATGCCCCGCACCGTAGCCGGGGTCCGCAGGGCGGGCCAGCGAGTTGGGGACGGGGAAGAACCATGGGGCCGGCGGGGCGCCCGCCCGCCCCCACAACGCCCGAAGAAGTGCCGCCGCCGGGAGGCGGAGCGGGCCGGGTGTGCGGAGGGCCGAGTGTGCGGAGGAACGTGGCCGCGAGGGCGTTCTCCCGGCCGGTCGTGGGTTCTTCGGGTCGGGGTGATCAGCCCGACGCGTGAGCGGTGACGTCAGGTGGCACGGGGCGGCGCGGGGAGCGTCAGCGAGCGGGTGAGGGGACGTGGGCGCAGAGCGCGGGGAGGACCACGGCGTCGACGTACGAGGTGAGGAAGTCCTGCGTGGGCGGCCGGTCCTCGATCAGCGCCCGCGTGGCGAACGCGCCGGGCAGCATGTGCGCCACGTCGGTGAAGACGTGTGGGGCGCCCGGCCGGAGACGGCCGCCGGGAGCCGTCCGCCCCGGGCCCGCGGGAGGCCGCGTGCCCCACGAGTTGCTGCGCCCCCGCCCCCGGCAAAGCATGGGGAGAGTGAGTTATCTGCGCCTGCCGCACCTCCAGGACGACTGGTTGTGCTTCGTGGCCGAGGACGACCTCTGGCTCGCCCCGCTCGACGGGCCGGGCCGTGCCTGGCGGCTCACCGTGGACCGTACGAAGCTCGGCCACCCGCGCTTCTCCCCCGACGGCCGCGGCATCGCGTACACGAGCTGGCGCAGCCTGGTCCCCGAGGTGCACCTCGTGCCGGTGGACGGCGGACCCGGGCGGCAGCTCACCTACTGGGGCAGCGCGGACACCCGGGTGTGCGGCTGGACCCCGGACGGGGACATCCTCGCCGTCGCCTCGCACGGCGCGCCGTTCTCGCACTTCACCTCGGCCTACAAGCTGACCACCGCCGGCGACCCGGGCCGCAAGCTGCCGTGGGGTCCGGTCAGCGACCTCCAGGTCGCCGACCCGGCCGGGGAACGCAGGACGCTGCTGCTCACCGGCACCCCGCCGCACGAGCCTGCCTCCTGGAAGCGCTACCGGGGCGGCGCCACGGGCCGGCTGTGGCTGCACGGGCAGCGGCTGCTGGCCGGGCTCGAAGGGCACCTGGACGCGCCCATGTTCGTCGGCGGGCGCGTCGCGTTCCTCTCCGACCACGAGGGGATCGGCAATCTGTACTCGTGCGCGTACGACGGCACTGACCTGCGGCGGCACACCGACCACGACGCCTTCTACGCCCGCAACGCCTCCAGCGACGGCACGCGCGTGGTGTACCAGTGCGCCGGTGAGCTGTGGATCGTCGACGATCTCGGGCCGGGCTCCGCACCCCGGCGGCTCGACGTGCGGCTGAGCGGGGCGCAGTCCGGGCGGCGCCCCTACCAGGTGCCGGCCGCGCAGCACGTGGGCGGTGTCTCCGTGGACGAGACGGGCCGCGCGAGCGCCGTCGTCGTACGCGGCAGCCTGTACTGGCTCACCCACCGGGACGGCCCGGCGCGCACCCTCACCGACACTCCGGGCGTGCGGGTGCGGCTGCCGGAGATGCTCGGCGCGAGCGGGCGGGTGGCGTACGTGACGGACGCGGAGGGCGAGGACGCCGTCGAGATCGCCCACCTGCCGCGGGCCTCCGGCGAACGGGAGCCGCGGCGGCCGGCGGCCGGGGGGCTGGGCCGGGTGCTGGAGATGGTCGCGGACCCGGAGGGCGAGCGGCTCGCGGTCGCCTCGCACGACGGGCGGCTGCTGCTGATCGACGCGACGGAGGACTCCGGCGGCGGGGTGACGGAGCTGATCCGGTCGGTCAACGGGCCGGTGCACGACCTCGCCTTCTCCCCCGACGGGTGCTGGCTGGCCTGGGCGCATCCCGGGATCGGCCGGTCGCTGCGGCAGATCAAACTGGCCCGGATCAAGGACCGGTTCGTGGTGGACGTGACCAACGGCCGGTTCGAGGACGAGAACCCGGTGTTCACCCGGGACGGCCGCTATCTGGCGTTCCTGTCCTGGCGCGGCTTCGACCCGGTGTACGACGTGCACACCGGGGACCTCTCCTTCCCGCTGGGATGCCGTCCCTACCTGGTGCCGCTGTCGTCGGCGACGCCGTCACCGTTCGCCCTCAGCCCGGAGGGCCGGCCGGCCGCGGGCGGACTCGACCCGGCCGAGGACGAGCCCGGCAACGGCGGGGCGGGTGCCGAGGGCAGCGCGGTCACCGTCGAGGTGGAGGGGCTGGAGAGCCGGGTCACGCCGTTCCCGGTGGCTGCCTCCAAGTACTCGGCGCTGCACCCGGTCGCGGGCGGTGGCCTGGTGTGGCTGCGCTGGCCGATCTCGGGCGCGCTGGGCGAGACGTTCGCCAACCCGGACGACACCAGCGGACGGCCGACCCTGGAGCACTTCAGCATCGTCAAGGCGAAGAAGTCCGAACTGGTCGAGGACCTCGACGCGTTCGCGGTCAGCGGGGACGGCAGCCGGCTGGTCGTGGTGGACGAGGGGGAGCTGCGGGCGGTGCCGTCCACCGAGCCGGGCGACAGCGACTCCACGGTGTGGATCGACACGCGCCGCATCCTGCACGTGGTGGACCCGGGCGCCGAGTGGCGGCAGTCCTACGCGGAGGCGGGCCGGCTGACCCGCGCCTACTTCTGGGACCCGGGCATGTGCGGCGTCGGCTGGGACGCGGTGCTGGAGCAGTACCGGCCGCTGGTCGACCGGGTCGCCTCCCCGGACGACTTCGCCGACCTGCTGCGCGAGGTGCTGGGCGAGCTGGGTACGTCGCACGCCTACGTGTCGGCGGCCCGCCGCAACGAGGGGCCGCCGCACTACCGGCGCCGGCAGGGCCTGCTGGGCGCCAACCTGGTGTGCCGGAACGGCGGGTGGACGGTGAAGCGGATCCTGCCGGGCGAGTCCTCCGACTCCAAGGCCCGCTCGCCGCTGGCCGGCGCCGGCATCCGCGAGGGCGCGGTCCTCACGCATGTCGACGGCCGCCCGGTGGACCCGGTGGCGGGCCCGTTCCCGCTGCTGGCCGGCGCGGGCGGGACGACCGTGGAGCTGACGTTCGACCCGGTCGGCGGCGAGGCCGGACGGGCCCGCCGCGTCGCCGTCGTCCCGCTCGCCGACGAACGGCCGCTGCGCTACCAGGACTGGGTGGCCAAACGCCGCGAGGTGGTGCGGGAGTTGAGCAGCGGCCGGTGCGGCTACCTGCACATCCCGGACATGGGCGGTTCCGGCTGGGCCCAGTTCAACCGCGACCTGCGCATGGAGGTCTCCCGGCCCGCGCTGATCGTCGACGTGCGGGGCAACGCGGGCGGCCACATCAGCGAACTGGTCATCGAGAAACTGACCCGCACGATCCTCGGCTGGGACCTCACGCGCGACGCGCAGCCGGTGTCGTACACCTCCAACGCGCCGCGCGGGCCGGTCGTGGCGCTCGCCGACGAGGCGACGTCGTCCGACGGCGACATGATCACGGCGGCGTTCAAGCTGCTGCGGCTGGGCCCGGTCGTCGGCCAGCGCACCTGGGGCGGAGTGGTCGGCATGACCGGCCGGCACCGCCTCGGGGACGGCACGGTCATCACGGTGCCGATGAACGCGGCCTGGTTCGACGCGTACGGGTGGTCGGTGGAGAACCGGGGCGTCGCCCCCGACCTGGAGGCCCTGCGCACTCCGCTGGACTGGGCGGAGGGCCGGTACGCCCAGCTGGACGACGCGGTACGGCTGGCGCTGGAGTTGCTGGTGACGACGCCGCCCGCGACCCCGCCGGACCACAGCGGTGTACCGGACCGGTCCCGGCCCGTGCTGCCGCCGCGGACGGCGGACTGACGGCGCACGGTGGCCACCCGCCCGCGCCGGAGGCGGGAACTGACGGTGCACGGTGGCCGCCCGCCCGCCCGCCCGCGCCGGAGGCGGGCGGGGGCACGACGAGAAGGGGTGCCCCCTCGGCCGCGGGGGCACCCCTTACGCGATACGCGACGTCAGGCACTCCGGGGAGGGCCGGCGTCCGAGCGCGAGGTCACCGTCGGTCAGGACTCGTAGTCCTGGTCGAAGCGCTCCTCGTTCTCCTGGTCCTGGCGCGAGCGCTCGGTGTCCTCGTCCTGGCGGCGGCCTCGGTTCTGGAGCTTGTCCTTGCCCTGCTCCATCCGCTCCTTGCCCTGCTCCATTCGCTGCTTGCCCTGCTGCTGCTGGAACTGCTCGGACTTTTCCTGGAACTGGTCCTTCATACCCATGCGGGTTCACTCCCGGTCAGGTAGGGAATCGGGCTCGACCAGATTCACACGCCCGGACATACTTCGCATGTCGAACCATCACGGGGCGTAATCCCGCCTGCTCAGCCCCACTTCCCGCAGTCCCGTCACCGCCCGCCGAACCCGTCCCGCCCGCCGCCCGGCGCCCGGCCCCGGCCACGTCCCGCCCGTCACGAGCCCGCCGTCGCCGGTCCCGCCCGCCGCTCAGTCGCGCCCGTCGGACGTCCGCGCGGCCGTCCGGCTCTGCTCGTCGGCCGCGCCGCCCGCCCCGACCAGGCCCGTGCGCATGCCCGCGAGGCGGTCCGCGAAGCGCCGCATCTCGCGCTGCCCCACGGTGCCGATGACGCCGGGCAGGTAGCCGCGGATGCCCTGCATGCCGCGCAGCCACCGCTGTCCGTACACGTGCGCGGCCCGCCGCTCGATGCCCTCCACGAAGCGGTCGACGGCCGGGCCCAGCGGGTACGTCTTGTTCGCCGGCCACGGCAGCCGCTGCCGCAGCTCCCGCATCACGTCGTCCTGGTCGGCGCCGCGCACCATGTCGGTGTCGGTCCACGACAGGTAGCCGACGCCGACCTTCACACCCCGGTACCCGACCTCGGCCCGCAGGCTGTGCGCGTACGCCTCGACACCGGACTTGGACGCGCAGTACGCCGTCATCATCGGCGCCGGGGTGACAGCGGCCAGCGACGCCACCTGGAGGAGGTAGCCGCGGCTTTCGATCAGCGCGGGCAGGAAGGCGCGGGCGGTGACCGCCGAGCCGATCAGGTTGACCTCGATGACCCGCCGCCAGGCCTGCGGGTCGGAGTCGACGAAGGGGCCGCCGGTCGCGACGCCCGCGTTGGCGACCACGATGTCCACCCGGCCGAAGCGCTCCTCGACCTCACCGGCCACCCGCGCCATGACCTCGGGGTCGGTGACGTCGGCGTGCCAGTGCCCGCTCTCGCTGTGCAGCCGCGCCGAGACCTTCTCCAGCTCGTCCGGTTCGAGGCCGACGAGGGCCACCTTCACGCCCCGCGCGGACAGCTTGCGGGCGAGCAGCTCGCCGACGCCACGCGCGGCCCCGGTGACGACCGCGACCTTGCCCTCCAGGCTCACCCTGCTCATGCGCCCTCCTTCACCTGACTGTTCGAACGGATGTACGTGTCGACGAGTTCCCGTATCTTCCCGCTGATCAGCTCGGGCGCCTCGACGGGCGTCATGTGGCCGATGCCGGGCAGCTCCGTCAGCCCCAGGCTCTCCGGCAGCGCGTCGGTCACGGCGCGCGCCGTGACGGGCGGGGTGAGCCGGTCGGCGGTGCCGACGACGACCGCGGCCGGCACCCGCAGTTCCCGCACCCCGTGGTCGAGGTCGAGCATCGCCAGCACCTTCGACCAGGTGTGCCGCACCCGGCGCGGGCAGGCGTGCACGATGCGGGCGCACGCCTCGACCATGTCCGGCTCCGAACCGGGGCCCATCGTCGCGTACTTGAGGATCCGTCGGGCGGCCGGGGTGACCGGGCCGAGCGGGGCGCGCGAGGCCAGGATCTTCCCGGTCAGCCAGGTGCGTATGCGCCCCGGACGCAGCGGCAGGACGGTGGAGGCGGCGACCAGTCCCGAACTGCCGGTGCTGCACAGCAGGACGGCCGCCGCGTGCTCCCGGAACGCGGCCCGCCCGGAGGCGGCCATGACGGTCATGCCGCCCATGGAGTGCCCCACCAGCACCGCCCGTTCGCCGGGCGCGAGGGTCGCGCCGAGGACGGCCTCGATGTCGTCGGCGAGCGCGTCGGTACTGCAGGCGGGGCTCGCGGCACTGCGGCCGTGGCCGCGCTGGTCGTAGGCGATGACGCGGTGGTCGGCGGACAGGGCGCGTATCTGGGCCGCCCAGAAGGCGGTCGAGCAGGTCCAGCCGTGCGAGAGGACGACGGCGGGCGCCGACTCGGGTCCGTGCACCTCGACGTGCAGCCGGGCGCCGTCGGCCGACACCGCGGTCAGCTCACGGGCGGGGACGGGCGGCGCGTACGGCCCGGACTCGACATGGGTCGGGCGGCTCACGCGCCCACCTCCAGCTGCGACTCGTTCACGGATGCGGCGGCGGGTGCCCGCAGCACCTCGTACTCGGCGAGATCCACCCGCCGGGTGGCCCGCCGGAACTCACTGGTCGTACCGGGCCAGATGGTGGTGTTGCGGCCGGCGGCGTCCAGGTACCAGCTGGTGCAGCCGCCGGTGTTCCACACGGTGCGCTTCATGCGCTCCTGCACGCGGTCGTTCCAGGCGTCGACGGCGGCGGGCCGGGCGTCGAGGGCGACGCGCCCGCCCAGGACAGTCAGTTGCCGCAGGTAGTCGGCCATGTAGTTCAGCTGGGACTCGATCATGAGGATCATGGAGGAGTTCCCCAGGCCGGTGTTCGGCCCGATGATCGTCATCCAGTTGGGGAACCCGGCGGCGGCGGCGCCCCGCAGCGCGGCCATCCCGCCCTTCCAGGCCTCGGCGAGGGTGTGCCCCCCGGCGCCGACGACCCGCTCGGCGATCGGCATGTCGGTGACATGGAAGCCGGTGCCGAAGATGATGGCGTCCACCTCGGCCTCGGTCCCGTCGGCGGCGACGAGCGTGGACCCGCGCACCTCGCTCAGTCCGCCGGCGACCACGTCGACGTTGGGCCGGGCGAGCGCCGGATAGTAGGTGCTGGACAGCAGGATCCGCTTGCACCCGATCCTGTAGTCGGGGGTCAGCCTGGCGCGCAGCGCCGGGTCCTTGACCGCCCGGTACATGTTGCGCCTGGCCAGTCGCTCGACGAAGCCGAGCTGGTCGGGATGCTTGGTGAACGCCTGGACCTGCAGCTCGCGGATGCCCCACAGCAGTCCGCGCCGCACCTTCGTGGTGAGGGGCAACGCCCGGTGCACCGACCGCTCCAGGCCGCTGACGGCCCGGTCCATGCGGGGCATCACCCAGGCGGGCGTGCGCTGGAAGAGGGTGAGCCGGCCGACCTCGGGCTGGATGGACGGCACGATCTGGATGGCGGACGCGCCGGTGCCGATCACGGCGACGCGCTTGCCGGTCAGGTCGTAGTCGTGGTCCCAGCGGGCGGAGTGGAAGACCTTGCCGGGGAAGGAGTCGAGCCCCTTGACGTCGGGGATCTTCGGATCGGACAGCGGCCCGGTGGCGGACACCACGACGTCGGCGGACAGCGACCCGCTCGCGGTCTCGATGTCCCACCGCAGCCGCTCGCGGTCCCACCGCATGACCGTGACCTCGGAGTTGAGGCGGATGTGCGGCCGGAGCCCGAAGGTGTCGGTGACGTGCTCCAGGTAGGCCCGGATGTGTTCCTGCCCGGAGAAGGTGCGCGGCCACTCGGGATTCGGGGCGAACGAGAACGAGTACAGATGGGACGGCACGTCACATGCGCACCCCGGGTAACTGTTGTCCCGCCACGTACCGCCCACGCTGTCGGCCCGCTCAAGGACGACGAAGTCGGTGATTCCCTCCCTCCGCAGCCGCACGGCGGCCCCCAGCCCACCGAACCCGGACCCGATCACCGCCACCCTGACATGCTCGTGCTCGGCCATCCCGACGCCTCCACGCATCACGACTCCGCCAGTGAACACTGGCGCAATGGGGAGAGTAGAGGAGGAACGTACCGACCGGTAGGGGCGGGGAAAGGAAAGTTACCGCCGGTACGCCCTAGGCTTCCCACGTGGCAGAAGACGGCGAGCGGCACGGACGGCGCGAATACCGCATGGAGGAACTGGCCGAGCTGGCCGGCATCACGGTGCGCACCCTGCGCTTCTACCGCGAGCGCAAACTGATCCCGCCACCCCGCCGCGAGGGCCGCATCGCCTGGTACGACGACCACCACCTGGCCCGCCTGCGCACCATCGCCGCCCTCCTGGAACGCGGCCACACCCTCAACGGCATCGCCGAACTCGCCGACGCCTTCGACCACGGCCGCGACGTCGGCGACCTCCTCGGCCTCGGCGAACCCACCGAGGAGGAACCGGTCCGCCTCACCCCCGAGGAACTCGCCGCCCACTTCGAGGGCGAGGTCACCCCGGAGAACCTGGCCGCCGCGATGGACCTCGGCTACCTCGGCACCGACGGCGAGCAGTTCGTCCACATCAGCCGCCGCCTGCTGGAGGTCTCCTCGGCCCTGGTCCGCGAGGGCGTCCCGCTCGCGGAGGTCCTCACGGCGGGCCGCCGAGTCCGCGACCACGCCGACGCTCTCGCCGAACTCTTCGCCGACCTGATCCTCCGCCACGCCCCGGAGGAAGACCTCCCCCGCCTGCGCCCCCTGGCCCGCAGCGTCGTGGAGGCGGAACTCTCACTGGCACTGGACCGACGGCTGCGGAAACGGGGCTGAACGGGCCGGCGTCGACCGGCGGCAGCGGAGGCAGGGCGGAACGGCGAGGCCCCTACCGCTCGTACACCACCGTCACCGGCGCATGGTCCGACCACCGCTCGGCATGTGCGGCGGCCCGCTCCACGTACCCCTTGACGGCGCGGCCGGCGAGCCCGGGCGTCGAAACGTGGTAGTCGATGCGCCATCCGCTGTCGTTGTCGAAGGCCCTCCCCCGATACGACCACCACGAGTACGGCCCCTCGACGTCCGGATGCAGACCGCGGACGACATCGACGTACCCCCCGTCGGCCGGGTCGAAGACCCGGTCCAGCCAGGCCCGCTCCTCCGGCAGGAACCCGGAGTTCCTGGTGTTGCCGCGCCAGTTCTTCAGGTCGGCCGGCCGGTGGGCGATGTTCCAGTCGCCGCAGACGAGGACCTCGCGCCCGTCGGCGGCGGCGCGCTCGCGCAGATCCTTTAGGTAAGCCAGGAACTCGCCCATGAAGCGGACCTTCTCGTCCTGCCGCCCGGTGCCGACCTCACCGGAGGGCAGGTAGAGGGAGGCGACGGTCACACCCGGCAGGTCGGCCTCCACATACCGTCCGCTCCCGTCGAACTCCGCCGACCCGAAGCCGATCCGGACCCGGTCGGGTTCGCGGCGGGTGTAGAGGGAGACGCCGGCGCGGCCCTTGGCGGCGGCGGGGGCGTGCACGACGTGCCAGCCGCCGGGCGACCGGACGGGCTCGGGCAGCTGCTGCGGCTCGGCGCGCACCTCCTGGAGACAGAGCACGTCGGCGGAGGTGTCGGCGAGCCACGGGACGAAGCCCTTCTTCGCGGCGGCCCGCAGTCCGTTCACATTCACAGAGGTCACAGTCAGCACCCGGGCACGATACCGGCACACTGGACAGGATCCTGTCCTGGAACGACTTGAATGAATTGATATACGGTGCCCAGCATGAACATTCGCCGCGTCGCCTTCGATCACCCCGACGCCGTCAAGCTGAACGACGAGGTTCAGTCCGAGTACGCCGCCCGCTACGGCGACGAGGGCGACGCCACCCCGCTCGCCCCGTCCGACTTCGCCCCGCCGAACGGGCTCTACCTGATCGCGTACGACCCGCACGACTCCCCCGTCGCCACGGGCGGCTGGCGTGCCCAGGACGCGAGCGAGGAGGGCTACCTGGACGGTGACGCCGAACTGAAGCGGATGTTCGTGATCGAGGTGATGCGCGGGCGCGGCCTGGCCCGGCGCATCCTGGCCGCCCTGGAGGAGGACGCCCGCGCGACCGGCCGCACCCGCATGATCCTGGAGACCGGCACCAGACAGCCGGAGGCGATCGCCCTCTACACCTCCAGCGGGTACGAGCCGTGCGAGAAGTTCGGCTACTACCGCTTCCACGAGGACAGCCGCTGCTACGCGAAAACCCTCTGAGCTGCCGCCAGCTAGCTAGACCTCTTTCAGGAACTCCAGCAGAACGGCGTTGAACCGGCCGGGCTGCTCGGCCGACGGCAGGTGACCGGCGTCGTCGACCACGCGCAGCACGGAGTGCGGGACGAGCCGGCAGATGTCCTCCGCCTGAGCGACCGGCGTGTACGCGTCGTCGGCGCCCACGACGACCAGCGTCGGTACGCCGACGGCCGGCAGGCTGTCCCGGTAGTCGGGGCGTTCGGCCCGCCCGCGCACGGCGGCGGCGGCGCCGCGCGGGTCGGTGGCGCGCATCATGGCGAGGACCCTGGCGGCCACCTCCGGCAGGGCCGTGACGTTGTAGGCGGCGAGCATCTTGTCGATGACCTCGTCGGCGTAGCCGCCCATGCCCTCGGCGAGCAGCCGGTCGGCGAGGCGGTTGCGCGACTCCCGGCCCTCGGCGGTCTCGGCGGGGGCGGAGGTGTCGGACAGGACGAGCGCCCGGACCCGCTCCGGGTGGCAGCGGTGGAACTGCATGGCGATCTGCCCGCCCATGGAGACACCGCCCACGACGGCGCGTGCGACGCCCAGGTGGTCCAAAAGGGCGGCGAGGTCGTCGGCGAAGCCGGACAGGAAGACCTTGCCGGGGGTGACATCACTGTCTCCGTACCCGCGCAGATCGGGCAGCACCACCCGGTACCCGGCCGCCACCAGCGCCTCGGCCTGCGGCGCCCACAGGCTGCGGTCGAAGGGATGGCCGTGGACCAGGGCGACCGGGACGCCGTCGGAGGGGCCGAGGTCGTCGTAGTGCAGCGTGGCGCCGTTCACGGTCGTACTGCTCATCTCGGCTGTCCCTCGTGTCGTCGTCGGGCGTGACGGGTGGAGTACTGCGACCCCTGGGGAACAACAAAGATCCCGCCCGATCTTCCGATCGGACGGGATCTTCTCAACTGCCTCGGCAGTTGTTGCGGTGGACCTGAGGGGATTCGAACCCCTGGCCCCCTCGATGCGAACGAGGTGCGCTACCGGACTGCGCCACAGGCCCTTGCAACGAGTGGAACTTTAGCACTCCCGTCGGCCTGCTTGGAAATCCGTTCTCGGCGGGCCGGAAGGGAAGGGGCGCTGGTGGGGCCTCTGCGGCTTCACCGGGCCGCACCGTCCGAGGGCTACTCGTTGGCTGCGCGCGGCCGGCGGCCGCCGTCCTCGTACTGGTCGAACAGGGGCGTCCGGCCCCGCTCGCGTGCCCGGCGGGCGGAGGCGGCGCGGCGGGCGTCGCTGCGGTCGTGGCCGTCGCCGCGGTCCTCCGCGGGAGGGTCGGCGTCCGGGGCCGTGGTGCGGGCCGGGGGGTCCTGCGGGTCGGCGGCGGCGTCCGGTGCGGCGGGGTCGTCCTCGGGTTCCCGGGCGACGGTGCTGGAACGGGCCGAGCTCCACGCGTCCGGCCCCGTCAGGTCCACGTCGGCCGTGGCGCGCGGGGCGACCGGCGCGGTGACGTACGTCGGCAGGGGCACCGGCACCGGGTCCCAGCTCTCGCCCTGACCGGGCAGCGGCTGCCGCTCGCGCTGCTGGTCGACCCACTCGGCGTGGTCGGTCTGCTCGACGAGGGCACGCCGGTCGGCGGCCAGCGCCGACAGGCCCGGGTCGGGTGCCGCCTCCGGGGCGGGGCCCTCTTCCGGTTCGTCGGCCACGGACTCGGCGGCCGGGCGGCGCCGGGGCTGGCGGTGCCGCTCGCGCAGCCGCTGCGCGGCGGCCTCGGCGCGGCGGCGGTCCATCTGGTAGGTGAAGCGGCGGCGCTCCTGCGAGCGCAGGTAGGCGATGTAGCCGCTGAGCAGCAGGGCGGGCACGGCGGGCGCCCAGAGGAACGCGAGGCCACCGACGGCGGCGACGATCGCGCCCAGGGTGAAGGCGAGGAACAGCATGACCGTGGTGCGCCGGCGACGCGCGAGGACCTTGGAGCGCCGGGCGCGTGCGGCGGCGGCCTGTGCCTGCGCCGACGCTGCGCGTCGGTCGGCCGGGACGCGTCCGCGGGGCGGGGCGGTGGTGACCGGGTCGGGTGCCTGGGCAAACGCGCGTTCGTGCACCGGTCCGGGTGGCGGGGCGGACGCGTGTTCGCGCGCCGGTCCGGGGGTCCGTTCCCGCTTATCCCGGGCCGGTTCCGGCCGTTCGGGGGCGTGCGGGGGTACGGGCACCTGGGTCTGCGGGCGCGTCCTGGACACGGCGAAGGCCCGGACGTCCACCGAGTCGGTGACGGCGTCCGGGTCCACGACGTCGTACTCCACCTCCTCGGCGGAGCGCGCCTGCAGGTCCTTGGCGTACCGGCGCTCCATGGCCGCCCGTCCGGACAGCAGCCGGATGGCGGTACTGAAGCGTTCCGTCGGACGGGCCTCGTTCAGCTCGTCCTGCCTACGGAGCCACATGGGCACCAAGTAGGCGGCCCAGGCCCCGACGATGACTGCGTAGATGAGGCCGCTGCTGCTCACGCCTCACACGGTAGAGGGGTTTGCACGAGGGCATCCGCCAATTGCGCCGGTGTGTCGCACGATCTGGCTGATATTTCGAACATTTTTTGTGAGGCGTACGATCAGCCGACCTCACGAGACACGAATTTCCCGCCCCGAGCCGGTCGTCCGCCGATCACATCGATCCCAGCGGCCAATTTCGAACGTGTATTCACATACCGGGTCCCCGGGTGATTCCCGGGTTGTGCGGCTCGTTCCGCGAGCGTGTGCGGTGCCACCGTCTGAGCAGGCCTTCCGGTACCTCTTCGGTGGTGAGGGCGAAGACGAGATGGTCGCGCCAGGCCCCGTCGATGTGGAGATATCGCGGACGGAGGCCTTCTTCGCGGAATCCGAGTTTTTCGACGACCCGGCGGCTGGGCGCGTTCTCCGGGCGAATGCAGACCTCGACGCGGTGCAGGCCGACGGTGCGGAAACAGTGGTCCACGGCCAGTGCCACGGCGGTCGGCATCACCCCGCGGCCGGCCACCGCCCGGTCCACCCAGTAGCCGACGTGGCCCGAGCACATCGAGCCCCAGGTGATGCCGGCGACCGTCAGCTGCCCGGCCAGCCGCCCCCGGTACTCGATGACGAACGGCAGCATCCGGCCCGCGTTCGCCTCCGCGCGCAGGTGCCGGACCATCTGCCGGTAGGTCGGCCGGTGCGTGTACGGGCCGCCCGGCATGGGCGGCGGTACGGTCGCCTCCCACGGCCGCAGCCAGTCCCGGTTGCGCCGGTTGACCTCGCGCCAGGCCCGCTGGTCGCGCAGCTTTATCGGCCGCAGACGGATGTCGCCGTCCACCAGCTCGGCCGGCCAGGAGGGCCTGTTCAGCTCGCACCCCCCAAGGGCCTGGGGTGGTCGCCGCCGCGGATCTGGTCCACGGCGTGGATCAGCAGGGGCTCCAGGACGGCCAGACCGTCCTTCACGCCGCCGGTGGAGCCGGGCAGATTCACGATCAGCGTGGCGCCGGCCACTCCCGCCAGGCCCCGGGACAGCGCCGCCGTCGGCACCTTGTCCCGGCCGTACGCCCGGATCGCCTCCGCGATGCCCGGGACCTCGCGCTCGATCACCGCGCGCGTGGCCTCGGGGGTGCGGTCGGTGGGTGAGACACCGGTGCCGCCGGTGGTGACGATCGCGTCGTAGCCTGCCTCCACGCCCGCGCGCAGCGCGGCCTCCACGGGATCACCGTCCGGCACCACCCGCGGGCCGTCGACCGCGAGGCCGAAGCGCCCGAGGGCCTCGGCGATCAGCGGGCCGCCCTTGTCCTCGTAGACACCGGCGGCGGCCCGGTTGGACGCCGTGACGACCAGAGCCCGGTACGGGGCGCGGCCCGTCGGCGGGTCCTGTGTCATGACCGGCTCCAGGCGCCCGACGTGCCGCCCGTCTTCTCCTCCACCCGTACGTCCGTGATGACCGCTCCCTTGTCGACCGCCTTCACCATGTCGATCACGGTGAGCGCGGCGACCGAGACCGCGGTGAGCGCCTCCATCTCGACGCCCGTGCGGTCCGTGGTCCTCACCGTGGCCAGGATCTCCACGGCGTCGTCCGCGACCGACAGGTCCAGTTTCACACCGGACAGCGCGAGGGGGTGGCACAGCGGGATCAGGTCGGGGGTCCGTTTGGCGCCCATGATGCCCGCGATGCGCGCCGTGGCGAGCGCGTCGCCCTTGGGGACGCCCTCGCCGCGCAGCAGTTCCACCACGCGGGGCGAGACCAGGACGCGGCCGGAGGCGCGGGCGGTGCGCGCGGTGACGTCCTTGCCGGACACGTCGACCATACGGGCGGCGCCCGCCTCGTCGATGTGCGTCAGCCTGTCCCGCGGGGGCTGTTCCTGAGGGGGTCGGTCCTGCGTACTCATGCGTGCGGCGCTCCCGGTCCTCGGCCCCCGGCGGTGCGGCGCGCGGGCCTGTTGTGCGCGACACGGTACCGCCAAGGCGGGGCACTCAGCCGAGCAGGACCACCTCGACGTCGGCACCCGGCGACACCGACTCGACGCCCTCGGGGACGACGATCAGCGCGTCGGCCTGCGCGAGGGCCGCGACCAGGTGGGAACCCGCGCCGCCGACCGGGGTGACCGTGCCGTCGGCGTATCTGCCGCGCAGGAACTGGCGGCGGCCCTTCGGCGAGGTGAGCGCCTTGGCCGTGGCCAGCTTCGCGCGGGTGCGCGGCCGGTGGACGTCGGCGAGGCCCATGAGCCTGCGGATCGCGGGGCGGACGAACAGCTCGAACGACACGTACGACGACACCGGGTTGCCGGGGAGCGCCAGCAGCGGGGTGTGGTCGGGGCCGACGGTGCCGAAGCCCTGGGGTTTGCCGGGCTGCATGGCGAGTCTGCGGAACTCCACGCCGCCGCCGGGCTGGTCCTCCTCGTCGCCCAAGGACGACAGGGCCTCCTTGACGACGTCGTACGCGCCGACGCTGACGCCGCCCGTGGTGACCATCAGGTCGGCGCGCACCAACTGGTCCTCGACGGTGGACCGCAGGGTCTCGGCGTCGTCGGTGACGGCGCCCACGCGGTAAGCGATGGCGCCGGCGTCACGGGCGGCGGCGGTGAGGGTGAAGCTGTTGGAGTCGTAGATCTGGCCGCTGCGCAGCTTCTCGTCGGGCTGGACGAGCTCGCTGCCGGTGGACAGTACGACCACGCGCGGGCGCGGGCGCACCCGGACCGTGCCGCGGCCGATCGCCGCGAGCAGCCCGATCTGCGGCGGGCCGAGGACGGTGCCGGCGTCCAGGGCGCGGTCGCCCGCCTTGACGTCGCTGCCCCTGGCGCGCACGTGCGCGCGTGCCGCCGCCGGGCGGTACACGTGCACCTCGCCGGTGGCGCCCTCCGGGGCGAGGCTGCTCGCGCGCATGCCGGACACGCCGGGGCCCTCGCCGAGGCCGCCGTCGGTCCACTCGACGGGGACGACGGTCTCCGCGCCGGGCGGCAGCGGGGCGCCGGTCATGATGCGGGCGGCCTGGCCGGGGCCGACGCTCGGCAGGTCGGCGTGGCCCGCGGCGACGTCCCCGACCACCTCGAGGACGGCCGGGAACTCCTCGCTGGCGCCCGCGACATCGGCGACCCGGACCGCGTACCCGTCCATGGAGCTGTTGTCGAACGGCGGCAGGGAGAGCGGCACCGTGATGTCCTCGACGAGGACGCAGCCGAGGGCGTCGAGAAGGTGCAGCTCAAGGGGTTCGAGAGGGCGGACGGTGGCGAGGACGTCCTCCAGGTGCTCGTCCACGGACCAGAAGGGGTCCTCGACGGTGACACGGGGCGCGGCGCTGCTCAACGTGCTGCATCTCCTCTCACGGCGGCTGCGTCTACTCTCAGCGTGCTACATCTCCTCGGCCACGAAACCGCGGAGCCAGGTCCGGAACTCCGGTCCCAGATCCTCACGTTCGCACGCGAGTCTGACAATGGCACGGAGGTAGTCGCCGCGGTCGCCGGTGTCGTAGCGGCGGCCCTCGAAAACGACGCCGTGCACCGGGCCGCCGACCTTCTCGTCGACGGCGAGCTGCTGGAGGGCGTCGGTGAGCTGGATCTCGCCGCCGCGGCCGGGCTCGGTCTTGCGCAGTATGCCGAAGACGTGCGGGTCGAGGACGTAGCGGCCGATGACGGCGTAGCGGGAGGGGGCGTCGGCCGCGTCGGGCTTCTCGACCAGGCCGCTGACCTTGACGACGTCGCCGTCCTCGGTGGCCTCGACGGCGGCGCAGCCGTAGAGGTGGATCTGCTCGGGGGCGACCTCCATGAGGGCGACGACGCTGCCGCCGCGCTGCTCCTGGACCTCGACCATGCGTGCCAGCAGCGGGTCGCGGGGGTCGATCAGGTCGTCGCCGAGGAGGACCGCGAAGGGTTCGTCGCCGACGTGCGGGGCGGCGCACAGGACGGCGTGGCCCAGGCCCCTGGGGTCGCCCTGGCGGACATAGTGCATCGTGGCCAGGTCGCTGGACTCCTGGACCTTGGCGAGGCGGTCGGCGTCGCCCTTGCTGGCCAGGGCCGACTCGAGTTCGTAGTTGCGGTCGAAGTGGTCCTCCAGGGGGCGCTTGTTGCGGCCCGTCACCATGAGGACGTCGTCGAGACCCGCGGCGACCGCCTCCTCGACCACGTACTGGATCGCCGGCTTGTCCACGACCGGCAGCATCTCCTTGGGAGTGGCCTTGGTGGCCGGCAGGAACCGGGTGCCGAGGCCCGCTGCGGGGATGACAGCCTTGCTGATCCTGGGGTGCGACTGAGTCATGTCCGCCACCTTAACCGGTGACTTTGCGTGGAATCTGTAGGTCCGGTTATTTATCTCTCATATGAGCACAAAAGAGATGGTACGGGGGTTGTCCATGAGCCACGGCGGTCGCACGGCCGAGCCTGACAAGCGAACGTTGCGGCGCGAGTTCCTCACGGTGAGGAGCAGGTTGACGGCCGATGACGTGCGGGAATCGGCGGCGGCGCTGGCCGGGCGGGCGCTCGCGCTGCCCGAGTTGGCCGGGGCGGGCACCGTGGCGGCGTACGTCTCCGTGGGGAGCGAACCCGGCACGCTCGCGCTGCTGGACGCCCTGCGCGCGCGGGGCGTCCGCGTCCTGCTGCCGGTGCTGCTGCCCGACAACGACCTGGACTGGGGCGAGTACGCGACGCGGGCCGCCCTCGCGCGTGTGCGGCGCGGCGGGCGCATGACCCTCCGAGAGCCCGCCGGGGAGCGACTCGGCCCGGACGCGGTGACCGGCGCGGACGTCGTGCTGCTGCCGGGCCTGGCGGTCGACGCGCGCGGCATGCGGCTGGGGCGCGGCGGCGGCTCCTACGACCGGGTGCTCGCCCGGCTGGAGCACGCCCGGGCCGATCCGGCGCTGGTGGTGCTGCTGTACGACGGCGAGGTCGTCGAGCGGATCCCGGCGGAGCCGCACGACCGGCCGGTGCACGCGGTGGTGACGCCGTCGGGGGTGCGGCGCTTCGGCTGACGGCGGGATGGGGGGCCACGGCCGCCTCGCGCGTGAACGCGGAAACGGCCTCCGCGCGTGCGCGGAGGCCGTTTCCGTCAGGGCGGGGTCGACGCTTACGGCTTGAGCAGCAGCGTGTCGCTCGTGCCCGCCTCGACCGCCTTGTCGGAGAAGGACCAGGTCAGCAGGTCGCCCTTGACCCATTTGCCGGTCTGGTCGGTGTAGTGGGCGCTGTAGACGTGCCCGGAGGCGCCGGTGAGGTTGATCCAGCGCGACTTGTCGAGGTCGCCGAGGTTGACCACCATCCGCATCGACGGCACCCACACGACGCCGTAGCCGCCCGCGGCGTTCCAGCCCGTCGCGTTGACCGCCGCCTCGCCGCCGCTGAGCTTCCACGGGCCGCGGTTGAGGATGTACTGGACGAAGCCGGGGCCCTCGGTGCCCAGGGTCTGGTTCTTCAGGAACAGGCGGTGCAGCCGGCCCCAGCTCCAGGATTCGATGTCCTTGCCGAGCTTGGCGGTCAGCTCCCAGCGGGCGTCGACCATGGCGCGCTTGAACAGGTCGTCCCGGTTGTGGTCGGCGCCGTCACGGGTGCCGGAGTCGGGCGTCGTCCACCAGCGGCCCTTCGGCTTGTCCATCAGGGAGCGCACGACCTCGAACCAGCGGTCGCCGCCGTCCGGCTGGGCCTGCTCGGCGTCGCGCCGGCCGCACTCGCGGACCTTGTCGGCCTCCTCGGCGGGGCCGGTCGTGTTGACCGGTTCCACCCACAGGCACTGGCTCCTGACCCGCAGTTCCTTGGGCAGCTTGTTGCCGAAGGCGTGCTTGAGGACGTTGCGCCACACCGCGTTGAAGTAGGCGGCGGCAGCGGAGTCGGCGTCCTGGGTGTAGTCCCAGCCCTCCAGCAGCTTCTGCGCCTCGCGGACGTCCGGGTCGCCGACGTCGATCTTCAGCATCTGGGGCACCAGCAGCTTGGCGATCTCGCTGCTGTTGTCCATCTGCATCTGCCGCATGTCGTCGGTGGAGATCTTGCCGCCGTCCTTGGTCTTGGCCTGGATCAGGTCGGTGATCCGCTGGCTGCGGGTGCCGTAGCCCCAGTCCGTGGTCAGCGTGTGCGGGTAGTCCTTGCCGACGACGGCCTGGTTGGCGGTGACGATGTAGCCGCGCTTCGGGTCGTACTCGTAGGGCAGCTCGTCCTGCGCGACGTACCTGCCGGTCCAGCGGTAGTCGGCGTCCCAGCCGGGCGCCGGGATCGAGCCGTCGTGGCCGTCGGCGCGCACCGGGATGCGGCCCGGCAGGGTGTAGCCGATGTGGTTCGCGGTGTCGGCGTAGACGAGGTTCTGCGACGGCACGTCGAACAGGGTGGCGGCCTTGCGGAAGTCGCTCCAGCCGCGGGCCC
The DNA here is from genome assembly GCF_040638805.1 of Streptomyces sp. NPDC005925. Lineage (NCBI taxonomy): Bacteria > Bacillati > Actinomycetota > Actinomycetes > Kitasatosporales > Streptomycetaceae > Streptomyces > Streptomyces sp. NPDC005925. The sequence goes on along the minus strand of NZ_JBEXVL010000004.1, from coordinate 199,348 downwards.
GGTCCATCGCGAAGACGGCGTCCATGGTGGTGCCTGGGTCCAGCGCGGTCCAGCGCAGGGAGACGCCGTAGCCGTCGCCGCGGTCGGGCGCGGCGGTGTCGACGGTGGCCCGCTTGCCGACCCCGACGAGCTCGTTGTCGCGGTCGGAGAGCAGGGGCCCGTTGTTGGTCTCGCGGACGACGATCTTCTCGTGGCCGCCGCCGGCGACCTCGATGGTCTCCTCGCGCGTGGTGAAGGGGCGGATCTTGCCGTCGTAGAGGTAGCCCTCGCCGGTGATCTTCTCCAGGTAGAGGTCGGTGACGTCGACGCCGGAGTTGGTCATGCCCCAGGCGATGTCGCCGTTGTGACCGATTATCACGCCGGGCATGCCCGCGAAGGTGTAGCCGGCGACGTCGTACTGGCACGTGGCGGACACGCTGCGGCAGTGCAGGCCCATCTGGTACCAGACGGACGGCAGCGAGGCCGACAGGTGCGGGTCGTTGGCGAGCAGCGGCTTGCCGGTGATGGTGTGCGCGCCGGAGACGACCCAGGCGTTGGAGCCGATGCCGTTGCCGTTGACGCCGACGGCGGTCGGGAGGTCGTCCAGGATCTCGTACAGGCCGCCGAGCTGGCTCTCCAGGCCCGCCGCCGCGTCGGCGGAGGTGCCCGTCGCGGTGCCGCCCTGCGCGGTGCCCGTCGCGGTGGCGCCACCGGTCGCGGTGCCGCCCGCCTGCGTGCCCGTGCCCGTGCCCGTGCCGCCTCCCTGCCGGAAGGTCCGGGTCAGCTCGTCGTACTGGCCCTCCTGCACGATCGCCTTGTTACGGCTGTACGGGTACCGCGGGTACAGGTCGGCGATCTGCTTCGGGTCGAGGCGGCTGGTCATCAGGGCGCGGTCGATCTCGTCCTGCATGTTGCCGCGCAGGTCCCAGGCCATCGCCTTCAGCCAGGCGAGCGAGTCGACCGGGGTCCACTTCTGCGGCGTGTAGTCGTGGGTGAAGGCGAGCGCCGCGTACTCCAGGGAGATGTCCTTGCCGTCCTTGCCGGCCAGGTACGCGTTGACTCCGGCGGCATACGCCCGGAGGTACTTCTTGGTGGCGGCCGACAGCTTGGTGTCGTACTCCCGCTGCGCGACGCGGTGCCAGCCCAGGGTGCGCAGGAACTCGTCGATCCTGACCTGGTCCTTGCCGAACATCTCGGACAGGCGGCCCGCCGTCATGTGGCGGCGTACGTCCATCTCGTAGAACCGGTCCTGCGCCTGGACGTACCCCTGCGCCATGAACAGGTCGGCGTCGGAGGAGGCGTAGATCTGCGGGATGCCGTGGTCGTCGCGTTTGACGTCCACGGGGCCCGACAGGCCGTCCAGGGTGGCCGAGCCCTTGGTCTGCGGGAAGGAGGCGCGGACCGTGCTGATGGACCAGTACGCGCCGTAGGCGACGCCGCCCACGATCGCCAGCACCAGAACGAGCACGAACAGGCGGGCTCTGCGCCCCTTCTTCCTGCCGGACTTGCCGGGCTGCTGACCCGTGGAGGCGGTGGTGTTCGGGGGCATCGCTGTCCTTGCTGTCCTAACGCGAGCGGCAGGTCGGGCTGTGCTTTTAACTGAACGCTGGAGCAACGATAGGCGCAGGGCCCACCGGCCCTTGACGCGGAGTCGGCAACGGGTGCGGACGAACGTTCGCCTTTGTCGCCCAAGAGCGTCAAGAAAACGTCAAGAGTTAGGTAAGGTAACGAAGTAGTTGGGCCGCGGTCCGCCGCGGTTCCGTGTGCGTCGTACGTGTTCACGCGTGCGTCCACGCCGCCAGATGTACGTGCTCACGCGCTCTCGCGCGGAGCCAGGGGAAGGAACGGCCGCTGACTGTCCACGACCTCAACCAGCTCCTGCTCGTCTGCTCGCTCGTGCTGCTCGTCGCCGTGGCGGCGGTCCGTGTCTCCTCGCGCAGCGGGCTCCCCAGCCTGCTCATCTACCTGGCGATCGGCATCGCCATGGGCAAGGACGGCATCGCCGACGTCCACTTCGCCAACGCCGAACAGGTCACCCAGGTCATCGGGTACGCGGCCCTGGTCGTGATCCTGGCGGAGGGCGGACTCGGCACGAAGTGGTCCGAGATCAAGCCGGTGCTGCCCGCGGCCTCCGCGCTGGCACTGGTGGGCGTCGCCGTGAGCGTCGGGGTCACGGCGGCGGGCGCGCACTACCTGGTCGGTCTCGAATGGCGGCAGGCGCTCATCATCGGGGCGGTGGTGTCCTCCACGGACGCCGCGGCCGTCTTCTCCGTGCTGCGCAAAGTGCCTCTCCCCGCGCGGGTGCGGGGCACGCTGGAGGCCGAGTCGGGCTTCAACGACGCTCCCGTGGTCATCCTGGTCGTCGCCTTCTCCAGGCCCGGCCCCGTGGAGCACTGGTACCTACTGATCGGCGAGATCCTCCTGGAGCTGGCCATCGGCGCGGCGATCGGCCTCGCGGTCGGCTGGCTCGGCGCCTGGGGGCTGCGGCACGTGGCCCTTCCCGCCTCCGGCCTCTACCCGATCGCCGTCCTCTCCATCGCCGTCGGGGCGTACGCGGCGGGCGCCACCGTGCACGGCAGCGGCTTCCTGGCCGTCTACCTCGCCGCGATAGTCATGGGCAACGCGAACCTGGCGCACTGGCCCGCCACCCGCGGCTTCGCCGAAGGGCTCGGCTGGATCGCGCAGATCGGCATGTTCGTCCTGCTCGGCCTGCTCGTCAGCCCACGGGAACTGGGCGACGACATCCTGCCCGCCATCGTCATCGGCCTGGTGCTGACCATGATCGCGCGGCCACTCAGCATCGTCCTCGGACTCCTGCCGTTCCGGGTGCCCTGGCAGCAGCAGGCGCTGCTGTCCTGGGCGGGCCTGCGCGGCGCCGTACCCATCATTCTGGCGACCATCCCCATGGTCGAGGGCGTCGAGGGCAGCCGCCGGATCTTCAACCTCGTGTTCGTGCTGGTCGTCGTCTACACCCTGGTCCAGGGTCCGACGCTGCCGTGGCTGGCCCGCAAACTGCGCCTGGGCGAGGACGCGGACACCGCCGCCGACCTCGGCATCGAGTCGGCGCCGCTGGAGCGGCTGCGCGGACATCTGCTGTCGTTCTCGATCCCGCGGGATTCACGCATGCACGGCGTCGAGGTGGCCGAGCTGCGGCTGCCGCCCGGCGCCGCCGTCACCCTCGTGGTGCGCGACGGTGAATCGTTCGTGCCGCTGCCGGCGACCGTGCTGGAGCGCGGCGACGAACTGCTGGTGGTCGCCACCGACGCCGTGCGGGACACCGCCGAGCGCCGCCTGCGCGCGATCAGCCACGGCGGCAAGCTGGCCGGCTGGCTCGGCACGAACGGCGCCGCGCGCCGCTGAAACCCCCGGCACGGCCACGGCCACGGCCACCGTTACGGCCACCGTCGTCCGCCGCCGCCCCGCATCACCGCAGGCGGGGCCCCTGATCGTGGCCGTTCTCACAGCGGCCGCACCGACCGGTACCTGTACGATGAAAGCGTCACCCAAGATCGACCAACTCTGCCTGACGCAGAGCTGGCGCGACCGTATGGCGGCCGGTACGCCCCCTGAAGCGGGCCCTGGTATCCACCGCAGTTCCGCGCAGAAGGACAGCTCTCGGCGCCGCCCCGCCCGACGGGGCCGCGCTACCAGGCGGCAGAAAGGCACGGGCCGTGGCAACCACGGTCACCTCGTCGGACCATTCCGCGTCCGCCTCCCGCCCGGGATACCTCCCGCTGCTGCGCACCCGCGGCGCCTGGACGTTCCTGCTCCCCGGCTTCGCCGCACGCCAGCCGTTCGCGATGCTCACCATCTCCATCGTGCTGCTCCTGCGGCACACCACCGGCTCGTACGGCGTGGCCGGCGGTGCCGCGGCCGTCACCGGCGTCGCCATGGCACTGTTCGCACCCCTCACCGGCCGCCTCGCCGACCGCCACGGACAGCGCGCCGTACTGCTCCCCGGCGTCCTCCTGCACGCCCTGTCGGTCCTGGCGCTCACCGCTCTCGCCCTCGCGGACGCGCCCCTGTGGGCGCTGTTCGCGGCGGCCGTCCCGACCGGCGCCTCCGTGCCGCAGGTCGGCCCCATGGTCCGCGCCCGGTGGGGCGTCACCCTGAAGGACTCCCCCCTGATGACGACGGCGGCGGCCTTCGAGTCCGTGACGGACGAGCTGACCTTCGTCGTCGGACCGCTGCTGGCCACCGCCCTGTGCACGGCCGTCCACCCCGCGGCCGGTCTGGTCACCGAGGCCGCGCTGAGCCTCGTCGGCGGTCTGCTGTTCGCCGCCCAGAGGACCACCCAGCCGTCGGTCGCCGCCCGCGGGCAGGCACCCGTGCGGCACGGCTCCGCACTGCGGGTGCCCGGCGTGCGCGTGCTGATCGTGACGTTCCTCGGCATCGGGTCCGTGTTCGGCGGCATGCAGGTCTCGCTGGCCGCGTTCAGCGAATCGATCGGCGAGCCCGGCCTGACCGGCGTCCTGTACGGCGTCTTCGCCGCGGGCAACATGCTCTCCGGCATCGCCTGCGGTGCCATCGCCTGGAAGACCGCCCCGCACCGGCGCCTCGTCCTCGGTTACACCGCGCTCGCGCTGGCCGCGTCCGGGCTGTGGACCGCCCACTCGGTGCCGCTCCTCGCCGGGCTCGGCCTGCTGGTCGGCATGTGCGTCGCACCCGCCCTGATCACGGGCTACACCCTGGTCGAAGGCCTCGTCCCGGCCGGGGCGCGCACGGAGGCGTTCACCTGGCTCACGGGCGCCGTGGCACTCGGGCAGGCGGCGGCCGTCACGCTCGCCGGACAACTCGAGGACCACTACGGGAACGGTGCCGGTTTCCTCGTGCCGGCGGCCGGCACCCTGCTCGCCCTGTGCACCCTGCTGGCGCTGCGCGCCCACTTGGTGGCACGCTCCCCCGGGCGCACGGTCGCACGTGGCGTGGGTCACCGCGTACCGGTGGCAGTGGACTGAGCGGCCGGAATACGTCACTATGGAGCGTCGTTAGCACTCATCGAGTGAGAGTGCCAGGAGGAAGACAGTGCCGACCTACCAGTACCAGTGCACCGAGTGCGGCGAGGGCCTCGAGGCGGTGCAGAAGTTCACCGACGACGCCCTGACCGAGTGCCCGAACTGCCAGGGCCGCCTGAAGAAGGTGTTCTCGGCGGTCGGCATCGTCTTCAAGGGTTCCGGTTTCTACCGCAACGACAGCCGCGGCTCCTCGTCGAGCAGCACGCCGGCGTCGTCGTCGTCGAAGCCGGCGTCCTCATCGTCGTCGTCCTCCTCGTCCTCCTCGGGGTCGGGCTCCTCGGGGTCGGGCTCCTCGTCGTCGGGCTCCGGCAGCTCGACGAGCAGCAGCACCGCCGCGTAGGCGGGCGCGCAGGCGCTTCGCGCGGACGCGGAATCTTCTACGGGACCCTGTCGCCATGGGGCGGTGGGGTCCTCGGCGTTCCCGGCCTTCGCGGCCTTCGCGGCCTTCGCGGCATCGCGGCATCGCGGCATCGCGGCATCGCGGCATCGCGGAGCGTCTTCCGAAGGTGTTCCTGTGAGGACGTTTCCGAAGGCCTTCCTGGGGCACTTCCGAGGACGTTCATAGGGGCGTTCCCGACGGTGTTCTCAAGGGCGTTTCCGAGAGCGCTTCCGTAGACGTTCCCGAGGGCGTTCCCAAGGGCATTCCCAAGGCTGCTTCCGAGGGCGTTCCCGAGGGCCGGGTATGGCCAGGCGCAGGAGGGGCGCGGCGCGGCTAGGGTCGGGGCATGGTGAACAAGGCGAACGCCGAGATCGGCGTGATCGGCGGCTCCGGTTTCTACTCGTTCCTCGACGACGTGACCGAGCTTCAGGTCGACACCCCCTACGGGCGGCCCAGCGACTCCCTCTTCCTCGGAGACGTCGCCGGCCGGCGGGTCGCCTTCCTCCCCCGGCACGGCCGCGGCCACCATCTTCCGCCGCACCGCATCAATTACCGGGCCAACCTGTGGGCGTTGCGGTCGGTCGGCGTACGGCAGGTGCTCGGCCCATGCGCGGTGGGCGGGCTGCGTCCCGAGTACGGGCCCGGCACACTGCTCGTGCCGGACCAGCTGGTCGACCGCACGAAGTCCCGGGCCAACTCATACTTCGACGGGCTGCCGCTGCCCGACGGCACGGTGCCCAACGTGGTGCACGTGTCCCTGGCCGACCCCTACTGCCCCACCGGACGCACGGCCGCCATGAAGGCGGCGCGTGGCCGGGACTGGGAGGCGGTGGACGGCGGGACCCTCGTCGTGGTCGAGGGGCCGCGCTTCTCGACTCGCGCGGAATCGCTGTGGCACCAGGCGCAGGGCTGGTCCGTGGTGGGCATGACCGGACATCCGGAGGCCGCGCTCGCCCGTGAGCTGGAGCTCTGCTACACCTCGCTGACCCTGGTCACCGACCTCGACGCGGGCGCCGAAACCGGCGAGGGCGTCTCGCACGACGAGGTGCTGCGGGTGTTCGCCGCGAACGTGGACCGGCTGCGGGGCGTGCTCTTCGACGCGGTGGCGGCGCTGCCGACGGCGGACGAACGGGACTGCCTGTGCAGGTCGGCGCTGGGCGGGATGGAACCGGGCTTCGCGCTGCCGTAGGGGGACTTCGTGGGGCGGCTCCGAGGGGCGGCTCCCGAAGGCGGCGGCCGGGGCGGGGGGACGGTCGGGGCGGTCGACGGTGGGTCGGGTGGACGGTCGGGGAGGTCGACGGTCGGGAAGGGTGGAGCGGCTCGTTCGGGTGAGCGAGTTGTCCACAACCCGTGGGTAACGCACGGGCTCCGGCGGGCGGCTGCGCGGGGCCCCATGGTGGACCCGATAGCCGAACGCCTCGTCGCTGGTGGTGGTCCCCGTGTCCTTCGTCCCGTCCCCGTCCCCGTCTCAGCAGCCGCAACCCGGCCCCTCCCGGTACTCGTCCCCGTCTCAGCAGCCGCAGCTCGGCCCTTCCCGGTACTCGTCCCCGTCGCCGGCCGCCGTCCCTCCGTACGCGCCGGGTGCCGAGGCCCCGCCCACCCGGGAGGTGCCGCTCTTCGCTCCGGTGCGGGTGCGAGGCGACCGCTTCGGGCCGAGCCGACTCGTACGGCACCGGCGGCGGGCGGTGGCGGCCGGTCTCGCCGTCACGGCGGCCGCTCTGGTGGCAGCGGGTCCCGGGGGCATCGAGCGGGCCCGCGGCCGCCCCGGCGATCCGGTGCCGCCTCCTCGCGCGACCGCGCCGCCTGCGGATCGTCCGGTACGTACGCGCCGCACGGCCGGTTTCATGACGGCACCGGTGCGGATCGCCGACGCGGCGACGGTACGGCTGCTGCGGCCGGGCGACCGGGTCGACGTCATCGCTACCGGGGACGACGCGACGGACGGCGGCGCCGCACGGGTGATCGCACGCGGGGCGCGCGTGACGAAGGTGCCGCGGGCCCTGGCCGACGACCCGGCCGGGAGCGGGGCGCTGGTCGTGCTGTCGGTGCCGCCCTCCACAGCGGCACGCCTCGCGGGAGCGAGCGCCACGGCCCGACTGGCGGTGACCCTGTGGTGAGCGGCGCGCCGCGAACAGCGAGGGCCGGACCCTGACCCTCACGGGTCAGTACAGCTGGACGCCCTCTACGGGTGCCGCGCGCTCTACAGGTGGTGGGGCGGCTTCTCGTCGAGGAAGCGCTTGAGGTCGGCCGCGCCGTCGCGGTCCCGGTCGCTCCGCTCGCCCCAACCGCGGTCGGTGTCGTCCGACGACTGCTGGTCCAGCGGGTCGTCGAAGATCAGCGCGGGCTTCGGCACGCGCGGCTCGGGACCGGGGAGGGTACTCATGCCTCCAGAGTACGGCTCCGCCCCGGCGCCCCGGCGGGGCGGCAGCGGCGACTCCCGCGGGACACATCCGGCCCTCTTGTCTGTGCTGGACCCATACCTCTGGGGTCGGCCGACCGGGCGGTGCTCGCGACGGCATCGTGGCGGCGCCGGCGGTGGCGCTGGCGGTGGCGGTGGCGGTGGCGGTGGCGGTGGCGGTGGCGGTGGCGGCCGGGACGACGTCGACGGCCCTGACGGTGGCCCGGGAGACCGCGACGCCCGTCACAGCGAGTCGAGAGGCATCTGACGTGGCGACCACCGGTTGGACGAGAAGCCGTAATGGCGGGCGGGCGCAGTCTGCCCCTCCCCTGTCGGCGGCTCGACGAGACTGGGGATCATGACACTTGACGCATTGACGGATGTGGCCGGGGTGCGGGTCGGGCACGCGGCGCGCGCAGGGGACGGCTGGCTCACCGGCACGACAGTCGTGCTGGCCCCGGAGGGCGGGGCGGTCGCCGCGGTGGACGTGCGCGGCGGCGGCCCCGGCACCAAGGAGACCGACGCTCTGGACCCGCGCAACCTGGTGCAGAAGGTCGAGGCGATCGTGCTCACCGGCGGCAGCGCCTACGGGCTGGACGCGGCGTCCGGCGTGATGGCCTGGCTCGAGGAGCGCGGGCGGGGGGTGTGGGTCGGGCCCGGCCCGGCCCACGTGGTGCCCGTGGTGCCGGCGGCCTGCGTCTTCGACCTGGGCCGGGGCGGCGAATTCCGGGCCCGGCCGGACGCCGCCATGGGGCGGGCCGCGGTCGAGTCGGCCGCGGCGAGCGCGCCGGGCGCGGCCGTGCCGGAGGGATGCGTGGGCGCGGGCACGGGTGCGGTGGTCGGGCAGATGAAGGGAGGAATCGGCACCGCGAGCACGGTCCTCGACTCGGGGATCACGGTGGCGGCACTGGTGGTGGCCAACGCGGCGGGGTCGGTGACCGACCCGGAGACGGGGGTGCTGTACGGGGAGTTGTTCCAGGGCCGGGCGACGTATCCGGAGGGTCCGGTCCACGAAGCGGCGAACCGGCGCCTGGCGGACGTCGCGGCCGACAACGGCCCTCCCCCGCTGAACACCACGCTGGCCGTGGTAGGCACGGACGCGGACCTGTCCAAGGCGCAGGCGCAGAAACTGGCGGGCACGGCGCACGACGGCATCGCCCGCGCGGTGCGCCCGGTGCACCTGCTCCACGACGGGGACACCGTGTTCACGCTGGCGACCGGGCGACATCCGCTCGACGCCGGCGACCTGCTCGCCCTGAACGCGATTCTCGCGGCGGGCGCGGACATGGTGACCCGGGCGATCGTGAACGCCGTACGGGCGGCCGAGTCGGTGGCGACACCGGGCGGGACGTGGCCGTCGTACGGAGAGCTCTACGGCGCGCGGTGACCGGCAGGACGCGACCGGGGGGCGGCGACCCACGACGGTGACCAGCGGCCGTGACCACCAGACCGTGAACCAGGGGGCGGTGACCGGCGGGCAGTGCCCCGCCGCGACGCCCGCGCGCGCCGGTGACCGACGGCCGTGACCAGTCGAGGTGAGCAGTCGGGGGTGAGCAGTCGGAGGTGAGCAGTCGGGGGTGACCGGCGGGCAGTGAAACAGGGGGGAGTGACCCGGGCGCGCCGGTGACCTGGGCCGTAACCCGAAGGTCGTGACCAGTGGCGGTGACCGGCGGGGCGGTGGCCCGCGCGCGGCGAGCGGCGCGTCGGGCGTGGGCGCCGTCCGGGAACACCACGGATGAGTGCCAAACCCCTTGGCACCAGTGTTTTTTGACGGTATGCCGGACGTCGCGGGAACATCTCGCGCGTGTGAAGCGTTTTTCGAGCGTACGTTTTCTCAGTTACTGGACATGATGTCCGGTCGAGGGGCTACGGTATGCACCCACAGGGTGACATGTAGCAACGCCGGGAGAAACCTTGAGCGTTCCGTACGAGACAGCAGCGTACGAACCACCCGAGTCGCCGGAGTCTCCGGAGGAGCACCTCGCGCGACTCCTGGGACGTGCTTTGAACTCCTTCGAGCTGCCCGACGAACTGCTGTGGCAGCTCGACTGCGCGCTGGCCCACGACAGCTCGTTGCACTCCGCGCACCACAGCGCGGGCCTGCACCGGGAGACATACCGGCACACCTGGCTGCTCGTGGACGGTTCGGTGCTCACGCTCTGGGAGCTCGTCCACAACACGGTGCCGGGCGGTGAGGCGCAGCACGAGATCTACACGGACGACGAGGAGCTGCGGTCCGCCACCGCGCGGCTGCCGCTCCCGCCCGACAGCCCCGACTTCGAGCTGCCGGTGCTGGTGCAGATCGCTCCGCTGTCGGCGCCCCGCCACGCGTATGTCTCGGACGGTTCCGCGGACCACGCCCGCCGGCTGCTGCGGCGCGCGGAGAACACGGACCGGCCGGGCGGGGACACGGCCGAGTTATTGACGACGGCGTTGGCTCACCAGATCTCGCAGGCCTTCGGGCGCCCCCGCCGGGCGGCGCGCGCCGGGCTGTGCTTCGCGCTGTACGAGCACGCGTTCCTGCTGCGCGACGGCATGGAGATCTCGCTCTGGGAGGTCGAGCACACGGCGACGCCGGACGGCCGGCACATGTGCGAGGTGTACGTCTCCGAGGACGCTGCGCGGGACGCCATGGAGCAGCGCGCTGCGCAGGTCTCCTGATCCTCCGGCCCCGCGCTTGACCCCTGTTCTCCGTTCCCCGCTCTCGTCCCTGCCTTCCGTTTCCCGGCGCCGGTCCCGGTTCCCCCTTCCTCGCCCCTCCCTTACGCCACCGACTGTTCGTTCCGAGCCGTCGGAGAGGACGCCGTACCCTCACCGGTGCCCAGGGCCGGACCGCCCGGACGCGGTGGCCTGCAAAGGCCCTTGAGCAGGACGACCAGCGCGGTGCTGACGCAGACTCCGGCCGCGACGGCGATCAGGTACGGGAACGGGTTGCCGATCAGCGGGACGACGAAGATGCCGCCGTGCGGGGCGCGCAGCGTCGCGTCGAAGGCCATCGACAGCGCGCCGGTGACCGCGCCGCCCGCCATGGACGCGGGGATGACGCGCAGCGGGTCGGCCGCGGCGAAGGGGATGGCGCCCTCGGAGATGAAGGAGGCTCCGAGGACCCAGGCGGCCTTGCCGTTCTCCCGCTCGGTCCGGTCGAAGAGCCTGCCGCGTACGGTCGTCGCCAGGGCCATGGCCAGCGGCGGGACCATGCCGGCCGCCATCACCGCGGCCATGATCTGCATCGCGGAGTCGCTCGGGTCGGCGACGGCGATGCCGGCGGTGGCGAAGGTGTAGGCGACCTTGTTGACCGGGCCGCCGAGGTCGAAGCACATCATCAGGCCGAGCAGGGCGCCGAGCAGGAGGGCGTTGGTGCCGGTGAGGCCGTTCAGCCCGTCGGTCATGCCCTTCTGGGCGGAGGCGATGGGCTTGCCGATGACGACGAACATCAGGAAACCGACGATCGCCGAGGAGATCAGCGGGATCACCACCACGGGCATGATGCCGCGCAGCGCCACCGGTATCCGCACCCTCTGCATGCCCATCACCACGGCACCGGCGAGCAGACCGGCCACGAGGCCTCCCAGGAAGCCCGCGTTGATCGTGAAGGAGATCGAGCCGCCGACGAAGCCGGGGACCAGTCCCGGGCGGTCCGCCATGCCGTAGGCGACGTAGCCGGCGAGTACGGGGACGAGGAAGGCGAAGGCGACGCCGCCGATCTGGAACAGCAGCGCGCCCCAGCTGTCGGCCTGCGACCACACGAAGTGTTCCGTCACCGACGGCGCCTTGTTGATCTCGTAACCGCCGATCGCGAAACCGAGGGCGATCAGGAGGCCGCCCGCCGCGACGAACGGGACCATGTGACTGACGCCGGACATCAGCCAGTTGCGCAGCGTGGAGCCGTAGCCGTCGCCCGCGCCGCCGCCGCGTCCGGCCGGCGTGGGCGCTCTGCCGGGGGTTCCCGGGATACCGGGGGTGCCGGGGGTGCCGGGGATGCCGGGGGTGGTCTCGCCGCGTGCGGCCCTGTCCCGTACGTCGGCGATCAGCTCGGCGGGGCGGTTGATCCCGGCCTTCACGCCGACGTCGACGGTCGGTTTCCCGGCGAAGCGGTGCTTCTCCCGTACGGGGAGGTCGTGGGCGAGGATCACGCCGTCCGCCGCCGCGATCACGGCCGGGTCGAGCCGGGTGAAACCGGCCGAGCCCTGCGTCTCGACGACGATCTCGACGCCGGCCTCGCGGCCCGCGTTCTCCAGGGACTCGGCCGCCATGTAGGTGTGGGCGATGCCGGTGGGGCAGGAGGTCACGGCGACGATGCGGAACGGGCGGTCGCCGGTAGCCGACGCGGCGCCCGGAGCGGGGGCGGCGGTGGTGGGGGCGGCGCCCGGGGCGGTGGCGGAGGCGGTGGGGGTGCCTGTGGCAGGGGTGTCCGTGGCAGGGATGTCCGTGACGGCACCGGCGGAGGCCGCCACCGGTGACGTCACGGAGTCTGCGGGTGCGTCGGCGGACGAGGCGGCGGATCCCACCGGGCCCGCGACCGACTCCACCGGCACCGCGAATGACTTCCCCGGGCACGCGACCGGCCCACCCGGGCCAACGACCGACTCCCCCGGACCAGCGGCCGGCCCAACCGTGTCCGTGACCGACTCCCCCAGGCACGCGACCGGCCCACCCGGGCCAACGACCGGCTCTCCCGGACCAGCGGCCGGCCCAACCGTGTCCGCGACCGACTCCCCCAGGCGCGCGACCGGCCCACCCGGGCCAACGACCGGCCCACCCGGGCCAACGACCGACTCCCCCGGACCAGCGGCCGGCCGAACCGGGCCAGTGGCCGGCCCCGGCGGGCCCGCCGCGTCGCGGGGTTGTCCGGTCGGCCCGGTGGAGCCTGTCGCCGTCTCCTGTTGCTCGTCGCCGCGGATCAGCCGCGCGGCGTCGGCCGCGTCCCGCACCGACCGCAGGGACGCCGTGAACTCGGCGTTCATCAGTTGCCGGGCCAGTGACGACAGGATCGTCAGATGGGCGTCGTCGGCACCCGCGGGTGCGGCGATCAGGAAGATCAGGTCGGCGGGTCCGTCCGCCGCCCCGAAGTCGATCCCGGCGGCGCTGCGCCCGAAGGCGAGCGTCGGCTCGGTCACATGCGTGCTGCGGCAGTGCGGGATGCCGATGCCGCCGTCGAGCCCGGTCGGCATCTGCGCCTCGCGGGCGGCGACGTCGGCGAGAAAGCCGTCGAGGTCGGTCACCCGGCCCTGGGCCGCCATGCGTGCGGCGAGCGCGCGGGCCGCGGCTTCCTTGGTGTCGGCGGACAGGTCGAGGTCGACCAGTCGCGCGGTGATCATGTCGCTCATCGCGGGCTCCTTCACTCGCGTATCGCCCGGCGAGAACCGTGGGCGGTGGGGGGGGGAGGAGAAGAGAAGGGCGGGACTGTCGGGTGCGCGGGGGCGCGTGGAGGTGCGCGGGTTCGAGGGATGCGGGGGTACGCCGGAGGGCTGGAGGTCCGGGTGACCGGGCGGGGGGTCATGGCACCGGCTCCTTCAGCGCGCGGTTCACCGGTACGTCTCTCGTGACCGTCACCGCCGCCGGGTCGAGGTCGGCCGGGGACGGCATCTCGCTGCCGGGCAGACCGACGGCCGCCGCGCCGTGGGCCACGGCCGACGCGAGCGCCTCGGGTCCGGTGCCGCCGCCGATCAGGAAACCGGCGAGGGAGGAGTCGCCCGCTCCGACGTTGCTGCGTACGGCGGTCACGCGGGCGTGCCCGAACCAGGCACCGGCGTCGTCCACGAGCAGTTGGCCGTCGACGCCGAGGCTGGCCAGCACGGTACGGGCGCCCCGTTCCCGGAGTTCCTCGGCGGCCCGCACGGCGTCGCCGACGGTCGACAGGGGGCGTCCGACGGCCAGGGCGAGTTCCCCGGCGTTGGGTTTCACCACGTCGGGCCGCTCGCGCAACGCCCGGAGCAGCGCGGGCCCGGAGGTGTCGAGGGCGATGCGGGCACCGGCGGTGTGGGCGCGGGCGACCAGCGCGGCGTACCAGGAGGGGGCGAGGCCGCGCGGGAGGCTGCCGCAGCAGGCGATCCAGGTGGCGTCTCGGGACTGTCGCCGCACGGTCTCCAGCAGCAGTTCCCGCTCGGCGGCGGACAGTTCGGGACCGGGCGCGTTGATCTTCGTGAGGACCCCGTCCGCCTCCGCGAGCGCGATGTTGGAGCGGGTGGCCCCGGCGATCGGCACGGGAGCGACCTCGATGCCCTGCGCGTCGAGCAGGCCGGCGACGAGCGCGCCGGGCGCACCGCCCAGGGGCAGCACCGCGACCGTGCGCCGGCCGGCGGCGGCGACGGCCCGCGAGACGTTGACGCCCTTGCCGCCCGGGTCCACGCGCTCGCCGGTGGCGCGGACGACCTCGCCGCGGTCGAGCGAGGGCACGTCGTAGGTGCGGTCGAGGGACGGGTTCGGGGTGACGGTGAGGATCATGGGCGTACCGGGGATCGCGTGCGCACTGAGGGTCTTGGGCCCTCTGCGGTTCTTTCGTCGCCCCTGGGGTTCCTGGGGTTCCTGGGCCCCCTGGGGTGCTGGGGCGTACCGCTGTCACGGTCACGTGGTGCGAACCGGGTCATGCGCGGACGACTTCCGTGCCGCCGCGCTCGATGGCGGCGGCGGCCTCGGCGCTCAGCCCGCTGTCCGTGATCAGCAGGTCCACGTCGCTCCAGCCGCCGAAGCGGGCGAAGTGCTCCTGGCCGTGCTTGGAGGAGTCGGCGAGCAGCACCACGCGGCGGGCCGCGGCCAGGGCCGCGCGTTTCACCGCGGCCTCGGCGAGGTCGGGGGTGGTCAGTCCGTGCTCGACGGAGAAGCCGTTCGCCGCGACGAAGAGGACGTCCGCGCGGATTTCCTCGTACGCGCGCAGCGCCCAGGCGTCGACGGCGGCGCGGGTGCGGTGCCGGACCCGGCCGCCCACCAGGTGGAGCTGGATGCCGGGGTGGTCGGCGAGGCGGGCCGCGATGGGCAGGCTGTGCGTGACGACGGTGAGCGCGGACTCCAGCGGGAGGGCCGCTGCCATGCGCGCCACCGTCGTGCCGGCGTCGAGGATCGTCGTACCGTCGGCGGGCAGTTCGGCGAGGGCGGCCCTGGCGATGCGGCTCTTCTCGTCGGCCGCGGTGGACTCGCGCTCGGCGAGATCCGGCTCGAAGTCGAGGCGTCCGGCGGGGATGGCGCCGCCGTGCACCCGGCGTACGAGCCCCGCGCGGTCGAGGGCCTTCAGATCACGGCGGATGGTCTCCGCCGTCACCTGGAACTCCTCGGCCAGCGACAGTACGTCCACCCGGCCGCCGTCCCGGGCGAGCCGGAGGATCTCCTGCTGCCGCTCCGGTGCGTACATGTCCGTTCGCCTCCGGGGTGGTGCCCGAATCTGTGGTTTCAGGGGGAGGCTAGGCCTCGTCTTCCGGAAAGTAAACAGGTTCGGACTCAATCGGGCATGAACAGGCGTGGCTCGCGCGGGCGGGTGTGTGCGGTGGCCGGGCATGCGTAAGGACCCGGCACCCCACGTGCCGGGCCCTTACGCCGACCCGGCGTACGTGCCGCCGCCCACGTCGGCGGCAGCACGTACGCCGGGGACGGATCGTCAGACCAGCTCGGCCGCCCGGCCCGACGCCTCGCTCTCCCCGGGGCCCCCCGCGGACCCCGTGTCCCCCTTGGAGTCCACGTCTCCCTTGGAGTCCGTGTCCCCCGCGCCGGACGGCGCCGCGCCCTCCACGTGCTGGGCCGGGCGCCTCGGCAGGGCGAACATCAGCAGGAAGATGGCGCCGAGCACGGCGGCCACCCAGCCCAGCGCGTACTCGAAGGCGTCCACGAAGGCCGGCCCGACCTGCTCGGGCCGCAGCCGGTCGCTCATCGTGCCGAAGAAGACCACGGAGACCAGCCCGAGGCCGAGCGCGTTGCCCATCTGCTGCACCGTGTTGATCAGCCCCGAGGCCGAACCGGCGTGCTCGCGCGGCACCTCGGAGAGCACCGCGTCCGTCAGCGGCGCGACGATCAGGCCCATCCCGACGCCCATGACGATGAGCGGCAGCGCCATCTGCCAGGCGTCGATACCGAGGCCGTACCGCTGGGACTCCCAGATGTAGATCAGGACACCGGCGGCCATCACCAGCGCGCCCGCCTGGAGCACGCCGCGGCCGAAGCGCGGCACCAGCTTCTGCACCGACAGTCCTGCGGCCACGGACACGGCGATCGAGAACGGCACCCCGGTCAGGCCGGCCTTCAGCGGGCTCCAGCCCAGGCCGGTCTGCATGTACAGCGTCCACACCAGGAAGAAGATGCCGAGGCCGAGCCCGAAGACGGTCTGTACGGCGATGCCCGCGGCGAAGCTCTTGACCCGGAACAGCGACAGCTCGACCAGCGGGGAGCCGTCCCGCGCCGCCTTGCGACGCTCGTACGCCACCAGTCCCGCGAGGACGACGAACGCGCCGGCCATCGACACGTACCCCCACAGCGGCCAGTCCAGCTCACGGCCGCGGGTCAGCGGGTAGAGCAGCATGAGCAGGCCCAGCGTGACCAGCGCGACGCCCACCAGGTCCAGTTTGAGGGCGCGCGGCGCCCTGGACTCGGTGATGAAGCGGGCGCCAAGGATCAGGCCCGCGATGCCGACCGGCAGGTTGATGAGGAAGATCGGGCGCCATTCGAGGCCGAACAGGTTCCACTCGGTCAGCAGCGCGCCGAGCAGCGGACCGGACACCGCGCCGAGCCCCACGATCGCGCCGAACAGACCGAACACCTTGCCGCGTTCGTGCGCCGGGAAGGTGGCGTGCACGATCGACAGCACCTGCGGCACCATCAGCGCCGCCATACCGCCCTGCAGGATGCGGGAGGCGACCAGCATCTCCGGGTTCACGGCGAGACCGCACAGCGCGGAGGCGAGCGTGAAGCCGCCTATCCCGAGCAGGAAGAGCTTCTTGCGGCCGTGGATGTCGCCGAGGCGCCCGCCGGTGATCAGGCCGGCGGCGAAGGCCAGGGCGTATCCGGCGGTGATCCACTGGATCTGGCTGAAGGTGGCGCCCGCGTCCCGCTGGATGGACGGGATGGCGATGTTGACGATCGTGACGTCGACGAGGTCCATGAAGGCCGCGGTCATCACGATCGCCAGGGCGAACCAGCGGCGCCGGTCGG
Source organism: Streptomyces sp. NPDC005925 (assembly GCF_040638805.1). Taxonomy (NCBI): domain Bacteria; kingdom Bacillati; phylum Actinomycetota; class Actinomycetes; order Kitasatosporales; family Streptomycetaceae; genus Streptomyces; species Streptomyces sp. NPDC005925. Next base: position 182,445 of record NZ_JBEXVL010000004.1, on the reverse strand, counting down.
CAGCGGTGCCGGCACCGGTGCCAGAGCCGGTGCCGGGCTGGGTGCCCGTAGGGGTCTCGGTAAAGGTCATACCATCAAGCTAGAACCCCTCTAGGTCAGATCATGTCCTAGATCTGCGGCATCCTCGGACTCATGACGACCGACACCCCGGCGCGCATCCTCCAGCTCCTCTCCCTCCTCCAGACGCCCCGCGAATGGCCCGGCGGCGAGCTCGCCGAACGGCTCGGGGTGTCGCGGCGCACCGTCCGGCGCGACGTCGACCGGCTGCGCGAACTCGGCTACCCCGTGCAGGCGACCAAGGGCTCCGACGGCGGCTACCGGCTCGTCGCGGGCAAGGCCATGCCGCCCCTCGTCCTGGACGACGAGGAGGCGGTCGCCATCGCGGTCGGGCTGCGCGCCGGCGCCGGGCACGCGGTCGCGGGCGTGGACGAGGCGTCGGTGCGGGCGCTCGCCAAGCTGGAGCAGGTCCTGCCCAGCAGGCTGCGGCACCGCGTGTCCACGCTCCAGTCCGCGACCATGCCGCTGACCAGCGGAGACGGCCCGACCATCGCGCCCGAGACGCTCACCGTGATGGCGTCCACGGTGGCCGGGCAGGAGCGGCTGCGGTTCGCCTACCGCGCCGGCGACGGCACGGAGTCACGGCGCCTGACCGAGCCGTACCGGCTGGTGTCGACCGGCCGCCGCTGGTACCTCGTCGCGTACGACCTCGACCGCGCCGACTGGCGCACGTTCCGCGTGGACCGCGTCAGCGAACCCCTCGCGACGGGCGCCCGCTTCACACCGCGCGAGCTCCCCACCGGCGACGCGGCCGAATACCTGCGCCGCTCGATGCAACGGCGGCACGAGTCGTACGCGTTCACGGTCACGTTCGAAGCACCGGCCGACGTCGTCGCCGCCCGGATACCGGCCTGGCTCGGCGCACCCGAGCCGCTCGGCGAAGACCGCTGCCGGCTGCGGGCCACGACCGGCGACGCGATGCCGTGGGTCGCGGTCCGGCTGGCCATGCCGGGCCTGGACTTCACGGTCGAGGAACCCGCGGAACTCGTGGACGCGGTACGGGAGCTGGGGGCACGGCTGTCGCGGGCGGGACGGGAGAGGGACCAGCAGGAGCATGAGCAGGACGCCGGCCAGCCCGCGCCCTCACCGTGAGGCGACGGCCGCTCCGGTCCTGAGGGCGCCGCCGCGTGCGTGTTCCGTGCGCTGTGCGCGGGATGTCGGCGCGGGACCGGTCAGTGGGGCCGGCGGGCGTTGAGCCGGGCGGCCTGGCGTGTGAGGTGGTCGCGTTCGGCGAGGTTGGGTGCCTTACGGGCCGCCTCGGCGTACAGCCGCGCCGCCGTCACCGGGTCGCCGTCGCGTTCGTGGAGGTACGCCGCCACCGCGTCGTGGCGGGGCAGTGCCGCGTCCAGCGCGGCGAGTGCCGCCAGACCGGCGCGCGGTCCGTCGGCCTCGCCGACGGCCACGGCGCGGTTGAGCCGGACGACGGGATTGTCCGTCAGGCGCGTGAGCTCGTCGTACCACTCGACGATCTGCACCCAGTCGGTCTCCTCGGCGGTGGGCGCGTCGGCATGGAGGGCGGCGATGGCCGCCTGAACCTGGAACTCGCCCAGCCGGTCGCGGGCCAGGGCCGTCTGCAGGATCGCGACGCCCCCGGCGATCGCGTCGGTGTCCCACCGGCCGCGGTCCTGCTCGGCGAGCGGCACCAGGCTGCCGTCGGGCGCGGTCCGGGCCGCGCGCCGGGCGTGGTGGAGCAGCATGAGGGCGAGCAGCCCCGACACCTCGGGGTGGTCGATCGCGGTGGCGAGCTGCCGGGTGAGCCGGATGGCCTCGGCGGCGAGGTCGACGTCGCCGGAGTAGCCCTCGTTGAAGACCAGGTAGAGCACGCGTAGCACGGTGGCAACGTCGCCGGGCCGGTCGAACCGCACACCGGAGACGGTGCGCTTGGCCCGGCTGATGCGCTGCGCCATGGTCGTCTCGGGCACCAGGTAGGCCTGGGCGATCTGGCGGGTGGTCAGCCCGCCGACGGCGCGCAGCGTGAGCGCGACCGCGGACGACGGCGTCAGCGACGGGTGGGCGCACAGGAAGTAGAGCTGCAGCGTGTCGTCCACCGCGGGCGCGGGCCCGGGCGCCGGCTCCTCGTCGACGAGGCCTTCACGCCGCCGTCGGGCGGTGTCCGCACGGGCCCTGTCGAGGAACTTGCGCCAGGCCACCGTGACCAGCCAGCCCTTCGCATCACGCGGCGGGTCGGCGGGCCAGACGCGGACCGCCTCGACGAGTGCGTCCTGCACGGCGTCCTCGGCCGCAGCGAAGTCGGCTCCGCGGCGGACGAGGACGGCGAGCACGCTCGGTGTGAGGCTCCTCAGCAGGGCCTCGTTCATCGGCGAGGTCACTCCGTGATGGTGGGCGGCGCGGCCAGGAACGGGCGCACCTCGAGCCACTCGTGGATCGGCTTCCCGCCCGCCCCGGGGGCGGCCGACAGTTCCCCGGCCAGTGCGACGGCGCGCTCGTGGCTGTCGACGTCGATCACCATCCAGCCGGCGATGAGGTCCTTGGTCTCGGCGAACGGCCCGTCGGTGACCGGCGGGCGCCCCTCGCCGTCGTACCGGACCCACGACCCCTCGGGGGCGAGCGCCTGGCCGTCGACGAACTCGCCGGTCTTCTCCAGCCGGGCCGCGAAGTCGTTCATGTACTGCACGTGCGCCGAGATCTCCTCCGGCGTCCACCGGTCCATCGGCACGTCGTTGACCGCCGCCGGGGCGCCGCGGTAGTGCTTGAGCAGCAGGTACTTCGCCATGGTGTCTCTCCTGGTACTGGTGCGACCCGTTCCATTGTGGTCGCGTTCACCCCGGGGACGGAGCGGGCCACGGGTTCTCGACATCACCGCCCAGGATTTTCTGAGCTTTCGTGGACGAGCCGATGATGAGCCCGGATGAGCGGGGATGAGCGGGGACGCGCCCCGGCGAGCCGTCTCGCCGTGTCCGGGGCGCACGGCGTGACAGCCCGAGCCGGGTCCCTCTCACCCGGTTTCCCTGTGCCGGTGCCGCACCTCCGCGCAGCCGGTCACCGCCTCCCACGGGGAGTTCCGCAGCGCGTCCAGGTTCCGCAGCGCCAGTTCCACCGGCCCGCCGGGTCCCTCGGCGGGACCGTCGCCGTCGGCCCAGGTCTCCATGGCCACGCGTACGGCGGCACTCGCGACGACCGCGGCGAAGCGCAGCTCGGGCGGGACGACGGCAACGTTGTCCATGTCGTCGTGCCTCGGAGCCGGAACTGCCACCTGTCGGCGGCTCGGTCCCTGGTCCTGGTCGTGCTTCTGGCTCGGTCCCTGGTCGCGGTCGTGCTCCTGGCCCGGTCCCTGGTCCTGACTCGGCGCCTGGTCCTGACTCGGTGCCTGGTCCTGACTCGGTGCCGGAGCCGGGACCTGGGCCGGGACTGGGTCCTGAGCCTGGTCTTGGGCCGGGACCTGATCTTGGGCTGGGGCCTGATCCTGACCCAGGGCCCGATCCTGACCCGGAGCCCGATCCTGACCCGGAGCCTTGTGTTGGCCCGGAAACCGGCCCGTCCTCGGTGCCGGCCGGTCCTGCTCCGGGCCCGGAACCGCTGCCTGGTCCTGTGCCGGCTCCGAATCCGCCCTCAGTGCCAGCCGGTCCGCGAGGGCCTCCAGCAGTGTCTGCTCGGAGGCGTGACACACCTCCGCCCACACCTTCCGCAGGGCCGGGTGGGATCGGGCCAGGCGGATCAGGGCGCGCACGTACGTCCAGGACGTCGAGGAGACTCCGGAGCCCGGCGTGAGCGTGTGGCGTACCGCCTGTTCCAGGGCCTCGGCCAGGGACAGGTCTTGGGGGGCGGCGCGCACGGCCGCCGCCCAGCGCTCGGCGCCCGCCGCGTAGAGCGGGGCGACGGCCTCCTCCTTGCTGGCGACGTAGCGGTAGAAGGTGCGCGGCGCGATACCGGCGGCCTGGGCGATGTCCTCGGCACGAGTGGCGCGCACGCCCTGCCGCATGAAGAGACCTGCCGCCGCTCTGGCGATCTCCATCCGGGTCTCGGTCTTGCGGCGCTCGCTCAGGGAGGGCGCGGCCGACGGGGCGGGTACGGGGGTGGTGCTGCTCACCTGCGGCAGGCTATGCCCCTGTGGCACAATCTGCCATCTGCGGGCCACCCCGGGGTTCAGGTTCGGGGTGGCCCGCGCCGGAACAACCGTGCGCCGCAGCCTCGTTCGCGGCTCGCGCACAGGCAGGCGGACCCGCAGGCCGCGCGCTCCCTCGCCCCGGCCGCGCGCAAACCAGGCCGGGCCCCGACGCCTGGGGGGGGGAAGGCGTCGAAGCCCGGCTGGGGGAAGTCCCGGCACCGGGGGGAGTGCGTCGGGACCTGGTCGGTTCCTGGTCGTTGTTCGGTCTCTGTTCGGTACTTGCCCGCGGCTCCGCGAGTTGAAGCGGCGTTACATCGCCATGTTTGCGCCGTCTTTCGACACCCGGCGCACGCGGTCACCGTACGGCGCACGCCGGTTGCGCCTCAGCGTGTCTTCGCACCCCACATCGCGCGGTGGCAGCTCGCGGCGTCGTCACACCCCACATCGCACGGTGGCAGTCGCGGCGTCGTCACACCCCATATCGCACGGTGGCAGTCGCGGCGTCGTCACGCCGCCGCGTCGAACCCGGTGTCACGGGCGAGCTTCTTCAGCTCCAGCAGCGCGTGCTTCTCGATCTGGCGGATGCGCTCGCGCGTCAGGCCGTGCTCCTTGCCGACCTCGGTGAGCGTGCGCTCCCGGCCGTCCTCGATGCCGTACCGCATCTTGATGATGGAGGCCGTGCGCTGGTCGAGGCGGCCGATCAGGTCGTCGAGCTCCTCGCTGCGCAGCAGGGTGAGGACCGACTGCTCGGGCGAGACCGCGGAGGTGTCCTCCAGCAGGTCGCCGAACTGGGTCTCGCCCTGGTCGTCCACCGACATGTTCAGCGAGACGGGGTCGCGGGCCCAGTCGAGTACGTCCGTCACGCGCTCCGGCGTGGAACCGAGCTCGGCGGCGACCTCCGCGGGCTCCGGGTCCCGGCCGTGCTCGCGGTTGAACTCACGCTGCACGCGCCGGATCCGGCCCAGCTCCTCCACGAGGTGGACGGGCAGCCGGATCGTGCGCGACTGGTCCGCGATCGAGCGGGTGATCGCCTGGCGGATCCACCACGTCGCGTACGTCGAGAACTTGAAGCCCTTGCGGTAGTCGAACTTCTCGACGGCGCGCACCAAGCCCGCGTTGCCCTCCTGGATCAGGTCGAGCAGGGGCAGGCCGCTGCGCGGGTAGCGCCGGGCGACGGCGACGACCAGACGGAGGTTGGAGCGGATGAAGACGTCCTTGGCCCGCTCACCCTCGGCGATCAGGGCCTCGAGCTCTTCGCGGCTGGCTTCGGCAGTGGTGTCCTCGTAACCGTCCAGGACCTGCTGAGCGAAGACGCCCGCCTCAATGGTCTGGGACAGCTCGACCTCCCTGGCGGCGTCCAGCAGCGGCGTACGCGCGATCTCGTCGAGGTACATGCCGACCAGGTCGCGGTCGGCGATTTCGCCGCCGTGGGCGCGAACACTGACTGCCGCGTTCGTCTCGCCGGAGGCGGACTGACGACGGGCGACGGCACGGGTTGCCATGCGTGCTCCCTTGCGGTGGTGGGTGGCGGGTGCTTCTTCAGGTGCTCGGCACTCTCGCCGAGTGCCCGGCATCCGATGGAAACAACGACTGGAATCGGGACAGAATTCCCCACCCGCCCTCCGACTTTTCTGATCATGCAGTATCCTGCCCGCCCGCATGGGGCGACGCCCCGCCTGTGAACGGCACGGAGGTCCAGGTCAGGCCCTGCCCGGGACCCGACCGGCCCTGCGTCGCGGGCTCCCCCCACGACTCCCCTCGACTGCCCACGACTGCCCACGGTTGCTCACGTCGCGGCCGACTGCCCGGCCTCCGCGATCCCCCCGTGCACGAGGCGGAGAGCACCCCGTGCAGGAGGTGCGATCACCCGTGCAAGAGGTTCGATCGCCTGGTGCCAGGAGGTTCGATGGCCCGTGCAGGAGGTGGCGCTCCCGTACGGTGCGGCCGTCCGGTCCAGCCGCACGGGTCCCGCCGCACCAGTCCTGCCGCCCGGTCCCGGAGAGGGGGCTCCGTTGCCCCCTCACCCGGAAAGACGAATCGCGCGGCCCGAAAGTTGCCGACCGGCCCGATTGGCCGGATCCCCCCGGCCGCCCCGCCCGTCAGCCGAACTGCACCGACCTCTTCGCCAGCCCCATCCAGAAGCCGTCGATCACGGACCGCTGAGCGTCCAGTTCGCCGGCCGCGTCCGCCGCACCCATGGTCACGAACAGCGGGGCGAAGTGCTCGGTACGCGGGTGCGCCAGCGGACCGGCGGGCGAGGTGTGCGTGAAGTCCAGCAGCGTGTCCACGTCCCCGGCCTCCAGCGCCCGTTTCCCCCAGTCGTCGAACTCCTCCGACCAGGCGGGAATGCCACCCTGCCGCAGCGCGGCCAGGTTGTGCGTGAAGAAGCCGGAGCCGACGAGCAGCACGCCCTCGTCGCGCAGCGGCGACAGCTTCCTGCCGATCTCCATGAGCCGCACCGGGTCGAGGGTCGGCATGGAGACCTGGAGGACGGGAACATCGGCGTCCGGATACATCTCGACGAGCGGGACGTACGCGCCGTGATCGAGGCCCCGCTCGGGGATGTCCTGCACGGGCATGCCGGGCGCACGCAGCAGCTTGCGAACCGACTCCGCGAGCTCGGGGGCGCCGGGGGCGTCGTAGCGGACGCGGTAGTAGTGCTCGGGGAAGCCCCAGAAGTCGTGGACGAGGGGGACGGGCCGGGTGGCGCCGAGGGCGAGCGGGGCCTCCTCCCAGTGGGCGGAGACCATGAGGATCGCCGTGGGACGGGGCAGCCGCGCGGACCAGGCGGCGAGTTCGCCGGGCCAGACGGGGTCGTCCGCCAGCGGCGGGGCACCGTGACTGAGGTAGAGAGCGGGCATGCGCTCCCGGGGCGTACGCCCCCGGACGGCACGGCCCTCGGGCGCGTAGTCCTCGGTGGCGTGATCCTGGGGAGTGGCACGGTCCTGCTGGGCGGCGCGGTCCTGGGGGGCGGCGGACATGACGGCGGCTCCAGGTGGAATGAAGTGCTGGAAAACTCAATGCGACGAACCGGGGCAGGTTAAGGGTAAGCAGTTTTTGTTTAATGTTCAAGTAGCGAGGTCGTAAGGTGGATGCATGAACAGGGCACCCGCTTCCGCTCCGGCCGGCGAACCCCGCTGGCTCACTTCCGAAGAACAGCACGTCTGGCGCTCGTACATAGAGGCCAGCACGCTGCTGGAGGACCATCTCGACCGCCAGCTGCAACGTGACGCGGGCATGCCGCACATCTACTACGGCCTGCTCGTCAGGCTCGCCGAGTCCTCGCGCCGACGGCTCCGTATGACGGAACTGGCCAAGCTCGCCAAGATCACCCGCTCCCGTCTCTCGCACGCCGTCGCCCGCTTGGAGAAGCAGGGCTGGGTGCGCCGCGAGGACTGCAGCTCCGACAAGCGGGGCCAGTTCGCGGTGCTGACGGAGGAAGGCTTCGAGGTGCTGCGGCAGACGGCGCCGGGTCATGTGGACGCCGTACGGCAGGCGGTCTTCGACCGGCTCTCCGCCGAACAGCTCAAGTCCCTCGGCGAAATCATGCGCATTGTCGCCGAGGGACTCCAGCCCAACGAAGCGGGCGCGGACCTGCCCTGGCGCCGCTGACCCTCCGAGAGACCAGAGGCCGAACGGCCGAACGGATGGAAGGCCGAAAGGCTGGAAGATCGGAAACCGGGAGACCCGGAGACCCGGAGACCGGGAGACCGGGAGGCCGGGAGACCGGGAGACCGGGAGACCGGGAGACCCGGAGACCGGGAGACCGGGAGACCAGGAGACCAGGAGACCAGGAGACCGGGAGACCGGGAGACCGGGAGACCGGGAGACCGGAGCGAGGGAACCGGAGGGCGGGCGGGGCCGGAGCGGGTTTCGGGGCAGGTCGGGGGCAGGTCAGGGGCGGGGCAGGGGGCGGGGGCAGGGGGTAGGTCCCGGGGATTCACGGACGGGGCGTCCTCTCCCCGTCCGTGAATCCCGCCCGGCACCTCCGTAGTGGGGTGTGTCCCCGTTCCCCGGTGGGGCTGGCCGGTCTCAGTGGGCGAGCACCGGCACCGGCACCTCGTCCACGGCGCCGTCACCGTCGCCGGCGCCGGAGGCCACCGTCATGCCGCCCGGGCGGCCGGCGTCGACCAGGGTCAGCGCGATGGCCGCGGCCGCGACCAGGATGCCGACGGCGAACCCGATCGCGCTGGTGTAGCCCTCGACCATGCCCTCCAGCTGCACCAGTTGCCGCTGGGAGCGGGAGGCCGCCGAGCCGATGTGGCCGGTGATGTACGACGTCGTCGCCGAGGCGGCGATCGTGTTCAGCAGGGCCGTGCCGATCGCGCCGCCCACCTGCTGCGAGGTGTTGACCATCGCGGAGGCGACACCGGCGTCCCGCGGTTCGACGCCCTGCGTGGCCATCGACATCGCCGGCATGAACGCCGTACCCATGCCGAGGCCGAGCAGCAGCATCGCCGGCAGCAGCAGAGCCGCGTACGAGGAACCGATCTCCAGCCGGGTCAGCAGCGCCATGCCGAGGGCGGCGACCAGGAAGCCGGGGCCCATCAGCAGCCGCGGCGCGACCCGGGTCATCAGACGGGCGCCGATCTGGGTCGAGCCCGTGATCATGCCCGCGATCATCGGCAGGAAGGCGAAGCCCGTCCTGACCGGCGAGTAGCCCTTCACGATCTGGAGGTAGTAGGTCAGGAACAGAAACAGGCCGAACATCGAGATGATCGCCAGGCCGAGCGAGAGGTAGATGCCGCCGCGGTTGCGGTCGGTGAGGACGCGCAGCGGCAGCAGCGGGGCCTTGACCTTGGCCTCCACCAGTACGAACGACGCCAGCAGCACCACCGACGCGACGAACATGCCGACGGTGACGGAGTCGCTCCAGCCGTCGGACTCGGCGCGGGTGAAGCCGTAGACGAGCGCGACCAGGCCGAGGGTGGACAGGACCACGCCGGGGACGTCGAGCGGGGAGCGGTTGCGGCTGCCCCGCGGCTCACGGATGACGAACCAGGCACCGGCCGCCGCGACGATCGCGAACGGGACGTTGACGAAGAACGTCCAGCGCCAGTCCAGGTACTCGGTGAGGAAGCCGCCGAGGATCAGGCCGACGGCACCGCCGCCACCGGCGATCGCGCCGTAGATGCCGAACGCCTTGGCGCGCTCCCTGCCGTCCGTGAACATCACGGCCAGCAGGGACAGCGCCGCGGGCGCGAGCAGCGCGCCGAACGCGCCCTGCAGGGCCCGGGAGCCGAACATCATCGCCTCATTGGTGGCCGCGCCACCCAGCGCGGAGGCGGCGGCGAAGCCGGCCAGGCCGAGGACGAAGGTGCGCTTGCGGCCCCACAGGTCGGCTATGCGCCCACCGAACAGCAGCAGACCGCCGAAGGCGAGGGCATAGGCCGTGACGACCCACTGCTTGCTGCCGTCCGAAATGCCCAGGTCGTGCTGGGCGGAGGGCAGCGCGATGTTCACGATGGTGGCGTCGAGGACGACCATCAGCTGCGCGAGCGCGATGAAGACGAGCGCCTTCCAGCGGCCGGCATCGGGGCCGGCGTCGGAGAGGCGCGGAACGGTCTGAGACATGGAGGTACCCACTTCGGACTACGGGGCGAAAAATGATGATGAAGTGATGACGAAATGACGGTGGTGGCAGGACGGAGAAAGACGAAGAAGAGGGAAAGGGCGTGACGGCACGTCGGCCCGTCGTCGTTGACGGCCGGTGAGGTGAGGCGGAGAACCTGTCAGCCTGTCAGCCGGTGCCCGGTGGGGCGCGGTGGCCCCGTGGGGTTCATGCAGTTCATGCAGTTCATGCAGTTCGTGAGGCTGCGAGTGAGGACCGGAGCCCGACCGGGAACTAATCGGCCCGCTCGGTGCTGATGAACGTACGGACGAAGGTACGGGTGCCGGTACGGATGAAGGTGTGGGTGAAGGTACGGGTGAAGGTACGGGTGAACGTCAGGACCGGCGGCAGGGCCGGCGCAGTTCCTCCAATGTCGCGGCCGTACCCGGCAGGGCGGAACGGGCCGGGGCCCGCAGTCCGTCCAGGAACAGTTGCAGATGGCGGTGGACGAAGCGGTCGGCGCTCAGGCACTCCGTACCGGCCGGCGGCCGGCTGAGCTGCGCCACCGCGACCATCAGGTCACCGACACGCACGTCGGGGCGGAGCTGCCCGGCCGCCCGGGCCCGCTCCATGATCCCGGCGATCAGTTCCTCGACCCGTACGCGGGCCGCCTCCAGGTCGGCGTGGTGCTGGTCGAAGGTGCTGGAGATCATCGGGCACAGGGCGCTGATGCGTTCGTCGGCGGCGGTGTGCACGAAGCGCTCCAGTGCCTCGAAGGCGTCACCGCTTTCCGTGAGTGCGGACTCGGCGGCGCGCGCCGTGCGGTCCATGACGGAGCAGACGACCTCGCGGACCAGGGCGTCGCGGTCCGGGAAGTTGCGGTACACCGTGGCGTTGCCGACGCCGGCCCGGCGGGCGATCTCGTCGAGCGGCACGTCGGGGCCGTACTCGACGAACATCTCTCGGGCGGCGGTGACGATCCGCTCCCGGTTGCGCAGGGCGTCGGCGCGGGGCCGGGGCTCCTTGCGCTGTGCGGGGGGCGCGGTCTGCACGGCGTACTCCTGACTCTGGGGGCTCATCGGGCTCATCGGGCTCATAGGGCTCTGGGAGCCCTGGGAGCCCTGGTGTCTCTGGTGTCTCTGGTGTCTCTTATGACTCTTGGGGCGCTGATGGTCCCGGGGGGTGCGGCTGAGGTTCAACCCGAACTGAGAGGAGGCGCGATCCGGGGAGCATGTCCCCGTTTCGCTCGGACACAGGTCTAAACGGGGAAGCCGTCCCCGGTTATTTCCGGCTGACGCGGAAGAATCTTGTGACCCCCGCCACTCCCGTCGCCCCTACGTCGTTCCCGACGCTCCCGTCGCTCCCACGTCGTTCCCGCCGCTTCTGTCGCTCCGGCGGCTCGCGGCACTCCCGCCACTCCAGCGGCTCGCGGCACCCCTCTCCACCCGGCAACCCCCTCCGCCCCTCCGCCCCGCCATGATCACCACCCCCATCCCGTCACTACGTCACTGAAATGGCGCAACGGCTGGACAGGGGCGGATGGCGCGGACGCGATACCCACGATCGGTCTCCTCCAGCGCGCGGCCCCCCATCCACCGACTCAGGGTGATCCCAGGGGTGCAGCCGTTGACCGGCGGCTGCCGCTGGAGCGAGGGGCCGCATGCAGCCGAAGCAGACCGCCCGCCGAAGCCGAAGACGCACCCGTCGCGTGGCCGCCTTCGTCTGCGTGACTGCCCTGACCCTCGCCGTCGGCAGCTCGGCCGGCAACGGCCGCCTCTCTCCTTCCACCCCGGCCGGCTCGGGCCCGATAGCCCCCGGCCGGTCCTCGGCGCTCGGCCCCTGCCTGATCAAGGGAAAGCCCGACGTGCAGATGTCCGAGAGTGTCCCCACCGGTCGCGGCTACACCCGCTCCACCGGCACCGTCCGCGCCCTCAACCTGATGATCGACTTCTCGGACGCGCCGGGCCGCGGCCGCGCCCTGGACCGGTTCCGCGAGTTCTTCCCGCAGACCCAGAACTGGTTCCGCACCGCCTCCTACGGCCGCCTGGCCTACCGTCCCGAGGTCCCGATCCGGCACTGGCTGCGCATGCCGAAACCCTTCCACGCGTACGACATAGAACGCGGCGCGCCCTTCGACCCCGGCTACCGCGAGCTCGTCCGGGACATCGTGGCGGAGGCCGACCCGAAGGTGGACTTCAGGCAGTACGACCTGGTGAACGTGCTGGTGACGCCCAACGCGGGCCCTACGGCGCTGGACACCGTCCTGTCCGTCACCTTCGCCGGCAACACCGACGCGCCCATCGCCGACGGCGTCCCGGTCGCCAACGCGTCCTTCGTCTACTCCCGCCAGGACGACGGTTCCGGCTCCTACCACCGCACCGGCTACCGCGTACTCCCCCACGAGAACGGCCACGTCTTCGGCCTGCCCGACCTCTACACCCAGGAGGGCGGGGGCGCCGTCGGCCACTGGGACATCATGAGCGAGGACTGGGGGGCCAACAACGACCTGCTCGGCTGGCACAAGTGGAAGCTGGGCTGGCTGGACGCGTCCCAGGTGCACTGCGCGTCGGCCCCCGGGTCGGTCGAGTACGCGCTGACGCCGCTCGCCGAGCAGAACGGCCCGAAGCTGATCGTCGTACCGCTCGACAGTCGTTCGGGATACGCCGTCGAACTGCGCACGCGCGCGGGCAACGACCAGGTGGTGTGCCGCCCGGGCATCCTCATCTACAAGGTCGACGCGAACGTGGACACGGGCATGGGCCCGGTGACGGTGTACGACTCGCGCCGCGACAGCGGAGGCTGCACCCGCAGCGCGAACGTCCACGCGGAACTCTCCGACGCCCCCTTCACCCCCGGCGAGACCTTCACGGACCCCCGCAGGGGCCTGCGCATCACGGTGACCGCGGCGGACCTGAAGGGGGACTACCGGGTGCGGGTCACCAGGGGGAAGGGTGCCGGGGAGGGGTGAGGACGGGCCGGCCGACGGCGTGAAGGCGGCGGGGGCGGGCCGGGGTGAGGACGGGCCGGCAGGGCCGGGGGTGTCGGGTGGGAACAGACGGGAGGGCCGGCCCGGGGCGGTGGGGTGGGATGGAAACAGGCGGACGGGACCGGGACCGCGGGGTGGGAACAGGCGGGCTGGGCCCGGACCGGGTGCCGTCGAGCAGGGTGCGCCAGTCCTCATCCCGAGCCGTCGGTGCACAAGCTGGCGGAGGCACTGGCCGACTTCGGTCTTCCGACAGATCAACCACGGGGCCCCCGCCCGGAAGACGTCCACGTTGCTGACGGCGACATCGAGGTCGCCGAAGCGTTCTACGGCGAGGCGGACCAAGACCCTGGCGTCCTCGGAGGGGGCGATGTTCCTACCGCACCTGATCAGCCGCGCCGTACCCTCCACGAGCAGGGCAGCACCCTGCCGTACCTTGCCGCCCGACCGCTCCCGGCCCACACCAGCGCCCGCCCGAGCCCTGATCCGGTACCCTGTGGACCGAGCGCCCCGCCGGGCGCCGCCACCTTCGCCTTCGTAGCTCAGGGGATAGAGCACCGCTCTCCTAAAGCGGGTGTCGCAGGTTCGAATCCTGCCGGGGGCACAGCGTTGGTCAGGCGAGAGGCCCCGGAACTCCCAGGTCAGGGAGGGTTCCGGGGCCTCTTTCACTACCACTCTGGCTACGGTCTGACTACTGACTACAGCCTCGCTACGCCCACTGACGGGGCGCCATCCCTTAAAAATCCCCTAACGGATCTTGGCGTTTCTGCGGGCGCCCTGGACGGGAGCAACCCCCGTACTCCCAGGGGAAGACGGGGGTTGCATGTGCCGGGACGCAACGGGAGATGCCTCCCGGGGTGGAGTGGCCCGCCGCAGGCCCACGGGGAGAGGCGCTGCGGCGGGCCGGTCATCCCGCTGCCGGTACCGTCGGTGTTGCTGCCGGCAGCGGGAGTCGTCAGCGCCAGCGCCAGTACGGGTCCCGGTCCGGGCTGGTCTGCTGCGGCGCCGGCGCGCACCATCCCCGGTGCACGTAGATCGTGCTCCCGGGTCCCGTGGCGCCGACGATCGTGACGGCCTCGGACTCGGTCTCCCGCATCTGATTGAGGCATCGGTGGCACATCATCGGCGGTTCTCCCTCACGAGTCGGTACAGCCACCGGCTGATCTCGCAGCCGCCGGGGTCGTCGGTGCACTGCTCGCACATGGGGGCGTGGGTGAACAGGCCGCGGTGCGCGCGGTCGGCGGTGTCCTTCCGGCAGGCGCGCGGAAACCAGTGCATCGGCGGCGCGGTGCCCGGCAGAGGGCTCAAGTGCTCGCCGAGGTCGACCGCCGTCTCAGCCGTCAGCCGGACCTGGCACCACACGCAGGTGGCGCCGCGGGTCTGGTCGTCCGCCAGATCGTCGAGGGACGGAAGCCCGAGGATCTCCAGCACCGGAGCCGGTATCGGATGTCCCGTGCTCACGCTGGTACTCGGCATGGCTGACGCCTCCACGGTCACAGTGCTCTGTTCCACACACGTGACCGTAGAGGCGCCGTAACGGGAGAAGGGGCAGGATTCCTGCCCCTTGCTTCAGGCGGCGAGCATGCCCAGCTTCACCGCGAGTTCAGATGCGCGCTGCCTGCGCTCGGGGTGTCGCGACTCGGTCTGCTCGAGCACAATCCGGCGCGCGTACCCGTTGTACCGGATCGTCTCCGGCGCGGACTCGTGCGCCTTGCCGAGGGCGGCCAGCGCAGTGTCCGGCTGGCCATCGAGCTGGTAGGCGCGGGCCTCCTCGATCCGGTGGCGAGCACGCCTCGGCCTCGACTTGATGACGGACTTGTCCGCGCGGGCGGCCTGCCGTACGGACTCCCCGCCCTGGTGCAGTTCCACGGCGACCGTCACGGCGTGGGCGCCCATGATGGCCCGGCCGAAGGACGTGACCGGGTGGAAGTAGTTGCCGGGCAGCTTCCGGGCGGTCTTCTCCGCCTTGTCCCACCAGCCCCAAGCCGCGCCGGTCTCGCCACGGCGAGCCGCCGTGTACCCAGCCTCGAACTGCAGCGCGCCCGCGATAGCCCGCACGTGCTCGTCGGCGTCCGGCAACCGGGGCTCGAGGTAGCGCAGCGCCTCCAGAGTGACGGCGTCCGCGGCGCCTAAGTGCGCGGGCCCGGAGTCGCGGTGGGCCTGCGCGGTCAGCCACGCGGCCACGCCGATGGCGTGCGGGTCCTCGCTGTCCTGGGCAGCGACCATGCCCCGCTCGGCCACGCGCCACAGCAGGGCCGCGTCGGGCTGGTAGGCCACGAAGAACTGCGACAACGAGTAGACCTCGGAGAGGATCGCCATGGCCGCGCGCCGGTCGGTCCCGGTGTCGGCCTGCCGTACGGCGAGCTGCGCGTCCCGGATCAGGTCGGGCAGCAGCCCGCCGATGACCTCCCGGTGGTTCGGTGCCTCGTGCCGGGCCGCCCATGCCCGGTCCAGCCGGTGCCGCAGGTGCTGTGCGGACGGCGCCTCCCGGTCGGCGGTGAAGGGAAAGGCGTCGACGGCGACTTTCACGGCGGCGAGGCGGGGGTGGCCGGGGCCGATGAACAGGTCGATGTGCAGGGACTGGTCGCCGGTGAGGTCGGCGAGGTCGCGGACGCGCAGCAGCTCGGCGATGCGCAGGATCATGGGCAGCTTCGGGGGTTGGATCTGGCCGGCCTCGACTTGCTTCACCCACGAGGGGGACTTGCCGAGGAGGCCGGCGAGGACGGGGCGACTCATGCCGCGGCGCTGGCGGTAGATCTGCATGCGCTGGCCGAAGGCGACCGGGTCGGCGTACGGGTTCGGGGTAGCATCAGAAGACACGGTCTCGCCCCAATCTCTGAACTGCTCGTCACTGTCAGGGTATGGGGCGGGACCATTTTCGTGTGCGTGCCGTGCGGTTCTCCAGCCGTAGGCGGGCATGACGCAAGGCCCCCTTCCGCCGTAGCGGAAGGGGGCACGGTTCACGGGTACTGCCGACGGTACGGGTCAATTCCGAGCGACAGCAGGCCGCCGCCGCCCGGGTCGTCGGGTGGGGGCGCGCCGTCGCGGCGGCACACCAACGCGTCCGGGTCGCCGGGTGGCGCTGGAGGCTGTACCCGTCCGGGCACGACGGGCCAGGCGGACCGGCCGGGCCCCGCTCACCGCGGGGCCCCTGCTCACCGGCCTCCCCTCGACGGCCCTGCGGTCCGGGCTCGTCCGGCGGTCCGGCCGGGCCCGTCGTGACGTCCGTCCCTGGTTCAGGAGGACGCGACCGCGACCTGGAAGAAGACCTACGGCCATCACCCCCTGACGGCCTTCGTCGACCGCGGATCCGGCGGGACGGGTGAGCCGGTCGCCGCTCTTCTCAGACCGGGGAACGCGGGCTCGAACACGGCCGCCGACCACATCACCACTGCTCAACTGGCCCTGACTCGACTGCCGAAGCACTACCGGCGAGGGCGGCAGACGCTGATCCGTACCGACTCCGCGGCGGCACCCACGACTTCGTGTCCTGGCTCGCCAAGCGAGGACGGTAATTGTCCTACCCGGTCGGCACGGTGATCACCGAAGTGATCCACGAACACGTCCTGACCGTCCCGGCCACGGCTTGGACCCCGGCCGTCGAGGCGGACGGCGAGATCCGCGACGGTGCCCGGGTCGCCGAGCCCACCGGCATGCTGGAAGGCTGGCCGATGGGGATGCGGCTCATCGTCCGCAAAGAACGGCCTCATCCCGGAGCCCAGTTGAGGAGTACCGACGCGGCCGGCATGCGGATCACGTGCTTCGCCACGAACACCGCCGACAGACCGATCGCCGAGCTGGAGCTCGGCCACCGGCTGCGGGCCGGAGCGGAGGACCGCATCCGGGCCGCCCGGGCCACCGGCCTGCGGAACTTTCCCCTCCACCACACCGCCCAGAACAAGGTATGGCTGGAGATCGTTCGGCTCGCGCTCGCCCCGCTGGCCTGGATGCCGATGCTCTCCCTGACCGGCAGGGCCCGGCTCTGGGAGCCCCTCCGACTGCGGCTTTGCCTGTTCACCGTGGCCGGCCAACTCGTCACCAGCAGCCGCCGCCGCATCCTCCGCCTCGCCCGGCACTGGCCCTGGACCGGTGAAATCACTGCCGCACTCGAACGGCTCGCGCTCCTGCCCAACCCCGGCTGACCAGCAACCCTCCACCGGCCCGACGACAACATCACCTGCCCCGGGCAGTGGAACCCGGCGCCCGGCCGACGCGAGCCGGGCCACCGGCCTGCCCGACATCAGCTCCGGAAGCGAAAGGGTCCACCGACTACGTCGGCGAACCCTCACGAAAGATCGAGGCCAAAGCGGGTGTCGCAGGTTCGAATCCTGCCGGGGGCACACGGCACAGGGCCGGTTCGGTGGGCTTGATCCCTCGAACCGGCCCTGCTGCGTGGTCACATCCGTGCCACGCGCGGACCATGAAGTCCGGCTTGCGGCCGCCGTGCCAGTGCCCTGCCGTCAGCCTTCGTGGGGCGTCCTCGGCGGGTGACCGGCACGACGGTGAGGAGGTCGTCCAGCCCCTTGAAGTCGTCCGGGTCGGTGGTGAAGAGGGGAAGGTTCTCAGCCACGGCGGTAGCAGCGATCATCAGGTCGGCCACCCGGCGGCGTGGCTTGCGGCCGGCGCTGATCACTGCGGCACGGATACGGCCGTAGATACGGGCCGCTTCGGCATCGAAGGGGATGGGGTCGAACTCGTTCTCGGCGCGTTGCAGGACGTCCAGCCTGCGGGCGCGTTCGGCGTGTTCGTCGTAACTGCTCTGTTCGTCGTTGCGACGGACTTCGTGCGGACCGGCGGACAACTCGGCCAGGGTGATGGCGGTGATCGCCATTTCGTCCGGTAGCTCCTCGGGGGGCACCCAGCGGCGCAGGATCATGATGTTGGTGTCGAGGAGACCCTGCGGATGCGTCGAGCGGTCAGCGGTCAGCGGTCAGCGGTCAGCGGTCAAAGGGATCGTCCGGGTAGGTGTCGGCCGTGGCGTCCTGATCGGCGCGGAACCTGTCGAGGTCGATGCCGGGGGCGGTCCTGGACATCCCGGCGAACTCCTGGCGGGAGACGAACCGACGGCGTCGACGCAGCGGGACCAGCTGGCCGATCGGATGTCCGTCGCGAGTGACGGTGAACGACTGGCCGCCCTGTACGGCATCCATGATCTCTCGGGACCGGCTGCGTAGATCCCGTTGGGTAATTTCGGGCTGAACGCTCATAGCGACCAAGGTAGCCCCTGGTCCTACCAGGTGACACACGACGGCGGAAGGCTTGCGCCGCGACAAACCTTCCCCTTAGCAGCCGGGTATGGCCTTCGCTGATCGATCTGGTTAGAGCTACGGATGAGAAGGCATCTGACATCTACAGCTGACATCAACGACGTCGGACCGGGACACACGCCAGAGACTCTCTCTGACCGCCGCGTCAGTTGACGACAGCAGTCGAGCGCCCGGCTCCGGGGACGCGGAGCTCCGGTCCCGTCGAACGAGGTACGCGCGTGTGCGTGCGACGTATCCGCGGACGGCACTCCCGACGACGCGGGGCAACCTGCCGCCGTGCCGCCCGGCTTCCTCTGCGACGAGCAATGCCGGCACGGTTGAGACCGCTACTGCCGACGCGGCGCCGGTTGTTCCTCCGGCTCCATGAGAGGAGGTGCCAGCTTCGCCGTCGCGACGTACGAGACCACGACCGCGACGATCACCAGCGGCATGACGGTGAGCCCCTCCGACCCGATCAGCAGCGTGGCAAGCAGGACGGAGACCAGCGGAAGCCTCAGCATTGCGGCGCTCATCGCTCCAACACCCATCGTGAACCCCGCGACCAGGCTCAGCCCCGGCAGATGGGAGAGCAGGATGCCGCCCGCCGCTCCCACGAACATCGCGGGAAAGATCGGACCTCCCCTGAAACTGCTGAGCGATGCGCAATAGGCCAGGCCCTTGCACAGCACCAGCAGCGACAGCGCTCCCACCGAATACGTGGTGCTGTGCGCAAGGAGTGGATCCAGCGCCGTCTGCCCGGAATACAACACGTCGGTCGCTGCTCTGCCGGTGCCCTCCGCGTAGCCGATCGCCAGCCCCGCCACGACCAGGCCCATGCCCACCGTGGCCACCACTCGTCGCCTCTCGACGTGCGTCTTGAGCCGGACGGCGAGCCGTCGGATTCCCAGGCCCACGAGTGCGGCCGACAGACCGATGACCAGGGCCCAGCCGAATTCCGCCGCCGTCGGGCTCATGGCCTCGGGTACGTCGTGCAATGCCAGCGAATAGGTGCCCAGCCCGGTCCAGGATCCCAGTCCGACGAACATGAGAGCACCGATGCCCGCGGCCAGCAGACCGGGCATCAACACCAGCGCCATCATCGGCCCGCCCAGTCCCGAGGCTTCCATCAGGAGGAACGCGCCGAGCAGGGGTGATCCCAGCAGGAAGCTGACGGCCGCGAAACTGCCCGCCGCGCCCAACACCCCGGTCACCAGCTCCGGGGGGTCCCGTCTGACCATCCGCACGACTCCGGCGGCGAGCCCGGCGCCGAGCGTCAGGAGAGGGGACTCGGGCCCGAGGACCGCGGCGAAGCAGAGCGTCGCCAGGGCGGCGAAGAAAATGCCGGGCAGTTCGACGGGTGTGGGCGGGCCGGCGGTCTCGAACCCGGCTGTCGGCTCATGGCCACCGCGCCCCGGCAGGTACTGGATCGTCAGCCCGGTGAGCAGCCCCCCTACGGCGAGCAGCGGCAGCGGCCACCACGGTGGCGTTCCGTCGAACCCCAGCGCCTTGGGCAGATCCGTGTAGATCAGCGGCTGGACCTCGCCGACCAGCGCGAGGAAGCCGAACGCCGCCGCGGACACCGGCACGCCGATCAGCGCGGCCAGTACCAGAAGCACCAGGTACTCGCGGCTCCGGAGGAGAGTCAGCGGGTCCGGCGGTGACGCGGTCTCGGGTCCAGTCCTGGCGACCGGCATGCGCATTGTCTCCTCGCGATGCGGACCTTGTCGGCGGTCTCGTCGGCCGCCCTCAGCGAACCCGGACGGCTCGGCCACCTGATACGAGAAGCGTGGTTTCGAGCCTGGCACGCCGTTCCCACGCAGGCATGTCGACGCCGCCCGTGCGGGTGACCCCGGGGCATCCCTGTGCGCGAGCTCCGGGGGCGTCGCGGCCATGGCGCGTGCGCACGGCACGGCCGCGCCGCCGGTAGGTCAGGTGCGCGGTCGTGCGGCCGCCGGTCGGGCCGCCGTGGCGACGGCGGCGCGGGCTTCGCGCTCGCCGGCCCGGCGCGGACCGCGACGGCGGTCACGAAGGGCAATGGCCTGCGCGGTCCGCTGACGGGACACTTGACGGCGACGGGCATGCGCCCCGCCGTACGCCGGGGCCCGTTCAGGCATCCGCAGAGCACATGCGGGAGCCGGACCGCATGAGCTGGGGGTGACCGCGGGAACTCCTTGAGCGGGTGTCGCGGGTTCGCATCCTGCCGGGGCAACGTGAGAAGGGCCGGCCCGGGAGGGGTTACCTCCCCGGCCGGCCCTTCGTCGTGCTGAAGGTCGTGCCACACCCGAGCCGCTGACGCCACGCGGCTGCCACATCGTCCGGAGCCGGCACGCATCGGCTCGTTCGGAGCGCGGCAGTCGGCCGTCAGCGTGTCCGAGCCCGGCGCGCACGACCGGCGCCGGGTCGGCTCCGCGACCGCGTTCCCCCGGCACCGGACGGCGTCCCGCCGCCCGGTGCCGGTGACTATGGCGCGTTGTCGCCTCCCCCGGCACCCTGAACGGTTCGACACTGCCTGTGAGCCGGACGGGTCGTTCGTCTGTCGTGGGCACGGGACGAGGAGAGACTCATGAGCCGCAGGTCGCACGTGATACGTGGGGAAGGCACCAGACAATCCGCCCGCACGGACCGTTTCCACTGGGCGCGGTCGATGGGGGTCACGCTGGGGCTCGTGCTGGCCGCTTCGGGGCCGGCGGTGGGGCCCGCGGGCGCCGTGCCGGCCGCACCTCAGCCGGTCGCGTCGAAGATCGAGTCGGTCGTGGTGACCTACAACGACGACGCCGCGCCCGACTTAGAGGCGGACATAGCCGAGGCTTCGGCGGTCTGGAACTCGTCCGTCAGCAACGTGACGTTCGTGGAAACCGACGGCGCGGCCGACCTCTACTTCTACGAGGGCGTCGACCAGACCGCTGACGAGTACAACACGGACGGCCATGGGCACGGGTGGATCTACCTTCCCGGCTCGCTCGCCGGCACCCACCCGATACGGATCATCGCGCACATACTCGGGCACATCCTGGGGTTGCCCGACCACTACTCCGGTCCGTGCAGCGAGCTGATGTCCGGTGGAGGCCCCGGCACCAGCTGTGCCAACGTCTACCCGAACGCCACCGAGCGCGCCACCGTCGACTCGCTGTGGGCCACCGGCCCGGCGGCAGGGCCGCTCCGGGGAACCGCGACCCTCCACTGAGGTCAGGCTTCCGGGGCAGCGTCCGGTGAGGACGACGAGCGAACAGGGGACGGACGTGGTCCTCCGCGCCGACGTACCGACCGCAGGCCCGTCGGGGCTCCAGCCATCAGGGGGACGTGCCACCAGGGGCCCGTGCCACCACCGTGCCCGGCGCGGAAGTCCGGGCACGGCCGACGAGGGCGTCCTGCGATCGAGACGTCCGGCGATCTCTCCCGACCAGGTATCGAAGCCGCAGGTCAGTGGCGCGACGCCCCCGGCCTCTGCCCTGACGTGGACGTCGCCGTCCGGGGTCGTGTCGAACCCGATATGGACGGCCACAGTGCACGGGATGCCGGCGGGCGCATACTGGGGACAATGACAAAGCCTGCTGCACTGAAGCGCCATCTGCCCACCAGCCCCTTCAAGACCCGGGTCACGCCGGCTCCCATGTGCTTCGCGGTGGGAGACCAGGTGACGCACGACATGTTCGGCCTCGGCCGGGTCATCGGCGTCGAGGACGGGATCGCGGCACTCGTGGATTTCGGCTCGACACAAGAGCGGATCTTGAGCCCGTACGCCAAGATGACCAAGTTGTAAGACCTCTGTGCCCAGCCACGGCACGCCAGGTCCCTCCAGAGATTTGCAGCGAAAGGAGACCTCTCATCGATCTGACCTCGCTCTTCTCCGCTCCGGAAGGGGCGCCCCTCTGCTCTGCCACAGCGTTGCCGCCTCCGACGACGAATCCTTTCCAGGCCCCGGACTTCGGGGAGGACCAGGCCGCCGTGTGCGAGGACGCGCAAGGGCACGTTTCGGGCATGGGTGTGGCCTGACCCGAGGCAACCGATTCCCGCCGACAACGCGGGATTCGGGCGCCGGCCCGAACCTTCTGTTTTCGTCCTCCCCGAGCTACGGCTCAGCCCGCCTTGACCATCGACGGCTGAGACCAACGGTGCGGGCGAGGGCGTACGCGGCGTCTCTCCGGCCGTCGCGCGAGGCCCCCTCAGCAGTCGGAGCGGGCCGCGGCCGAATTGCTGAAGCGGGTGTCGCAGGTTCGCAACCTGTTGAGGCTCGAGGCAAAGGGCCAGCTACCCCTCTCGGGTAGGTGGCCCTTGCCATCCGGATCTGATGACGGCGCCGGGACGAGGTCGCGGCGTACAGCACGAGAGTGTGCGCCTTTCGGAAATGGACGTCCGAGCGCAACAGAGCAGCACATCAGCGGCTCCTTCTGATACGGGCTACGCCGACGTACGGCCCAACGCGTCCGGCGTCGCACGGCACGGCCCGAGGCACCCGACGCCCCGAGGGCCGACAGACACGTACGGCCCAGCGCGCCCGACGCCGCGACGGGCGGACGTGACACGTGACGGGCCGACACGACACCTACGGTTTTCCACCGACCGTCAAAGACCGACCGTATAAAGATCAAGGTCGGACCACTGCCCCGGCGAGGTAATCGGCACGCGCCTCTTCTCGCGTCTTTGGCACGATGACATTCGGGTCCGAGTTTCCTCACGCATCCGAGTCCCGGCCGCCCACTCGGACCCTCATTTCCCACCACCGCGGATTTCTGAAATATCCCCTGGTTTTCATACGCTCTTCCATTAAACTCTCCGCCACATTGACCACGTGCCGCTCAACAGCCCCGGCACGAGGCGCGGTTACGGGGGTGGGCCGGATGGTGGTCAGGCTTGGTTTCGAGGAGCTGCTCGGCGACGAGCGGTTCTTCCCGCGGCTGCTGGCCCGCAATGCCCATGGCCGCATGAGGGCGCGACCGTACGGTCCTGATGTTCCCTGCGTGCTGCTCACCGGCGGCCCCGGTACGGGCAAACAGCAGTTGCTCGAGGCGTTGCGCGACCGGTTCGGGGAGAAGGCGCCGGTGGTGCTGGTGGACTGCGCCGATCCGCAGTACGAGCGGGAGGCCGGCGAGCGCCCTTCCTGCCGGTCCGCCACGACGGAGACGCTGTACGACATCGCGCTGCGGATGGAGGAGTGGGACGGTCCGGGCGGGGCGGTGCCCACTCCCCGGTTCTTCGCCGGGATGGCCGCGGTGGCGGCGGGCCAGGGCTTACGCCAGCAGGAACTGGACGAGGAGCTCGCCCGGTACCGCCCACTGCTGGGCCCCCCGTCGCCGTGGTGGTCGCGGCTTTTCAAGAACGTCGCCCACGGATATCTGGGCGCGCTCGCGGCGATCGTCGCCCCGGCCGCCGCCATGCCGCTGGTGGGCGCCGCCCTGAGCGAGTTCCTGGAGATGCTGGCGACCAGCGGCGAGGAGCCGGTACAGGGCACGTACCGCAACTATCCGGGTGCCGGCGGAAGCGCCGCCACCGGGCTGCGCCTGCTCGGGAACAGTTTCCACAAGGGCGAGGAGGGGCGGCGGTTCGCCGAGGGGTTCCTCTTCCGCGCCCTGCTCGAGGACGTGGAGGCGGCCTACTCCGGTCCCGGCGCCAGACTCAACCGCATCGGCCGTCCCGCCGTCCTGCTGCACAGCTCCAACTGGCCGGTGGGGCGCAGGCTGCTCGCGGCCACCCTCGCCGGCCGGGCCGAGGGCCGTCACGGCTGCACGGTGCTCGTCGCGAGCGAGCGGATGCCCGAGCCGCTGTTCCTGGCGGGCGAGCAGCGCACCGTGGAACTCTCGGTCTACCAGCCGGACGAGCAGGCTCCGCCCGAGACATGGGAGTGGCTGCCGGCGCGCGGAACGCTCGGGCGGTCCGTGCTGCTGCTGCGCATGCCGTCGCTCACCTCCGGGCAGGTCAAGCAGCAGGTGCTCGAGCAGGTCGGCGCGGTGGACAACGCGGATCTGCTGCTGCGGGCCCAGGACGCGGTGTCACGGCTCTCCGGCCATCGGCCCCGCATGGTGCAGCGGCTGGCGGAGGCGGCCGCGCGGCTGCCTGGGCTGGACAACGACCGGGACCTGCTGGGCCACCCGGTCCTGTTCGACGATGCTCCCGCGCCGGTACGGGACGTACTGCTGGAGGAGCTGGTGGTGCGGCGGCTGCCGGAGCGGCTCCCCGCCGGGCACACCGACCGCTGGCTCGACCTGCTCACGCACCTGTCGGTCGCCCACAGCGGAGACTGCGCCCGCACACTGCTGCGCAGCGGTGAGCTGGAACAGCCGGCCGGCGGTCTCACCGCGGACCAGGTGCAGCAGTACCTGCTGGAGAGCGGCTGGCCGGCCTGCGAACGGCACTTCATCGGTGACTTCGGCCTGCGGCAACTGCTGATGAGCCGCCTGTACGAACCTGCGGGCACAGACCCGGACACGGACCCGGGCACCGCCCCCGGCACGGGCCCCACGACCGACTGGCACCGCAACCACACTCTCCTGCACGCGCACTACCGCGGCCTGCCCGAGGCCCCGGACCACGCCTTCGGCACCACCGCGGCACACGGCCTCAACCACGATCTGGTCGCGGGCGGCGGCCCCGAGCGCGCGATCAGGCACCTGGCGGCGGAGTTTCCCGCGACCGGCACGAGGGCCGAGGAGTGGTGCGAGCAACTGCTGGCCATCGCCCAGGCCCCCCTGCTCGGCGGACCGGACGTACGGCGGGCCCGGATGAACGTGGCGGAGATCGTGGGCACCACGCT
This sequence comes from Streptomyces sp. NPDC005925, assembly GCF_040638805.1. NCBI lineage: Bacteria > Bacillati > Actinomycetota > Actinomycetes > Kitasatosporales > Streptomycetaceae > Streptomyces > Streptomyces sp. NPDC005925. The sequence continues at coordinate 157,794 of NZ_JBEXVL010000004.1, read as the reverse complement.
CGAGCGGCAGCTGGACCAGCTGCTGCACGCCGTGTGGCTGTGCGAGGAACGCACCCGGCCGGCGGACGCCGCGGCCGCCGAGAAGATGGGGGAACTGCTCGGCGCCCTGGCGCTCGCGCACCCCGGCGCCGCACCCGTGCTCGCGAACCGGGCCGCGGAGTGGGGCGGACGCGCCCGCGGCAGACGCCCGCTGCAGCCCTGCGCCTGCACGTCGCACATCACTTGGGGGAGCTGAGCAGATGACCCGTACCTTCGGTACCAGGCTGTACGAGAAGACGTGGGAGACGCTGCTCAAGCGGATCGTCACCTGCACGGTGGCGGTCGTCGTCCTCGTAGCCGGAGCCGTCACCGCGGACCGCCTCATCTCCGCGGCGAGGAGCTGCGCCGGCGGTGTGACCGAGTCCGGCGACGAATGCATCGGCGTCAACGGCTCCGGCTACGACTGGGGTGTACGGGAGATCCGCCCGGTCGTCGACCGGATCAAGGAGGAGAACGACAGAATCGACGAGCCGGGCTCGGCGTACGTCACGGTGGCGATGATGCTTCCGCTGCAGCCGGAGTCGAAGGCCGAGAAGGAGCAGTTGCGCAGCGAGCTGCAGGGCGCCTACCTCGCGCAGTACCGGGCCAACCGCGAGGAGGGCGCGCCGAAGGTGCGGCTGGTCCTCGCCAACCCCGGCAGGGACTACGCGAAACAGGACGAGGTGGTCCCCGACCTCGTCCGGATGTCCCGCTCCACGGAGCACAGGCTGCGCGCGGTGACCGGCTTCAACCTGTCCCTCGACTCGACGAGGGCCGCGATACGCGACCTCACCGAGGAGCACGTGCCGGTACTGGTGGCACGGGCGTCGGCGAGCTCGCTCGCCAACGAGGAGGGCAGGAAGGCCAGGTTCGACGGGCTGGCCCGCATCCTCCCCACCAACGAGGACCAGGCCCGCGCGCTCGCGGACTACAACGGCAGCCGCAGGAACGACGACACGGCGGTCCTGCAGGACACCAGACCCGATGCGTACGTCCGCTCCCTTGCCGATGCCTTCCAGAGGCTCGAGAAGGACGAGGAGGGTCCGAAAGGCCCCGCCACCATGGACTTCGAATCTCCGGGCATCGCCGTGGAGGGCGACGTCGACAACCAGTTGCGCCCGTGGGTGAACACGATCTGCGTCTCCGGTGTGAACACCGTCTATTTCGCGGGACGCTCCACCCATCTGCGGCTGTTCCTGTTGCGTCTGGCCAAGGATTCGTGCGGGCACCGGAGGTTCACGGTGGTCTCCGGTTCGGACGCGGCGTCGCTGAAGAACAAGATGTCCGGCGACGACTGGGCGCAGCTCCTCGGCGAGGACGGCCGGCCGAAGATGACCGTGCAGTACGCGGCGCCCGCCCACCCCGCCGCCTGGGACACCGAGGTGGAGAGGTGGCGGCAGGCCGAGGAGAGGCGGACCGGGCACAAGCCGGACGCGGCGCGGGCCCCCGGCTCCCTGCGCGACCCGCAGCGAGAGCTGCACGCGCTGACGAAGAGCGCCCGGGAAGCGGGCGACATCGGTCCCTGGGAGGACCTGCTGGACGACTCCCGCACCATGATGGTCCACGACGGCGTACGCACGGCGATCGAGGCGATCCGCGGTGCCAAGCCCACGGGCGCGACGGCTCCGAGCCTCGAGCAGGTGGGCAACCGCTGGCCGGTCATGCAGGCCAACAACCGTGTCGACGGCACCAGTGGCCGCATCTGCCTCACCTCGGCCGGCAATCCGTACAACAAGCCGCTGGCGGTGGTGGAGTTGCAGCCGCCGGACGAGAAAGGGCCGCGCTCGAGCTGGCTGAAGTACGTCGGCATGGCGTGGCCGCTGGGGAAGAAGCAGGCGGAGGACTGCGTGGTACGCGGGGGTTGAGCAGCAGGTCCGGGGACCGTGCGGACGCGGCCCCCGGCCGGGGCGCACCCGCTCGCACGCGAAAGCTGCCCCCGGCCGGGGCGCCCCGCCGGGTACCCGCGCATCGCCGAGCACAGCCTGCCGACGCCTGCCGACGCCTGCCGGCGAAGAGGGCTCGCGGGTGAGTCCGGTGCGCGCCATGACATCGGCCTCATGAGGGGGGACTGACCTCGCCGGCCGTCGCGGGCGCCGCGGGCCTCTCCCCGCGCATCGCCCACGCCAGTGCCCCCGTCACTGCCGTCGACGCGGCCGCCAGCGTCGTCATCGTCCAGGCCGGGGAGGTGAGCTGGGCCATGGAGCCCGCCAGTGTCGCGCTCACCCCCTGCATCGTGAGCATGCCCGAGGAGTGGAGGCCCAGGGCGTGTCCGGTCAGGGTGGGCGGGGTCAGGGTCAGCAGGCGTTCCTGCTGGACCAGGCTCGCGCCGAAGCCGATCGAGGCCAGGGTGACCAGGACTGCCGACGGCGCGAGCGGCGGGTGGAGGGCGAAGACCGTGTACGGGGTCGCCAGCAGCAACAGCAGGGGGATGCCCGCGCGGCGCCTTGCCGTCGGGGGCAGGACACGTGCGACCAGGATGTCGCCGGCCAGCATGCCCAGGGCCGCGCACGCGAACAGGGTTCCCGCGGCTCGCGGGGCGTAGGGGACGTAGAGGGATTCGCAGCCCACCACCAGGCCGTTCGGGATCCACAGCGCCAGGTAGACGTGGCGGCGGGAGGCCGAGGACCACAGCCGGGCGTTGGTACGCCATGTCGTCCTCGGCGACGGGCGGCCCGTGGCCCGCGGGGGGCGGGTGCGCAACCCCAGGCCGAGGGCTGCGGCGGCTGCCGCGTACAGGGCCACCGACAGCAGCAGGATCGTGCGCGGGGACAGCAGAGCCAGCAGGGCGCCGCCCGTCGCGTAGCCGGTGATCTGGGTGACGCCGCTCATCATGTTGAAGGCGGAGCGGCCGAGCAGGTAGCCGTCCTTGGTGAGGATCTCGTTCAGCAGGCCCCAGCGGACTCCGCCGCCCACCGACGCCGCCAGCCCCTTGACCAGCAGCAGGGCGAAGATGCCCCAGATCGGCAGGGACGGTACGGCCATCAGGGCGGTGACCGTCGCGAAGGTCAGGGCGAGGGACGTCATCGCCGCCCTCGGGGGCAGCCGGTCGGCCGCCGACAGCAGCAGCGTCGCGCCCAGCACCTGCGCCAGGGACGCGCCGAACATGCTCACCGCGGACAGCAGCGGTGAGTCCGTCGCCCGGAACACCAGTGTGCCCAGGGCCAGGCCTCCCATCGTCTGCGCCACCCCCTGCGCGGACGCCGCCAGGAAGAACGGGGTGAACTCCCCCGTGCGGAAGAGGTCCGCGTAGCCCATGAGGACCGGAGCCGCCGGGCCGGCCGCGGGGGACGTCTCAGCCGCCGTTCCGCCTGCCCCCGTCTTTCCGCCTGCCTCCGTCTTGTCGCCTGCTTCCGTCTTCTCGCCCGTGTCGGTCCACTCCTCCGTGTCGGTCCTCGGGTCCGTCTCGGTCCTCGGGTCCGTCTCGGTCGTCTCGTCCGTCTCAGTCGTTTCGGTCCTGCCGCTGCTGCCGCTGCTGCTCATGGGGTGAGTCTGGGAAGCCCTCCGGAACGTTGTTAGTGTTTCGCGGCTGTGCGAAACCCTGGAGGAGCCTTGGGCTGGTGGCAGGTCAGTGCCGACACGCTCGCGCGCAGCCGGTTCGTCGTCTCGCCCCTCGCCGAGACCTTCGCGAGCCTGAAGCTGCTGCACTCCGGCGCCGCCGCCCACCCCGGCGAACGCGCCTGGCTCGACGCCCACCGGCCCGGTTATCTGCGGCTGCTGGCGGACGACCCGGTGACGGCGCTGCTGGTGCGGGCCGGGCTCGGGCGGGACTGGATCGCCGACTTCCTCACTCCCGCCCCGCGCGACGGGGAGACCTTCGAGGCGGGCGTCGCGCGGGTGCGCGCCGTCCCGCCCGCCGCCGCCCGCGCCCATCTGCGCGTCTCGCTCGACGGGCCGCTGCCCTGCGAACTCGAACGCGACGACCTGACCGAGCGGGCGGCGACACTCCTGGAGTACGTCTGGGAGCAGACCGTGCGGCCGTACTGGGACCGCAGGCGCCGCGTCCTGGAGGCCGACATCGTCGCGCGGACCGCGCAGGTGAGCCGGGGCGGCTGGGCCACGGTGCTGGACGCGCTGCGGCCGGGGACGCGGTGGCTCGGCGGCAACCGGTTCCAGGTGAACCTGCACGCCAATCCGCCCCGCGAGATCTCCGGCGCGGAGCTGGTCTTCGTCCCCGTCACCCCGAAGTCCGGCTGGGTGTCCTGGGAGGCGCCGGAACCGGAAGTGGGGGAGTCCGGCGGGCAGGAGGTCGGCCAGGAGAGGCCCGAGCAGCCGGGGCCCGCACGGAACGCACGGGACACGCGGGACGCACGCACCGCACCGGACGCACGCAACACGCGGGACGCACCCGAGCGGTACGCCGTCGTCTACGCCTGCTCCGGCGTCCTCGCCGACGGCGGCCGGAAAGCCGTACCCGCGAGCCTCGACGCGCTCCTCGGCGCGGCCCGGGCCAGGGTGCTCGTGCTGCTCGGCTCCCCCCTGAGCACCAGCCATCTCGTGGCCGTGACCGGACAGGGGCTCGGCTCGGTGGGGCGGCATCTGCGGGTGCTGCTGGACGCCGGGCTGGTGGAGCGGCGGCGGGCGGGACGGTCGGTGCTGTATTCGCGTACGGCCGCCGGAGAGGTCCTCGTCGGGGCCGCGTGCGGTGACGGGGCCTCACCGCGAGGGCCGGACACGCGCCTCGTCACACGCCCGTCTCCCCCCGCCCCCGCCGGTCCGGACGCCCTCCCGGTTAGCATCCGCCCATGACCACAACACAGAACACCAACGACGCCTCCTCCTCTCCCCTCGACGTAGAGATCGACGCCCTGCTGGGCGGTTCCGCGGAGCTCGGGCAGTATGCGGGCAAGGTCGTGCTGGTCGTGAACGTGGCGTCCAAGTGCGGCCTCACCCCGCAGTACGCCGGACTGGAGCGGCTCCACGAGCGGTTCGCCGGGCAGGGCTTCACGGTGCTGGGCGTGCCGTGCAACCAGTTCATGGGGCAGGAGCCCGGCAGCAGCGAGGAGATCGCCGAGTTCTGCTCGGCGACGTACGGCGTGACCTTCCCGATGACCGGGAAGACCGACGTGAACGGCGCGGGCCGGCACCCGCTGTACGAGCGTCTGGTCGGTTTCGCCGACGCCGGGGGGCACAGCGGCGACATCCGCTGGAACTTCGAGAAGTTCCTCGTCGGACGGGGCGGCGAGGTCGTGGCCCGCTTCGCCCCGAAGACCGACCCGGAGTCCGCCGAGGTCGTCACCGCGATCGAGGCGCAGCTCGCCGGCTGACTCTCCTCCCCGGCCACGCCCGCCCACCGCGGGGCGGGACCGCGCCGCGCCCCCGGCCGTCGGCCTTGCCCCCGGGGCTGGGCGGAGTGTCGATGCCGCCGGGCGGCACGTGCCGCCCGGTGACGGAGGAGGACTGTCGGGGAGGACGAGAGGTATGCCGGCGACCCGGTGTGCGACGTGGTTCCCGGTGCGGGCGGAGCAGACGCTCGGCGGAGGCAGTCGGCGGGCATGAGCCGAGCCCTCTCGGCAAGGACGGCGGGCTCGTCGAGAGGGCTCTGTCAGTGGTGCTCATGCGGTGGTGTGTCGCAGGGACGATGGGTGCGGCGTTGGGCTCGCGCGAATCATTCGGTGGTCCGGACAGCGTCGGGAAACCTCCCTTACGCCTTGACCGACGCCACGAAGGCGTTCCACGCGTTGTCCGGGAAGGCCAGCGTCGGCCCCTCGGAGACCTTGGAGTCGCGGACCGCGAGTGCCGCGGTCGTCGGGGACTTGACCTCGACGCAGGCGCCGTTGTTGTTGGAGTACGAGGACTTGGTCCAGGTGTGCGTGGCGCCCTGCTGGATTGCCATGTTTGCTCCGTAGCACGTTGCTGAATAGCTGTCGCCGTGGCCACGGGGTCCCGGCTGGAAACCCGCGGTTCGGATTGCGCCAACCCCTACTGATCGTTGGCGTGATCGACGCTACTCGCCCCCCATCCCGTACGGACCAGCCATTCACTCGACCGGATGGCATATTCCAGGAGCGACTTCCAGTCAGGCCGGCCCGGGGTGTAGCATCCCCGGCCGTGTCGGAGCGGGTATCGCTCACGCGTTCAGCGTGCGTACTCCTTCGCGACGTCCTCGATACGCCTGCGGGACTCCTCGACGTTCAGCGCCTGGGCGCGCAGATGCTCGTACATCACCGTGTACTTCTGTACGTCGGGCGCCTTCTCCAGATACAGGTCGCTGGTGACGCCCTCCATGTAGACCACGCTCGAATCGGCCGCGTCCGCGAACTCGAGGATCGAGTACTGACCGTTCAGACCCGGGTGCGCGCCGACCGCGAAGGGCAGCACCTGCACGGTGATGTGCGGCAGCTGCGACATCTCCGCCACGCGCTCCAGTTGCTCCCGCATGACCTGCTTGTCGCCGACGACGCGGTGCAGTGCCGCCTCGTCCAGCACGACCCACAGGCGCAGCGGTTCGTTCTCGGCGGTGATGCGGTCCTGTCTGCGCAGCCGGACCTGCACCCGCTTCTCGATCTCGCTCTCCGACGTCTCCGGCGAACCGCCCCGGATGATGGCCTCCGCGTACGAACTGGTCTGCAACAGGCCGGTGATGATCTGGGGTTCGTACACCCGCAGCGACTCCGCGTCGGTCTCCAGACCGATGTAGACGCTGTACGGAATGTCCCCGAAGGCGTGCCACCAGCCCTGCTGCCGCGAGTCCTTGGCCATCTGCATCAGCGAGTCGACGAGCCGCTGGTCCTCGACCTCGTACACCCCGCACAGGTCGCGTACGTCGCGCTGGCTGATGCTGCGACGACCGTTCTCCAGCCGGCTGATCTTCGACTGCGACACCAGCAGCCGTTCGGCCACTTCCTCGGCCGTCATGCCCTTGATCTCGCGGAGCTTGCGGAGCTCCTGGCCAAGCCGGCGTCGCCTGACGGTGGGATTGACATTGGACGCCACGGGACGTGCACCTCCGGCTGCTTACCTCGATGTAGTGCCACTTTGCGTATCTGCTGTTGAGCAGACTGCCACCAAGAGGCTCGCTACCGCTGGGAAACATGGGATATGCCCTGCGTAAGCGCGAGGTCAAGGCTGAAACACCGCCGCGCGGGGCGGTGGAACCGTGGTGTCGTCCGGACGTACGGTCCCACCGCCCCGCTCGGAACAGCGGCGCCCGAACCGGTTGTCGAGCGTCGGTACGGAGCGGGTGCTGCGGTGCATGGTGCATGCGTGCGCGTGGTGCGGGTGGTGCGAGGTATGTGGTTGTCCAGCTGTCGCGCTGGTTGTACCGCTGTTCGTGGCGCCGCGCTGCGCGTACGGCTCAGTGGGCCACGACGTGCGCCGCGCTACCGCGGTGCGGCTGCATCGGCACCCCGCGAGCGGGTGCCGGGGCGGCCCTGCCTCCGGCGGTGGCCTGGCGGCCGGCCGGTGGGGCACTGCGGCGCGGCTGGGCCGCCACGCCGTTCTGGACGTCCATCACGGCGTGCGCCACGAGACCGCCCATCGGGTCGTGCCTGATCAGGTCCCGCAGCCGGGATCGGGACGAGCGTCCCTCGTTCCCCGGATACAGGTGCTTGCCGAGGCCGACCGCGTGCGCGAGCGCGGCGAGTGCCGCGGTCCGCGGGTCCGGCGGTACGCCGGTGCGGATCGCGGAGTCCAGCCGGGCCCTGATCTCCCGGCTGATCGCGTTGTCCGTCGCCTGATAGCGAGTCGTCGGCAGCACCCCGCACATCTGACCGGCGACGGCATGCACCATGCCGCACCGTTCCAGATGCGAGAGGTAGGTCTGGCGGAGCCCCAGCCGGGGTCCGCCGATCCAGTGAACCGCACGCACGGGAGCGCCACGCCTTCGCAGCAACTCCAACGCGCAGTCCAGTGTTGGATCTCCAGTCGGCCGTGGCTGCACCACGGCGATACGATCCCCGTCAGGGGCTATCCGTCCGGCCAGCGCCAGCTCCACTAGCTGTGCTCCGGCCAGACCGAGGTCGAGCGACTGCGGCTGTGCAGTGGTACCCGTGGCCGGGTCCAGTGCCAGCAGCAGAAGCTCCTCCGGAAGTGTTCTGCGGCTCCTGCCCATCCATGCCTCCCCGCGTGGATGAATGACAGGGTGACCCCTCTCACATTGGTCTGTCGAGGGTGCGTGACCTGTTTGTAAGGGAACCGGCAGGTATGTCGTTCTCGTCTACCGCCCTGGGCGGGCCCGCAACACAGGACACTGGTACATGCTTCGGACAGCGGCGCGGCGGCCCCCGGCGGCGGCCCCGGCGGTGTCCGGGCAGCGGCTCACGGTTCGGTAACGCACGGAGTGCGTGCGCATCAAGGAGGCATCGGTGGCGGGCGAGTCCCCCGACAGGTCGAAGCAGCGCGAGTCGTCGGAACACCCGACGTCGGGGAGCTCGGGCCCGGTTCCCGAAGCCAGGAGCGAGGCGCAACCGGCGAAGCCGGCCGAAGAGCGGCCGGCGCGCGGGAAGCTCGATCCCCGGCTGGCGGTGGCCCGCGAGACGGCACCCCCGTCGTCGCCCGAGGCGCCCAGGACGGGCGGCGGCGCGGACACGGCCACCAAGGAGTTCGTCGTACGTGACGCCGCCGCGGAGGACGCGGACGGCGCGGAGAGGGCCGAGGACGCGCCGCGCTCGGAGGGCACCGGCGGCGGTACGCGCGACGGGCGGCTGCGGGAGGCCGTGGCGGCGTGGGTGGCGTCCGCGGACGGGGAACCGGGCAAGAGCCCGGAGAAGGCCGAGGAGGGCGCTCAGGGGGCGCCTGGTGCTCCTGAGGCCACACGGGGCGGCCCGGACGACGACACCGGCGAAGCGGGTCCCGACCGCGGCGACGCCGCGGAAGACAGCGACGACGCCGCGGATGACGACCCGGCGGGCGACGCGGACGGGGCCACGTCGGGCGAGGCGGCCGAGACGGAAGAGCCCGACGCCGAGCCGAAGGACGCCGCGCCCGCGGACGCCCGGCCCGGGGGCGACGCCGCGACCGGCGACGCGAAGCCAGCCCCCCGGGACGCCGAGGACGAGGACACCTCCGGCCCCGACGACAGCGACGCCGACGACGACTCCCGCCCCTCCGACGGCAAGTCCGGCGCGCCCCGTGTCGACCGGGCCACCGCCGCCTTCAAGGCCGTACGGCCCCCCGTCGACCAGCCCACCACCATGCTGAAGGCCGGCGACGCGGCGGCCGAACCCGAGGACCGTCCCAAGGCCGGGCCCGCCCCGCAGGCCGAGGCCGCGCATCCGGACACGCCCCGGACCCCAGGCACCGGCACCGGTGACGCCGGGCGGGCCAGTCGCTTCGTCGCGCTCCGGCCGCTCGACGAGCCGCGGGCCGAGGCCGATGCCACGCGGGCCATTCCGCAGCTCGGACCCGAGCGGACGACGCAGCAGCCGTTGCCGCCGAAGCCGCCGCTGGACCTGCTGGCGGAGCTGACGAACACCCCGCCGCCGCCTGAGACGCCGCTGCGGACGCTGGCGCGCCGGGTCAAGATCTGGACGCCGCTGGTGCTGCTGCTGGTGATCGTCTTTGCGGTCGTGCAGTCCGTGCGCGCGCTGCCGCAGCCCACGCTCGACCTCACCGCGCAGGAGAGCTACACCTTCGACGGCGGCAAGGTCGACATCCCGTGGCCGGCGGACGGTCAGGCGGCGCTGGACGTGCAGGGCATCGGTTCGTTCGGGTCGTCCGGGTCGCAGAAGCCGGTGCCGATCGCGAGTGTCGCCAAGGTGATGACGGCGTACCTGATCCTGCGCGACCACCCGGTCAAGAGCGGCAGCACGGGGCCGGACATCAAGATCGACCAGGCCGCCGAGGACCAGTCGGACGCCGGGCAGGAGTCGACCGTCCCGGTCACGGCCGGTGACGCGATCTCCGAGCGGGAGGCGCTGGAGAGCATCCTGATCGCGTCGGCGAACAACGTGGCGCGGCTGCTCGCGCGCTGGGACGCCGGCTCGGAGAAGGCGTTCGTGGCGAAGATGAACGCCGCCGCCGAGAAGCTCGGCATGGCCGACACGACGTACACGGACCCGTCGGGGCTGAACAACACCACGGTGAGCACGGCCGTGGACCAGGTGAAGCTGGCGAAGGCGGCGATGAAGAAGCCCGTCTTCCGCGAGGTCGCCGCGATGATGTCGTACGTCGACTACAAGGGCGTCAAGCACAACAACTGGAACCAGCTGGTCGGCTTCAACGACGTCGTCGGCATCAAGACCGGCACCACGACCTCCGCGCTCGGCAACCTGGTGTTCGCGGCGAAGAAGGAGGTCGGCGGCGAGACCCGGACCGTCGTCGGTGCCGTGGTGCGCCAGCCGGCGGGCGGCTCGGACAACACCATCCTCCAGGGCGCGCTGTCGGCCGGTGACCGGCTGATCCGGGCGGCGCAGGACGCGCTGGAGTCGGCGACCATCCTGAAGAAGGGCACGGTCGTGGGCTTCGTGGACAACGGTCTGGGCGGCCGTACGCCGGTCGCCGTCACCCGGGACGTCAAGGCGGTCGGCTGGGCGGGGCTGTCGGTGAAACTGACGTTCGCCGGCGCGGACCTGCCGCAGACCGCGAAGGCCGGCACGAAGGTCGGCACGCTCACCGTCGGCGACGGCACGAGCAGCGCCGTCAAGATCCCGGTGGCGCTCCGGGAGGACCTGGTGGAGCCCGGCTTCGGGGACAAGCTGACCCGCATCCTGTAAAGGCGTTCGCCCGGCCCGTGCCCGGCCGTGCCCTCCGTACCACCGGCACCGCACCCCGCTGAAGGGTTCTTCGGCGGGGTGCGTGCTAGCGTCACGAAACGGGCAGGTCGCCAGTCGGGTCAACGCAGCCGCGCACACGACGGAAACGGGACACGGCCGAGAAGACAAGAACGGGACACGGGAGTGCCTTCAGGTGGCCACTGCGGAGCCGACACGCGCCGACGACGCCGATCCGGACCCGGGATCCGGCACGTCCGGGCCGCTGATACGCGTACCCGCGCCCCGCGCGCACGGTGATGCCCAGGACCCGGGCCCCGGCGGGAAGCCGGCGTCCCCGGTGAGGGCGCCCCTCCCGGTCTCCTTCCCGACCGTTTTCCCTCCCGCGTTCACGGTCGCCTTCCTGACGCTGCGCGAGCGGCTGCTGCGGCATCCGGCGCTGTCCCTGACCGCGCTGTCGGGCATCCTGCACATCCTGTGGTTCTTCACGTTCGCGAACAGCGGTGGCGATCTCGCGGCGCAGGACGCGTGGGCGGAGTTCGTCGGCCGCCACCCCGACTCGGCGTACAACCTGGCCTGGTACGGCGGGATGCACCCGGTGTCGTACAGCGTGGTGTCGCCGTATCTGATGTCCGTGCTCGGTGTCCGCACGACGATGATGATCGCCGGGACGGTGTCGGCGGGGCTGCTGACCACGGTCCTCATCCGCAGCCGGTCGGTGCGCAACCCGCTGTGGGCCGCGCTGTCGGGCGTGTTCGCGCTGATCTGCAACGCCGCGTCGGGGCGGGTGACCTTCGGGCTGGGCACGATGTTCGCGCTCGGGGCGGTCGCCGCCGTGTTCTGCTGGCCGCACCGCTGGCGTTACCGGCGCTGGGCGAAGGCGCTGTGCGCGGCGCCGCTGGCCGCGCTGGCCACCATGGCCTCGCCGGTGGCGGGGCTGTTCGTCGGGCTGGTCGCGGTCGCGTTGTTCCTGCAGCGGCGCCGGCCGGGCGCGTGGGCCCTGGGGCTGGCGCCGACCGCGGTGGTGGCGGTGTCGGCGTGGGCGTTCCCGTTCTCGGGCACGCAGCCGATGTCGTTCTGGTCGGTGCTCCTGCCGCTGGCGTTCTCGGTGCTGGTGTGTGTGCTGGTGCCCCGGGAATGGAAGACGGTCCGGCTGACGAGCGGGGTGTACGCGCTGTCGGTGGTGCTGGTGTGGCTGATCAGCTCGCAGATCGGCTCCAACATCACGCGGCTGGCGATGCTGTTCGCGGGGGTGGCGCTGCTGGCGGCGCTGCCGTTCACGGTGCCGCGCAGCCTTCAGTGGTACGCGCTGGTGGTGGCGTTCGCCGGGTTCAACGTGTGGATCGGCGTGAAGTCGGTCATCGACATCGTGCACACCGCCCCCGCCGCGTCCTGGTCGCGGGAGCTCGCGCCGCTCGTCAACGAGTTGCAGGAGGTCCACGCCGAGCGGGGCCGCGTCGAGGTGGTCCCGGCCCGCTCGCACCGTGAGGCGTCCGCGCTCGCGCCGTACGTCAATCTGGCCCGCGGCTGGAACCGCCAGGCCGACATGGAGCGCAACCCGCTCTTCTACGACGACACCCTCAACTCGGCGAACTACCACGAGTGGCTCAAGCGCTGGGCCGTGCACTTCGTGGTGGTGCCGAAGGACGAGCCGGACGGCGACGGCGGCGAGCGGGAGCGGGCCCTGGTGCAGCGCGGCCTGCCCTATCTGAAGCAGGTCTGGGGCGACGCGAACTGGCAGCTGTTCGAGGTCACCGACCCCACGTCGCTGGCCGAGCCGAACGCGACCGTGCTGCGCGCCGAGCAGGGCGAGGTGACCGTCGAGGTGGAGCGGGCGGGCCGGATCCTGCTCCGCATCCCGTACTCCCCGTGGCTGAGCATCGTCGACGGCGAGGGCCGCAGCCTGGAGCCGCCGCGGGAGACACCGGCCTCCCGGAACCGCCCCGGGGACATGCCGAAGACGTACGAGAACGTCAACGGCTGTCTGTCGGAGACGGCGGAGGACGCCGACGGCGACCGGTGGACGGAGCTGCTCGCGCCGAAGCCGGGCGTCTACCGGCTGGCCGCGCCCTACCAGCTGCCGCGCGGGACGCCGTGTCCTGAGGAACTGCGGTGACGCACCCCCACAGCCCGCTGCCCGGCCCCGTTCCAGGGGCCGGGCACATCCTTCTGCCCCTGCGAAACTTTTCCCGTGCCCTAGCCGGGTCTCCTCCTGCCGGGGCTGGACCGGACCACGCCCAGCGGTGGTTCCGCCGTGCTGGTCGCGATCGGTGTCCGGTCCGGCCCGCCCGTCGATCACGTCGGCGGCACGCTGCCGACGACGGTGCGGGGCCGGCCCCCGGCGCCTCCGGACGCCCGGGGTGCGGTCACGCGCCCCGCGGGTAGCGCGCCAGCCACGCCGGCGACGAGCCCGCCGGACCGTGCAGGGCCGGACCCTGTGTCATCTCCATCGCGAAGTCGTCGGCGAGTTCCAGGATCGTGGGGCGGCCCTCCAGCTCGGCCAGCCAGGCCGGCGGCAGGGCCGTCTCGCCGTGCAGCGCGCCGAGCAGGCCCCCGGTCAGCGCGCCGGCCGCGGCCGACGGCCCGTCCTGGTTCACCGCCAGGCACAGCCCGTGCCGTACGTCCTCGGCGACCAGTGCGCAGTACACGGCGACCCCGACCACCTCGTGCGCCGTGCCGTCGCCGGTCAGCTCCGCGATCCGGGCCGGCGTGGGCATGCCCTGGCGCACCGCCCCCAGCGCGCGCTGCAACGCGTCCGACACCGGCTGGTGGCCCGGCCACGCGGCGAGCAGCGCGAGCGCCCGCTGCACCGCGCCGTCCAGGCTCTCGCCCCGGGCCAGCCCGTGCACGATCGCGGCGTACGCGCCCGCCGCCACGTACCCGGCGGGGTGGCCGTGGGTCTGGGCGGCGCACTCCACGGCGAGCTGCGCCACCAGCTGCGGCTCCCAGCCGACGAGCAGACCGAAGGGCGCGGAGCGCACGGCGGCCTCGGGACCCGCCTCGCCGGGGTTCTTCGGGGTCTCCGGCGTGCCCATGGTCTCGTCGCCGAGGCCCATCAGCAGGGCGCGGGCCGGGCTCCGGCGGACGTACAGCCACTCCTCGCGAGCCAGCCAGCCGTCGTCCTTGCGGCGCTCGTCGGGACCCCAGTCGCGCTGGGTGGCCGCCCAGCGCAGATACGCGCGATGCACGTCGGTCGGCGGGTGCCAGGCGCCGGTGTCGCGCCGCACCTGGGCGCGGATCAGGCCGTCGGTGGAGAAGAGGGTCAGCTGGGTGAGGTGCGTGACGGCGCCGCGTCTGCCGTAGGCGGAGGCGGGTCCGAGGACGCCCTCGGCGCCGTAGGCCGCCCGGATGTTCTCGATGTCCAGCGTGTCCACGGGGGCGCCGAGCGCGTCGCCGACGGCCACGCCGAGCAGGGTTCCGCGCACTCTGCTGCGGAAGTCCTGCTGTTCCGTACGGCCCCAGACGGCGCCGGCTGTCGCACCCATCCAGACCTCCCGGGGCACCGTCGGACGTACGACCGCTCAGCACTGTAATCGAACGGGTACCGCCGGACCGGGGCGGCTTCGGTATGCCGGATGTGGCCGAAGTGGTCGCGACCGGTCGGCCATATGCGTCGTTCGGGTGGCATGTCGGGCGGGAAGAGCCCTCTCATGGCCACCACTTCACGCGCCCTCGCGCTCGCCGCCACGCTCCTCACCGCCACCGTCGCCCTCTGCATGACGCTCGTCGCCGTGGGGAACATCACCGACTTCGGCACCAACCAGCAGTTCGTCCGGCACGTGCTCGCGATGGACACGACGTTCCGGGACGAGGACCTGATGTGGCGGGCGATCACCACACCGTGGCTCCAGGACGCCGCGTACGCCGCGGTCGTGGTGTGGGAGTCGGCCGCCGCGCTGGTGCTGCTCGCCGGTACCTGGCTGTGGCTGCGCCGCGACCGGCCGCGCGCCCGGAGCGTCACGACGTACGGGCTGCTCATGGTGATGCTGCTGTTCGGCGCCGGGTTCGTCGCGATCGGCGGGGAGTGGTTCGCGATGTGGCAGTCGGAGACGTGGAACGGGCTGGACGCGGCGATGCGGATGTTCCTGCTGAGCGGGATCGTGCTGATCACCGTCCACCTGCCCCCGCCCGAGCGGACCGGGACGTCAGAGGCGGCCGAGGCGCCAGAGACGTCAGGGGCGGCCGAGGCGTGAGGGGCGGCCGACGGGCCGGGGACGTCAGGGGCGGCCGAGGCGTGAGGGGCCGCCGGGCCGGGTGACGCTACTGGACGACCGTGACCTTCGTCCCCGTCGTGCCGAACCTCCACAGCGCCGCGCCGTCCGCCATGCGCAGCCGGATGCCGCCCCTCTCGGTGCCGGCGGCGGGCGGTGGCGAGGAGCCGTCGACCGCGTTGGAGAAGGCGATGGAGAGGCCGGACTTGGCGGCGAAGTACACGATGTTCTCGACGTTGACGCCGTCGGACCCGGGGGTCTCCGCCCGGCGGGTGCCGACCGTGTAGCTGCCCGGGTCCGGGGCGACCGTGCCCGGCCAGACCGTGAAGGTGCGCCGGGTCGCCTCACTCGCGTCGATGAGCCACACCCGCTCCTGTCCGAGCGAGTAGACGATGCGCCGTCCGGTGCCGGAGCCGTCCGGCACCCGTACGGGCCGGGGTTTCTCCGGGGCGGGGCGGGCGCTCGCCGACTGCGACACGCTCGGCCGGGCGGCAGCGGCGGCGGCAGCGGGGTGCGGGCCCTTGTCGGCCTGGACGGCCAGCGCGGCCACCGCCGCGACAGCCCCCACGGTCAGACCGCTGACCCAGGCCCAGGAGGGAAGTCGGGCAGGCACCGGCACGCATCTCCTCAGCTACGAAAACCCCGGACGTCAGGGCCCGATCATCGTACTGCGAGGGCCCCGCCCTCCGGTCCGCCCCCGTCCCCCGGCCCCGCCTCCCCCGGCGCCCGGTCCGCGCCCGCCGTCTCCCGGTCCAGTACCGGCAGCAGGTCCGGGAGGTGCCCGTCCGAGGCCGCCGCCGCCCGCTGCCGCTCCTCGGGGACGTCCCCGTACAGCGTGGTCCGCGGCCTTGCCGGGCGGCCCGCCGCCTCCGCCACGGCGACGAGGTCACGGACCGACTTGTACGAGCCGTACGACGAGCCCGCCATGCGGGAGATCGTCTCCTCCATCAGGGTGCCGCCCAGGTCGTCGGCGCCCGAGCGGAGCATCCCGGCGGCGCCCTCGGTACCGAGCTTCACCCAGCTGGTCTGGATGTGCGGGATGTGCGGGTGCAGCAGGAGGCGGGCCATCGCGGTCACCGCGCGGTTGTCCCGGACCGTGGGGCCGGGGCGTGCGATGCCCGCCAGGTAGACGGGGGCGTTGGTGTGGATGAACGGCAGCGTCACGAACTCCGTGAAGCCGCCGGTTTGCTGCTGGACGCGGGCCAGGGTGCGCAGGTGGCCGAGCCAGTGCCGGGGCTGGTCGACGTGGCCGTACATCATGGTCGAGCTGGAGCGCAGGCCCAGCTCGTGCGCGGTCGTGATCACCTCGATCCAGGTGGCCGCGGGCAGTTTGCCCTTCGTCAGGATCCAGCGGACCTCGTCGTCCAGGATTTCCGCCGCCGTGCCCGGGATCGAGTCGAGCCCGGCCTCCTTCGCGGCCGTCAGCCACTCACGGATCGACAGGCCCGTCCGGCTCGCGCCGTTGACGACCTCCATCGGGGAGAAGGCGTGCACGTGCATGCCCGGCACGCGTTCCTTCACCGCCCGCGCGATGTCGAAGTACGCGGTGCCCGGCAGGTCGGGGTGGATGCCGCCCTGCATGCACACCTCGACCGCGCCGACCTCCCACGCCTGCTGGGCGCGGTCCGCCACCTGCTCCAGCGAGAGGGTGTACGCGTCGGCGTCGGTGCGGCGCTGCGCGAAGGCGCAGAAGCGGCAGCCGGTGTAGCAGACGTTGGTGAAGTTGATGTTCCGCGTGACGATGTACGTCACCTCGTCTCCGACCACCGACCTGCGGACGTCGTCCGCGATGCGGCACAGGGCGTCCAGGGCGGGCCCGTCGGCGTGCAGCAGCGCGAGGGCCTCGGCGTCCGTCAGACGCGTCGGGTCGTCGGCGGCGGTCGCCAGGGCCTGCCGTACGTCGGTGTCGATGCGCTCGGGGGTCATGCCGGGGGCGGCGGCCTCGCGCAGCGCGTCCCAGTCGCCGTACACCTCGTCGAAGTCGGCGCGGCGGTCGGCGGTGCGGCCCTCGGTGTCGATGGTGGCGTGCAGATCGGTGCGGCCGACGGCCTCGAAGACCGCGTCGGGCTCCTGCCACGGCCGGCCCTCGACCGCCGCGTCCGGGCGGGCCAGGCCGGTGTCCGGGTCGGCGAGCGCCGCGACGTGCGGGCGCAGCCGCGGGTCCAGCCAGGGTTCGCCGCGCCGCACGAACTCCGGGTACACACACAGCCGTTCCCGCAGCTCGAAGCCGGCCGCCCGGGATCTCTCGGCGAGTTCCTCGATCTGCGGCCAGGGGCGCTCGGGGTTGACGTGGTCGATGGTGAGCGGGGAGACGCCGCCCCAGTCGTCGATGCCGGCGCCGATCAGCCGCTCGTACTCGGCGTCGACCAGGTTCGGCGGGGCCTGGAGGCAGGCGGAGGGGCCCATGATGTGCCGGGCGACGGCGATCGTGGCGACCAGGTCGTCGAGTTCCGCGTCGGGCATGCCTCGCATCGCGGTGTCCGGCTTGGCGCGGAAGTTCTGGATGATCAGTTCCTGGATGCCGTGGTGGGCGCGGGCGACCTTGCGCAGCGCGAACAGCGACTCGGCGCGCTCCTCGTACGTCTCGCCGATGCCGATGAGGACGCCGGACGTGAAGGGGACGGAGGAGCGGCCGGCGTCCTCCAGGACGCGCAGCCGGACGGCCGGTTCCTTGTCCGGGGAGCCGTGGTGCGGGCCGCCCGGCTCGGACCACAGGCGGGTCGCCGTCGTCTCCAGCATCATGCCCATGGAGGGCGCGACGGGCTTGAGCCGCTGGAAGTCGGTCCAGGTCATGACGCCCGGGTTGAGGTGGGGCAGCAGTCCCGTCTCCTCGAGGATGCGTACGGAGACGGCGCGGACGTAGGCGATCGTGTCGTCGTAGCCGTGCGCGTCGAGCCATTCGCGCGCCTCGGGCCAGCGGTCCTCGGGCTTGTCGCCGAGGGTGATGAGGGCTTCCTTGCAGCCGAGGGCGGCGCCCTCGCGGGCGATGTCCAGCACCTCGTCGGGCGACATGAACATTCCGTGCCCGGCGCGGCGCAGCTTGCCGGGCACGGTGACGAAGGTGCAGTAGTGGCACGTGTCGCGGCACAGCCGGGTCAGCGGGACGAAGACGCTCTTGGAGTACGTGATGACGCCGGGCCGTCCGGCCGCCCGGAGGCCCGCGTCCCGTACCCGGGCGGCGGAGGCGGCGAGATCGACGAGGTGTTCGCCCCGGGCCCGCAGCAGGACCGCGGCCTCGGTGACGTCGAGGGCGACGCCGTCCCGGGCACGTTTCAGGGCGCGACGCAGGGAGTTCTCGGTGGGTCCGGTTCCGGAGGTCGCGGAAGTCGTCATCCTTTGAGCATACGTTCGGGCTGATTTCGGGCCGATCAGGTCACGGGGGCGCCGCGCACGCGCCGTGCTCCCCGCCTCCGGTGGGCGGCGGGGAGGCGACCCCCGATCGGAGCACGGCGGCGTCCGGCGCGGCCCGCGGACGGGCCGGGGTACGGCGGGGTACGGCCCGGGCGACCGGCCGTCAGGGCCTGGCGTACGGCCGGGTCATGATCTCCATGTTGTGGCCGCTCGGGTCGTCGAAGTAGGCGCCCCGGCCGCCGAAGAGCCGGTTGATCCGCCCCGGTTCGGTGTGGGAGGGGTCGGCGTAGTACGTCACGCCGAGGGCGTCGAGCCGGGCGGTCATCGCGTCGAACTCCCCGTCGGGGACGAGGAAGGCGTAGTGCTGGCCCTGAATGGGCTCGTCGCGTTTCTCGTAGTAGTCGAGGGTGACGCCGTTGCCGAGGTCGAGCGGCAGGAACGGCCCGAAGGCCGCGCCGACCCGGAGCCCGAGGACGGCGGCGAGGAACTCGGCGGACAACTGCCGGTCGCGGGCGTACACGGCGGTGTGGTTCAGCTGAACCGGGATGGGCCGTGGGGGCTGATGAGACTGCTGTGCGTGCTGCTGCATGGGTGGGCGGTGTTTCCTTTCCTGCGTCAGGTCGCCCGTCGGGGGTCGGCGGAGGCGGGAAAGGAGGGTGGCGCTCTGGCGCGCCCCTGGCTCACGCCGGGGCCGGGAGTCCCGTTCGTGTGTGGCCCATGGCCGACCCGGCAGTCACGCCGCCGACCCTACCGCGTCTGCGGAGAGACTGTGAGGGCCTTGTGTCACCGGCCACCACAGCCTGTGATCGGTGGCTCGCGAAGCTGACGGGGTCGGCAGGAACAAGGCAAACTGACATCGTTGCTTCAGGGCCTAGGGGGACGGCGATGGTTGTACCGCGAGTGCCGGAGCAGAGGCGGACCGGCTCGGAGGGGCCGGGGGCGCTGCGTTTCGGAGTGCTCGGCCCGGTCCGCGCCTGGCGTGGCGGCAAGTCGCTGAACACCGGTTCTCCACAGCAACGCGCCCTGCTGGCCGCGCTGTTGCTGCGTGAGGGCCGCACGGCGACCGCCGCGGAACTGATCGACGCCCTGTGGGGCGAGGAACCGCCGTTGCAGGCGCTGGCCGCGGTCAGGACGTACGCGTCGCGGCTGCGCAAGGTACTGGGCGCCGGGCTGTTGGTCAGCGAGTCCGGCGGGTACGCGGTGCGGGGCCTCGGGGAGCGGACGCTGGACCTGGCGGCGGCGCAGGACCTGGCGGCCGAGGCGGAGAAGGCGCGGGGCGCCGGGGACCTGGGCCACGCCCGTGAATTGCTGGGGCGGGCGCTGGCCCTGTGGGACGGGGAGACCCTGGCGGGCGTGCCGGGCCCGTACGCGGAGGCGCAGCGCGTACGCCTGGAGGAGTGGCGGCTGCAACTGCGCGAAAGCCGCCTGGACATGGACCTGGAGCAGGGCTGCCACGCCGAGGCCGTGTCGGAGCTGACGGCCCTGACGGCCGCCCACCCGCTGAGCGAGCGCCTGCGCGAGCTGCTGATGCTGGCGCTGTACCGCAGCGGCCGGCAGGCCGAGGCCCTCGCCGTGTACGCGGACACGCGCCGTCTGCTGGCGGACGAGCTCGGCGTGGACCCGCGCCCGGGGCTCCAGGAGCTTCAGCAGCGCATCCTGCGGGCCGACCCCGGCCTGGCCGAGCCGCCCGCCCCGGTGGCGGAAGCGGCGGCAGCACCGGTCCGGCCCGCGCAACTGCCCGCCACGATCCCGGACTTCACGGGCCGTACGGCCCTGGTGGCGGAGCTGGGCGACGTCCTGGCGTCGGCGGAGGGCCGCGTCATGGCGGTGTCGGCCCTCGCCGGTATCGGCGGCGTCGGCAAGACGACCCTGGCGGTGCACGTCGCCCACCAGGCCCGCACGGCGTTCCCCGACGGCCAGCTGTACGTCGACCTGCAGGGCGCGGGCTCCCGTTCGGCCGAGCCGGAGACGGTCCTCGGGTCCTTCCTGCGCGCCCTGGGCACGGCCGACTCGGCCATCCCGGACTCCCTGGAGGAACGTGCCGCCTTGTACCGCTCGGTCCTCGACGGCCGCCGTGTCCTGGTCCTGCTGGACAACGCCCACGACGCGGCGCAGGTGCGGCCCCTGCTGCCCGGCACGGCGGGCTGCGCCGCGCTCGTGACGTCCCGGGTCCGCATGGTGGGCCTCGCGGGCGCGCACCTGGTCGACCTGGACGTGATGTCGCCGGAGGAGGCGCTGGCGCTGTTCACGAAGATCGTGGGCGAGGAGCGGGTGGCCTCGGAGCGGGAGGCCGCCCTGGACGTGGTGGCGGCCTGCGGGTTCCTGCCGCTCGCCATCCGGATCGCGGCGTCCCGTCTGGCGGCCCGCCGCACCTGGACGGTGTCGGTGCTGGCCGCCAAGCTCGCCGACGAGCGCCGCCGGCTGGACGAGCTCCAGGCGGGCGACCTGGCCGTGAAGGCCACCTTCGAACTCGGCTACGGCCAGCTGGAGCCGCTCCAGGCCCGCGCGTTCCGGCTGCTCGGCCTGGCCGACGGGCCCGACATCTCGGTGGCGGCGGCAGCGGCGGCCCTGGATCTGCCGGCCGAGGACACCGAGGACCTCCTGGAGTCGCTGGTCGACACGTCCCTGCTGGAGTCGGCGGCGCCCGGCCGCTACCGCTTCCACGATCTGGTCCGGCTCTACGCGCGTGCGTGCGCGGAACGCGACGAGGAACCGCCGAGCGAGCGGCGCGCGGCCATGTCGCGGCTGCTGGACTTCTACCTGGCGACGGCCGCGGGCGTCTACGCGATCGAGCGGCCCGGGGAGCGCGTCCTGGCCCACTTCGCGGCCACCCGCCTGCCCGGACTGGTCTTCCCCGACCGGGACCGCGCGCTGGAGTGGCTGTTCAGCGAGTCGGAGTGCCTGCTGGCCTGTGCGCGGCAGGGGGCGGCGGCCGGCATGCAGCGCAAGGCCGCCGACCTGCTCATGGCGGCGGTGGACCTGGGTGAGTCGGGCGCGAACTCGCTGCAGTTCACGCAGGCCGCCGCGGCCGTCAGCGAGGCCGCCCGGGCCGTCGGGGACGACTGGGCCGAGGGCCGGGCCCGCACGATGCTCACCCACGTCCACAGCGTGTCCGGGCGCTTCGCCGACGCCGAGGAGGAGGGCAGCAGGGCCCTCGGTCTCGGTCTGGTCTCCGCCGACCCGGTCGCCTGCGGCCAGGCGCCCAACCAGCGCGGCATCATCGCCCTGTACGAGGGGCGGCACGGCGACGCCGAGGCGCACTTCGGGCAGGCCCTGGAGGCGTTCCGCGCCGACGACAACCAGCCGGGGGCCGCCGCGGTCCTGTGCAACCTGTCCCGCGTACACCTGGCGACCGGCCGCACGGACAGCGCCGTGGAGCTCGCCCGGACCGGCGTGGAGATCTACGAGCGGGACGCCACCGGGCAGGCCCTGCGGCTGGCGAACGGCAAGTACGCCCTCGGCATGGCATTGACCAGCGCCGGCCGCACCGCGGAGGCCCGGGTGGCCCTGCTCGACGCGCTGGAGATCTTCCACAACAGCAGGCAGTTGCTGTGGCACGGGATGACGCTGTTCCGGCTGGCCGAGCTGCATCTGACGGACCAGCAGCCCGCCGCGGCGGCCTCGCACGCCGAGCAGGCGCTGGTGCTGCTCCGCGGCATCGGCGGGGACTGGCGGCGGGCCAACGTCCTCACGGTGCTCGGCCGGGCGCTGAGCGCCATAGGGCACACCGACCGGGCGCACGTCTGCTGGCAGGACGCGCTGTCGATGTTCGAGGCGCTGAGTTCTCCGGAGGCGGCCGGGGTACGCGCGCTGCTGAACCCGGCGGCGGTGGCCTGACCCGGCGTCCGGACCGGTGGTCAGACCGGTGAGCAGACCGGTGAGCAGACCGGTAATCGGGAGGACGTGCCGGTCCGCGTCCGGACCCGCGTCCCCGCCCCGCCCGGACCCGCGTCCCCGCCCCGTGCGGACCGCGTCCGCGCGTTCATCATTCGTTTATCGCCGGGCGGCATGCTTATCCCTACCGAACCGCCGCGTCGGGGGGCAGGCGGCTCGGTGAGGGCCCCACCGTTATGGTGGCCGGCCTCACGGATCCGTCCGGCGGCCCTCGGGGGAGTCGCCGGACGGATGCGTACGGATCGTCACAGACTTCAGGGAGTTGACCGTCATGGCCGACAACGAGCTCAAGCCGACCGACGCGCACGCGACGGACGAGGAGATCACCACCCTCGACGCCCACGCCACGAGCGAGGAACTCAAGCCGACCGACGCCCACGCGACGGACGAGGAGATCACCACGCTCGACGCCCACGCGACGATCGAGCGCCCCAACTGAGCCACTCTCACGGGGGGACCGGCCGCGGCAGTCTCAGGGGGACTGCCGCGGCCGACGTCTGTCCGGAGCCGGCGGGAACGGGGCTCCTGCTACACCACCGTCTTCGTGGCGTCCGTGATCTCGCAGGTACCGCCGTCCGTGGCACCCGGGCTGCTCGGGACGAACGGCGCCGCCACGTCCTGGGTGCGCTCCCCCTGTGCCGGGACGTACACGATCGAGTCGGTCGTCGTCTCCAGGGTCGTACCGCCGGCGTCCTTGAAGACGACCGTGAAGTCGTACGTGTACGCCGTCGGCCCGGCGGAGTTGGACGCGGTGACCGTGGCGACCAGGCCGCGGGACTCGTCGTAGCCGCAGTCGTCGATGCTCAGGTCGCTCGTGGCCGAGGAGGACGAGCCGGAGCTCGTGTCGCCGGTGGAGCCCGAGTCGACGTCGGGGACGTCCACGTCGACGTCGTAGTCGTCATCGTCGTAGTCGTGGTGCGAGCCGCCCGAGGTCGAGCTGCTGTGGTGCGAGCTGCCGCACCCGCCGCCGCTGGAGTGGCGGGCCCCGGTCAGGGCGACGACGACGCCGACCGCGATGACGGCTGTGCGGACATGACGAAGCTTCATGGTTCAACCCCCGTGTGGTGATGGCCTGGTGGAGCGGTACGGGGGGTTGCGCCCATGGCCTCCCCCGTCATGGCCGCATCACGCTAACAGGGGTTGACGAGGCACTCCGGCCGCGCGGCCGGGGGCGTGACAAACCCGTGAAGTAAGGTGCGGAACCCTCACGTGGTACGCGCCGTACCCGTCCCTTTCTCCGCGTCCAGGGCGTATACGCAGCGGTCCTTGCTGCACGCGTACACCACACCGTCGCGCACCACCGGGGAACCGGTGATCTCTCCGCCGGTGGCGAGCTTCCAGCGCAGCCGGCCGTCGTCGGCCTTCAGGGTGTACAGCAGGTGGTCGGTGGAGCCGAAGTGGATACGGCCCTCGGCGACCGCGGGCGCGCCCACGATGTCGCCGCCCGCCTGGAAGCGCCACTTCGGGGTGCCCGTGACGGCGTCGAGCGTGTAGAGGCCCTTGCCGCTGCCCACGTGGACGTGGCCCGCGGCCACCAGCACCGGTTCCACCGAGGCACGGGCCTCCGTGGCGATGCGCCAGCGGTCCCGGCCGTCGGTGGCGTCCAGGGCGTACACGGTGCCGAGATAGTCCGCGAGGTAGAGGCCGCCGCCGGTCACCGCGGGGCCCGGCACGAAGGCGGGCGGGCACAGGAACACGGCCGGGGCCTCGAAGTGCCAGCGGACGTGACCGCCGGCGACGTCCAGCGCCAGGACCCTCGTACCCGCGCAGACGTACACGTAGCCGTCCGGGGCATGGGTGAGGCGGACCGGCACGCCGCCGCAGGACGCGGCGTCGCCGATCGGGTACGACCAGCGTTCGTCACCGGTACGGGCGTCCAGGGCGCGCAGCCGGGCGTCCTGCCAGACGTACACCGTGCCCTCGTGGACGGCCGGTCCCGCCTCCGGGGACTCGAAGTCGGTCTGGGCGCCACCGAGCTCCCAGAGTTTCTGGCCGCCGGTCGCCTCCCAGGCCTGGACGCCGCCGCCGCGGGTGCCGGTGACGACGGTGCCGCGGTCGGCCTTGAGCGAGTACACCCAGGCGTCGGTCTGCAGGCGCCACAGGTCGGTGCCCTCGCGGGCGTCCAGGGCGAAGAGGGTCGGCCCGTCCGAGGCGTGCACGCGACCGTCGGCGACCGCCATGGACCAGGCGACGTCCCGCGTCTTGAAGCGGCGGCGGCCGGTGGCCACGTCGAGGGCGTGCACCTCGAAGGAGGTGACGTAGACGAGGTCGTCGGCGACGGACGGGGTGCCCCACACGTCGTTCGACATCCGGAACCGCCACGGGCGCCAGCCGCCGGGATGGTCCGCGCCGGTCGCCGGGGACGGGGGCGCGGCGGTGGCGGCCGGGTCGGCGCCGTGGACGCCGTGCTGGGCCTTCGACCAGGACGCGGCGAGCGCGAACTCCGGCGGCGGCGGCTTCACGGCGGCGACGCGGACGTCGGCGACGCGCGGACCGGGCCCGATGGGCACCGGCGCGCCGGCCAGCCGGACCGGCCCGGTGTCGGGCGCGCCGACGGGCACGGGCGGCCGGGCCGGTACGACGGGGTCGTGCGAGGGCGGCGGCGGTACGTGCGGGCGGCCCCCCGTGCTGCGGCCGGGGCCCTGGTTCGCCTTGGACGGCGGGCGGCCGTTGCGGCGGGCCTCGATGAGGCTGACCGCGACCTCGGGCAGCCAGGCCGACGCCGTACCGCTGTCGTCGGAGCCGGAGCCGAACAGGTGCGGGGCGAGCTGGGCCTGGAGGTCGGCGGGGCTGGGGCGCGCCGAGGCCTCCATCTGCATGCACGAGTCGATGAGCGGACGCAGCTCGGCGGGCAGGCCTTCCAGGTCCGGGCCCTCCCTGAGCAGCATGAACACCGTCTCGACCGGGTTGGCGCCGTGGAAGGGGGCGTGGCCGGTCGCGGCGAAGACGAGGGTGGAGCCCAGCGAGAACACGTCGCTCGCGCCGGTGACGCTGCGGGAGTCCTTGGCCTGCTCCGGGGACATGTAGGCGGGCGTGCCGACGGCGACGTTCGTCATGGTCAGGCGGGTGTTGGAGACGCCGGACGCGATACCGAAGTCGATCACGCGGGGGCCGTCCTCGACGACCAGGACGTTCGACGGCTTGAGGTCGCGGTGCACCAGGCCCGCGCCGTGGATGGACTGCAGCGCCTCCGCGACACCGGCCGCGAGCCAGCGCACCGCCTGGGCGGGGAGGGGCCCGCACTGATTCACTATCTCCTCGAGGGAGGGCGCGGGAACGTACGCGGTGGCCAGCCACGGCACGGCGGCGCGCGGGTCGGCGTCGACGACGGCCGCGGTGTAGAAACCGGAGACCGCCCGCGCGGCCTCGACCTCACGCGTGAAGCGGACGCGGAACAGCTGGTCCTCGGCGAGTTCCGTCCGGACCGTCTTGATCGCCACGCGCCGGCCGGACGCCGAGCGTGCGAGATAGACCAGTCCCATTCCGCCGGCCCCGAGCCGTCCCAGCACCTCGAACGGCCCGATCCGCCGCGGGTCGTGCTGCGTCAGCTGCTCCACCACTTGCCTGCCACCTCCCCGTACGAGCCGCGCCACCGCCATATGAACGCCATATGTCGCGGCCCGGTGCAGCGTCTCACCACCGCACCGCCGTGGCGGCACGCACCCCGATTCTTCCTGGCCGGAGCCCTGCTGGCGAACCCGGGGGCGGATCGGGGTGTCCTGGGACAAAACCACACGGCGGACCCGGAGGGAAGCCCGCGCCCGGGTGCCGCGACACCCGGACGGCGCCCGGAGGGCACCCTGCGAGCACCGTGCGAGCACCCGTGCGACGCCCGGGGACGCGCCCGGGGACGCCGGTCGGGCGTCCCCGGGACATTCCCGGGGACGCCCCGCGGGGACCTCGCGGTTCTTTTCTCAGATGTCGGACATGCCTTCGGGCACCACCCCGGTCCGGTGGGCCGGAGCCGGCGCCGACCGCCCCAGGTCGCCCCAGTACACCTGATATGCCCGATGCATCCGGTACACCCGACTCAGCGTGACAGGCCGGGCAGAGGTGACACGCGCTGCAGGAGGGCGAACGAGGCACCCTGGTCGTCACTGACGACCGCGACGGTCCCGTACGACGTGCGGAACGGCGCGGCCTGCACCCGGCCGCCGAGCCGTCGTACGCCGACGAGGGCCTCGTCGCAGTCCTCGACGCCGAAGTGGACGAGGAAGTGCGGCGGCATCTCGGCGGGGAAGACACCGGTGACGGGCGCGCGGCCGAAGTCGGGCTCGGCGTCCGGCCCGAACAGCGCCTCGCGGAACAGGACGCCGTAGAAGGCGTTGGCCGCCCCGGTGTCCCGGGTGTAGAGCTGCGCCCAGGTGAAGGTGCCCGGCTCGTACCGCACCCCGAAGCCCTCGTGGCCGTGGGGCTCCCACAGCCCGAAGACGGCACCCTCGGCGTCGGTGACCAGGGCGTACGCCCCCTCCCCCGGGACCTGCGTCGGCGCGGTCACGAGCTGCCCGCCCGCCGCGTGGACGCGTCGCACCAGGGCCGCCGCGTCCGGTGTCGCGAAGTAGACCGTCCAGACGGTGGGCATCCGGCCGTCCGTCTTGGGGACGAGCGCGGCCACGGGTTCGCCCTCCCGCAGGGCCCGCACGGAGGAGCCGTGTCCCGCACGGAAGGTCCACCCGAAGAGCCCGCCGTAGAACCGCTTGCCCGCCTCGACGTCGGGGAGCTGGACGTCGGCCCAGCAGGGGACGCCCTCCCCGAACTCGAATGCCCTGTTTTCGGCCATGCCGCCAACGTAACGGCCGCTCACGCAACGCGCAGACCAGGTACACCCGCCGCCGGACTCTCGCGCACCCCATTTGCAGTCGGCCGAATAGCGCTCACTTCCCCCCTCGGTAAGCTGACCGGCATGACAGGACAAGTGCGTACCGTCGACGGCCGCGTGGCCGGCCGGCGTGGGCAGGCGACCCGGCAGAAGCTGCTCGACTGCCTCAGCGAGATGCTCAGCTCCTCCCCGTACCGCGACGTCAAAGTCATCGATGTCGCCCGCAAGGCCGGTACGTCGCCCGCGACCTTCTACCAGTACTTCCCGGATGTCGAAGGTGCCGTCCTGGAGCTCGCCGAGCACATGGCCGCCGAGAGCGCCGACTTGGCGGAGCTGGTCGCGGGCCGTTCCTGGGTCGGCAAGGCCGGCTGGCAGACCGCTCAGGATCTTGTCGACGGCTTCCTCGACTTCTGGCGCAGAAACGATGCGCTTCTGCGCGTTGTCGATCTCGGGGCGGCCGAGGGCGACAAGCGTTTCAACAAACTCCGCACGAAGATCCTCAACTCGGTGAACAGCTCCCTGACGGAGGCCGTGACCGAGTTGCAGTCCAGGGGCAAGGTCGACAAGGAGGTGAGTCCGGCGGCGATCGCCGGTTCGCTGGTCGCGATGCTCGCGGCCGTGGCCTCGCACCAGAAGGGCGTGGGCGTGAAGCAGGCGGAACTGAGGCCGAATCTCGCGCTGTTGGTGTATTTGGGGGTCACGGGGAAGAGACCGGTCAAGTAGCCGCCCCGGTGAGCGCGGCACGTCCCGTACGGGTTGCCCGACGTCTCAGACGCCCCAAGTCCTGTCAGCCAGGCGGTGGTCCATGCGCATGGATCACCGCCTGTCGCGCGTCCGGGGCGGCGTGCGGCACGGCGGGGCGCACGACAATCGGGGGATGGGAATGGATCTTCACGAACTGCTGAGGTCGCTGCGAGTGTGGGACCCCGAGGTCACCGAACTGCCGGCCTTCGACCCGGACACCGCGCCCGACGAGCCGCTGCCGCTGTTCACACGGTGGTTCGCGGCAGCGGTGGCGGCCGGGCAGCCGGAGCCGCACACCATGTCGCTGGCGACGTCGGACGGTGAGGGCCTGCCGGACGTACGGACCGTGATGCTGCACGGCGCGGACGCCGACGGCTGGGCCTTCGCGACGCACGCGACGAGCCGCAAGGGACGGCAGCTCGCGGCACGCCCGTACGCGGCGCTCTCCTTCTACTGGCCCGTCCTGGGCAGACAGGTACGCCTGCGCGGCCCGGTCGGCATCGCCTCCCCCGAGGAATCCCGGGCGGACCTGCGCGCCCGCTCCACGGGAGCCCTGGCCGCGGCCCTGACCGGCCGCCAGAGCGAGGTGCTGGAGTCGGTGGAAGCGCTGGAGGAGGCGTCCCGGGCGGCGTGGGACCGGGCCGGCCGCGAGCCTGCCACGCCGGCGCCGACGTGGACGCTGTACCGGCTGGTGCCGGACGAGGTGGAGTTCTTCCAGGGGGAAGCCGGCCGGCGTCACGTACGGGTGCAGTACCGGCGGGGCGCGAACGGGAGGTGGGACCGGCGGCTGCTGTGGCCCTGAGGGTCGCACCGGGGCCGGCCCGCCGACGGCGGCGGGGCACGTCCGGGCCGGTCATCCGGGCCTCCCGCGGCGAGAACGCCGTACAGGCGCCGAGCCGGGCCGCACGATGGCACTTCCGCACCTGCCGGCCGTCACGGACTGCTACCGTTCCCTCACACACAATGACCCCGGCGGGTGCTGGAACACCCCCGGGGCGTGGCCGACTGACCAGGAGCCGACATGCGCAACCCTATCGCGCGAGCCCTCGCGGCATGCCTGCGCAGCTTCCTCGCCGTCGTCCTGCCCGCACGGGGCAGGCACCGGCTCGCGCCGGGCTGGCGCAAGGCCACGCCGACCGTTCCCGCAGCACCGGCGCCCCCCGCGGCCCCGCTGCCCCGCAGCCCGTACGCGGCGTACAACGCCGAGCCGGAATCCCTGACGGGGGAGCAGGTCCGTCTGATCCGCCCGTACCTCACGGCCCATGAGCGAGCCGTACAGGCACGCGTGAAGCGGGCCGCCCACGAACGGATCACCCGTGAGCACCGGCTCGCCGCCGCCCTGACCACGCCGGGCGTGGACATCGGACCCGACGCGACCCACGGCGGCCGGATCCCCGCGTAACGGCCCCCGCCCCCGCCCACGCCCACGCCGTGCGCCGGAGGCCGGGCCACGCGGAGATCCGGCGCGTGCCCTCTCCCACGCCCGGGGTCCTCGCACAACCGTTCCCCCGCGTGGTGGATACTCCCGCCATGGCCGACTCCACCACGTCCTCGCACCCCGCGCCGCAGCCACCGGCGGACCCCGCGCGCCCCGTCTACGTCATCGGCGCCGGCCCCGGCGGCCTGGCCGTGGCGTACGCCCTGCGCGCCCGGGGCATCCGCGCCGTCGTCCTGGAGAAGTCGGACCGCGTCGGGTCGTCCTGGCGGGGCCACTACGACCGGCTGCACCTGCACACCACGCGCCGCCTGTCGGGCCTGCCCGGCCTGCCGATCCCGCGCCGGTTCGGGCGTTGGGTGTCCCGGGACGACGTGGTGCGCTACCTGGAGAAGTACGCCGAACACCACCGCCTGGAGATCGTCACCGGCGTCGAGGTGTCCCGTGTGGAGCGCACGCCCGACGGCACCGGCTGGCTGCTGCGCGCCTCCGGCGGCCGGGAGCTGACCGGTGCGGCGGTCGTCGTGGCGACCGGCCACAACCACACCCCGCGCGTCCCGTCCTGGCCGGGACGTGACACGTTCACGGGCGAGTTCCTGCACGCGCGCGAATACCGCGACGCGAAGCCGTACGCGGGGCGGGACGTACTGGTCGTCGGCGCGGGCAACACCGGCACCGAGATAGCCGTGGACCTCGCGGAGGGCGGGGCGGCGCGCGTGCGCGTGGCCGTCCGTACCGTGCCGCACATCGTGCGGCGCTCGACGGCGGGCTGGGCCGCGCAGTACACCGGCGTGCTGGTCCGGCGCCTGCCGACGGCGCTGGTCGACAGGCTGGCCCGGCCGATGGCCCGCCTCGGCGTGCCCGACCTGGCGGAGCACGGCCTGCCCCGCCCGGACACCGGCCTGTACTCCCGCGTCCGGGAGGGCGCGATCCCGGTCCAGGACGTCGGCTTCATCGACGCCGTACGCACCGGCACGGTGGAGGTCGTGGCGTCCGTCGAGCGGTTCGAGGACGGCGAGGTGGTCCTCGCCGACGGCAGCCGCGTCACACCGGACGCGCTGATCGCGGCGACCGGGTACGCCCGCGGCCTGGAGAGCCTCGTCGGCCATCTCGGCGTACTGGACGACCGGGGAAGACCCGTCGTCCGGGGCCCCCGCACCCCGGACGGGGCACCCGGCCTGTACTTCACCGGGTACACCAACCCCATCAGCGGCATGCTCCGCGAACTGGCCCGCGACGCGGTGCGGATCGCCGCGGCCGTCGCGAAGCACGGCACCGGCCGGGTGTCCCGCCTGCCGGGCTGAGCGGCCCCGGCCTCTCAGGCGAGCACCGGCGTCGGCGCCGGCGCCGTGCGGCGCCGGATCACCAGGACCATCAGCGCCGCCGCCGCGCACAGCGCGCCCGCCGCGTACCAGACGACGTCGTACGAGCCGAAGGCGTCGCGGGCCGCGCCGCCGAGGAAGGCGACGAGGGCGGCGCCCAACTGGTGGGAGGCGATCACCCAGCCGAACACGATCGCGCTCTCCTCGCCGTAGTGCTCCCGGCACAGCGCCAGTGTGGGCGGGACGGTGGCGACCCAGTCGAGGCCGTAGAACACGATGAAGAAGATCATCGGCGGGCGGACGCTCGGCGCCAGCAGGATCGGCAGGAAGAGGAGGGAGACGCCGCGCAGGGCGTAGTAGACGGCGAGCAGGCGGCGCGGTTCGAAGCGGTCGGTGAGCCAGCCGGAGGCGACGGTGCCCACGACGTCGAACACCCCGACCACGGCGAGCAGGGAGGCGGCGGCCGTGATGGGCATGCCGTGGTCGTGGGCGGCGGGCACCAGGTGGATCTGGATCAGGCCGTTGGTGGACGCGCCGCAGATCGCGAAGGACCCCGCCAGCAGCCAGAACGGCCCGGTGCGCGCGGCGGAGAACAGCACGGTGACCGCGCGGCGGGCGGCCCCGGGCACGGGCGGGGGCTTCGGTACGAACTCCGTCGCCCCGTACGGCTTCAGGCCCACGTCGGCCGGGTGGTCCCGCATGAGGAGCAGGACGAACGGCACGACCGCGAGGGCGGCGAGCGCGACGGTCACGGCGGCGGGGCGCCACGCGTACCGGTCGACGATCCAGGACAGCAGCGGCAGGAAGATCAGCTGTCCGGACGCGGAGGCGGCGGTGAGGATGCCGGTGACCAGGCCGCGCCGCGTGGTGAACCAGCGGTTCGTCACCGTCGCCGCGAAGGCCAGCGCCATCGAACCGGAGCCGAGGCCGACCAGCAGCCCCCAGCACAGCATGAGTTGCCAGGCCGCGGTCATCCACACCGTCAGGCCCGAGCCGAGGGCGATCACGGTGAGGGCGACGGCGACCACACGCCGGATGCCGAAGCGGTCCATCAGCGCCGCCGCGAAGGGCGCGGTCAGGCCGTACAGGGCGAGGTTGACGGAGACCGCCGCGCCGATCGTGCCGCGCGACCAGCCGAACTCCTCGTGGAGCGGGTCGAAGAGCAGCCCCGGCACGGAGCGGAACGCGGCGGCGCCGATGATCGTCACGAAGGCGACGGCGGCGACGAACCAGGCACGGTGGACGCGGGGGCGCCCGCGACGGCCCACGTCCTCGGCGGCGGTGGCGGCAGCGGTGGCAGCGGTTGTCTGAGGCACGGCACCAAGCCTGCGGTCCCGGACCCGCACGGGCGAGTGGCCCGAAGGACAGTATTCGTTAGGATCGGGCCATGACCTCGGCCGCCCCGTCCAGCCGCTCCGCCTCGCCGTCCCGCCCGCACCGCGTCGTCGTCCTGGCCCTCGACGGCCTGCTCCCCTTCGAACTGGGCATCCCCCACCGCATCTTCGGCCGCCCGAAGGACGCCCGGGGACGGCACCTGTACGAGGTCGTCACCTGCTCGGTCCGGCCGCCCGGCCCGGTGCGGACGGACGCCGACTTCTCCCTGCACGTCGCACACGGCCCGGAGGCACTGGCCACCGCGGACACGGTGATCGTCCCGGCGTCGTACGAGCTCGGCCCGGTGTACGAGGAGGGCGTGCTGACCGAGGAGCTCGCCGCCGCGCTGGCCCTCGTCCGGCCCGGCACCCGTCTCGCCTCCATCTGCACCGGGGTCTACGTGCTGGCCGCCGCCGGCCGTCTGGACGGGCGCCCGGCGACCACGCACTGGGCGGACGCCGAGCGCCTCCAGCGGCTCTTTCCCCGCGTGCGGGTCGACCCGGACGTGCTGTTCGTGGACGACGGCGACGTGTTGACCTCGGCCGGGGTCGCCGCCGGCATCGACCTGTGCCTGCACATGGTGCGCCGCGACCACGGCACGGCGGTCGCCAACGACATCGCCCGCCGTACGGTCGTACCGCCGCACCGGGACGGCGGGCAGGCGCAGTACATCGCGCGGCCGGTGCCCGATCCGCAGCAGGCGACGACGACGGGGGCGCGGGCCTGGGCGCTGGGACGGCTGCACGAGCCGATCCAGCTGCGGGACATGGCGGGCCGGGAGAGCATGTCCGTCCGCACGTTCACGCGCCGGTTCCGCGAGGAGACCGGGGTGAGCCCCGGGCAGTGGCTCGCGCAGCAGCGGGTGGAGCGGGCGCGTCAGTTGCTGGAGTCGACCGACCTGTCGGTGGACCAGGTGGCCCGCGAGGCGGGCTTCGGCACGGCCCAGTCGATGCGGCAGCACCTGCAGGCGGCACTGGGGGTCACACCGACCGCGTATCGCAGGACCTTCCGGGTCGGGGCGGAAGCGACGGCGGGACCGCGAGCCGTGGCGGAAGCCGTGGTGGGACCGAAAGCCGTGGCGGGACCGGAAGCCTGAGCGGGACCGGGAGTCGTGGCGGTGGCGGGACCGGAAGCCCGAGCGGCGCCGAAGCGGTACCGGGACGGTGTCGTGGCGGTGGGGGCGGGCGCGTCCCGTTCCGTCATCCACAGGCTGTGGACGACGGAACGGAAGCGCCCCGCCGCCACCCGGCTCCGGCGCCCCCATCCGGTCTCCCGTGACCCCGGGGAGACCGGCGCCGGATCACGACCCGCACTCGGCGAGGGCCTCCGTCACCTGGGCCCTCGCCGTCCCCTCACGGCAAGTCGCTGCCACAAGCGTGATCAAACGGACATGGAGCGTCAACACCCACTCAAGGATTTATGACGTACACACCTTTTGCTACGGACGCGCACAGAAGCACGACCCCGGCGCACCAGTTGACGCCCCGAGCACGCCACGCGTCCGGCGTGCGCCCCCGCCCCCGGCCGGCCCCGCCCGCGAGCCCCGGCCCCTAGACCGCCTCGTACGCACACCCGTCGTACGCCGTGGCGCCGCCGCCGTAGGCCACGGCACCGGTGGCGCAGGCCTCCGTGCCGGCAGCGCAGGCGTCGGGGCCGGAGGGCCGGGCGCAGCGGTCGAGTTCGCACCAGATGCGCTTTCCGGCGCCCTCGGCGTTCCAGCCCCAGCGGTCGGCGAGCCCGTCGACGAGGGCGAGTCCGCGGCCGCCCGTCGCGTCACTGTCCGGGCAGCGGGGCACCGGGGCACGGTCGCTGCGGTCGGCGACCTCCAGGCGGACGATGGCGCCGTCGGCCGCGGAGCCCGGCAGGGACAGCCGCAGCACCGCCGGACGACCGGTGTGTACCACGGCGTTGGTGACCAGCTCGGACACCAGGAGGATCAGCGTCTCCGCGATCGGCTCGTCGGGCCGTATCCCCGACCCGGCGAGGCGTGAGCGGGCCCATTTACGGGCTCGCGCCACCTCGGCGGGGTCGGGCCGGACCTCCAACTGCACTTGAAGCACCTGCACCGCTCACACCATCCGAACCGTCGGACACTTGGGCTCACGCCTCACGAGAACCACGATCGCGGCCCCTTCCCGCAGAGGCCGGAACCACGACCGGGTCATGGATCACGGAACGTGAATTCCTTACGGGACAGCGTGGTTGACGTACAGTCACGCCGCCAAGCGCTTCGGGCATATTCCAACGAGAAGGAGTACCCGTGCGGCATACTGTGCGACCCCCGCCGCGAGACGCCGCACACGCGGCCCCGCCGAGCCCTCCCGACCCGCGAACAGCGGCGCGGACCGCCGTATCCGGGGCCGCCTCCGGGCAACTCCGGCCGGGCGCGCGCTCAGGGCCACTCGCGTTCACCACAAGGTACCCGAGCGGACGCACAACTCCGGGACATGACGAGCCGTTCCGCGAAACCCGCGCGCCCTTGACTCTGCGTGACCGACGAAGGGGCGGGACGCCCACCCTCGACATCACACTCCGTGACGCCGCTGTTGACGGGTCGGCGCAACGCCCCAGCCCAGACCGCCGCCGCACCGCCCGACCGGGCGAACACCCCCACCGGGGCGTACGCGGACGCTCACTCCGTGTCACGACGCACGGCACCAACACCCCGCGTCCGTACGGGACTTGGGCCCGCTCCGGGGGCCGGCCGGGACCCGGCCTATTCGGGGACGGTGAAGTAGTGAGCGAAGGCGGACACGATCTCGGCCTCGCCGATCCTGCCGTCGGCGTCGGCGTCGAGGGCGGCGGCGGCCCGGGCGGCGACCTCGTCGCTCACCCCGAGGCAGCCCAGTACGCGGGCGGTGTCCTCGACGGTGGCCCGGCCGTCGCCGTCGGGGTCCGCGACGTCGAGAGCCGCGTGCAGGAAGGGACGGGCGATCTCGGCGAACCGGTCGGGGTTGTCGCGCAGCCGCTTGACCGCGCCGGTCACGAACTCCGTGCGGGTGATGCGCTGGTCGCCGTCCCGGTCGGCGATCCCGGCCATGCCCTGCCAGAACGCCTCGGCACCGATGTACAGCGCCTGGCCCTTGTCGGTGCGCGCCGGTACGGCGAACTCCGCGAGCAGCGCCTTGGCCGCCACGTTGAAGTCCGCACGGTCGATGTAGCCGTTGCCGTCCTGGTCGAAGGTGGCGAAGCGGGCGGCGATCCTGCGCTCGTACTCGCTGCTGACCATGTCTTCTCGGGCCGCCTTCCGTCGGGTGGGGTGGACGTGTCGCCCGGAGCGTACGACGGCGCGGGCCGCACCGGAGCGGGAAACCGGCGCTTGCACCGGGACGGGCCTGCACGAGCACCGGCACGTACGGGCACCGGCTCGGACGGGCACCGGCGCGCGGCGGGTCCGGCGGTGAGGGCCGACCTGCTCGCGACCAGGCAAGGGGGACGTGGGGAAGCTCCGTCTAGGCCGACAGCGGGCCGGCCTGCGGGGCGACGGCCGCTTCGGCGTCGGGGTACACGTCGAACAGCCGTCGGACACCGAGCGCGCCCATGACGCGGTTGACGTGCGAGCCGTCGGCGGCGCCGCGGGCCGGCAGAACCAGCCGCAGGCTGCCACGGCAACTGCGGATGAGACGGCGGGAGGCGATGAGGACGCCGACGCCGCTGGAATCACAGAACCAGACCTCCGAGAGGTCGAGGACGAGACTGTGCCTGCCGTCGGCCACCGCGTCGTGGACGCCCTGCCGCAGCACCGGCGACGTCACCAGGTCCAGCTCGCCCGACACCCGGAGCACGGCCCACTCGCCGCGCTCGGCACCGGTCACTTCGAACGCCACCGCCATGCCCTTCGCTCGCCGGACCAAACGGAAGTAGTTCTTTCGCTTCCTTGCAGCGCGGCTGCCCAGCCGCCGTTCCCTGAAACACCCGGGCACAGACGGCCACCGGCCGAGGCGGCCGGTACAGGTCGGCTTCCCTCCCGTTCGCCGGGTCTGTCCCGGCCCCGGGGCCGGACGGAGACACCGGACGGCCCGCGTGACCTGTGCCATGCGACGCCATACCACCCGCCGGTGTGCCGAGTGCACACATTGACGCAAAAAGGGGTGCACTGTCAGGCGTGCCGACTACATTCGAGGAGACGGTGGGCGTACGTGGGGCCTCCGAGGGAGTCCCACGACAGCCGAGCCGGGCAGGCAAGCAGGGGGGCCGTATGGCGAAGAAGGCAGCACCGCGCCGCTGGGACCACACGATGCACCAGCGGCTCGCACGCGGGGAGGCGGCGGCACTGGGCGAGCTGTACGACCGGTTCGCCTGCCTCGTGCACGGCCTCGCCCACCGCGTGCTCGGTGACGAGCGCGCGGCCGACCGCGTCACGCGCGAGGTGTTCACCCACGTCTGGCAGCACCCCGGGACCTACGACCCGAAGCAGGGCCCGCTGCGCAGCTGGATCGCGGCGCAGACCCACCGCCTCGCCGTGCAGCGGCTGCGCGACACCGGGGCCGCCGCCCTCGTCCGCGACGGCGGCAGCCCGGAGGAACTGGAGGGCAGGGTGCGTGAGGCCTCCGTCGCGGCCCGCGCCGACTACATCGTGCAGTCCATGCCCGGCCCGCTGCGCGCCGCCCTGGAACTGGCGTACTTCCAGCGCCACGACTACCGCCGGACCGCCGTCGATCTCGGCGTCACCGAGGACGAGGCGCGTCGCAGGCTCCGCCTCGGCCTGCAGCTGCTGTCCACGGCACGCGACGCCGGCGCGCCGGGCGCACCGTCCGGCTACGGGGGTGCGGCGTGAGCGGACCGGAACCGTCCGGGGCGTACGACGCGCACGAGGGTGACCAGGGACACACGGGAACCGGCGTCGGCGAGGGTGCCGGCGCACGGTGGTCCGGCGGATTCGCCGACCACGGCCCGCCCCACCCGTCCGACGTGCCGTGCGCGTCCGGCGACCCGCGCGACTGTGACGACCGGGACCGTCCCGCCGACCGGTTCTCCGACCGTGACGCCGACCGGGGCGAGCTCGGCGGGTCCGGCGGGCCTCGGGAGGGCGGGCCGCAGCCTGGCGGCCCGGAGGAGGACGGTATCCGTCTGCTCCCCCGGCTCCGCATTCCGCCGCCGCGGGTCTCCGTCGAGGGCGGCGGACGACCGCTGCCCCCGCCCGCGGAGCACGGCCGCCCGTGCTGCGCCGCCCCGCCCGTCCTGGGCCACCGGACCCTGAAGTCGCTGCTGGGCGCCTGGGCACTGGCCGCCTGCCCGGCCGAGGAGGCGGCAGTCGTCGAGGAGCACCTGCGCGCGTGCGCCGCCTGCGCCGAGGAGGCCGAGGGGCTGCGCGACGCCGTCGGCCTGCTCCAGCGGCCCGAGAGCCTCGACCTGAGTCCGGCGCTGCGCACCCGTGTCCTGGACGCCTGCCTGGAGCGGCGCCCGCCACGCATCCCGGTGCCGGAATGGGCGACGGCGTACGACGCCGAGACCGCCCGGCTGGACGCGCTGCTGCAGGACTTCGGCGAGGCCGAGTGGCGCGCGCCCGTGCGGCTTCGCTGGTTCGCGGACGACGAGGAGACCGGCCGGCGGACGACGGTCGCCGGGGTGATCGCGCACCTGCTGACGGTCGACGGGCTGGTCGCGGCGGCGCTCGGGCTGGACGATCCGCTCGGCGAGACCGCCGCCGAGGCCGGGACGCCCACGGCGCGCACCGAGGCGTACTGGCGGGTGCTGCACATGCCGCCCTCCCCCGGGGTGCGGGCGCAGTGGCGCGAGCAGAGCCACGACCTGGTGCGGACGGCGGCGTTCACCGGCGGCGGCGAGGGCCGGATGCCCATCTCGTACGGCGGCACATGCGTGCTGCCGCTGGCCGACGCGATGCTGGACCGGGCGTTCGAGTGCTGGCTGCACGCGGAGGACATCGCGCAGGCGGTGGACTATCCGTACGAGCTGCCGTCGGCGCGGCACCTGAACCGGATGATAGATCTGGCGGCGCGGCAGCTGCCGAGGGTGCTGGCGGGCCGCACGGACGGGCCGGCCGCGTCCGACGGGCACCGGCATCTGTTCGCGGCGGGCGCGCCGTGCCGCAGTCTGCGGCTGGAGATCGAGGGTTCCGGCGGCGGCGAGTGGCTGATCCCGCTGGACTCCCCGGCGGCGGTGGGATCCGCCGAGCACGAGGTGGCGCACATCGCGCTGGACAGCGTGGAGTTCTGCCGGCTGGCCGCGGGACATGTGTCCCCTCAGGAGGCTGCCGTGGGCCAGCTCGGGGACAAACGGGCCATCGAGGACGTGCTGTTCGCGGCGGCCTCACTCAGCCGCATGTGACGCCACCGCGTGCGCCCCTGCCGCAGCGGACCCGGTCACGTGTGACGTGTCCGCGCGGCAACGTGACCGCGCGTGGCCCGGCCGCGCGTGACCGGCCACCGGCGAGGAGCAGAGCGAGGATCAGGATCAGGCGAAGACGACCGTCCGCCGCCCGTTGAGCAGGATGCGCCGCTCCGCGTGCCACTTCACCGCGCGCGCCAGTGCCTGGCACTCCACGTCCCGGCCGATCGCGACGAGCTGGTCCGGGGTGACGCCGTGCCCCACCCGCTCGACCTCCTGCTCGATGATCGGCCCCTCGTCGAGGTCGGCGGTCACGTAGTGCGCGGTCGCGCCGATCACCTTCACACCCCTGGCATGCGCCTGGTGGTAGGGCTTGGCGCCCTTGAAGCTCGGCAGGAACGAGTGGTGGATGTTGATGATCCGCCCGCTGAGCTGCTTGCACAGATCGTCCGACAGCACCTGCATGTACCGGGCGAGCACGACCAGCTCGACGTTCTCCTCACGCACCAGCTCCAGCAGCCGCGACTCGGCCTCCGGCTTCGTGTCCTTCGTCACCGGGATGTGGTGGAAGGGGACGCCGAACGACTGCACGAGCTCGGCGAAGTCGGTGTGGTTGGACACCACGGCCGCGATGTCCACCGGCAGGGCGCCGATCCGGGCGCGGAACAGCAGGTCGTTCAGGCAGTGCCCGAACCTGCTGACCATGAGGACGACACGCATCCGCTCGTCGGCCCGGTGGATCTGCCAGTCCATCTGGAAGGAGTCACCGATCGCGGCGAAGCTGGCCCGCAGCTTGTCCACGGTCACCGGCGGCTCCGCCGAGAAGTGGACGCGCATGAAGAACAGTCCCGTGTCGTGGTCGCCGAACTGCTGACTGTCCTCGATGTTGCAGCCGGTCATGAACAGGTAGCTCGACACGGCGTGCACGATGCCCTGCTTGTCGGGGCAGGACAGCGTCAGGACGTACTGGTCGGCGAGGGCCGCGGCTCGGGTGGACTGCGCGTTCATGCGGGACAGGGTCGCATATCCGGTGCCGCACCGATCCGGCGTTCCGCTACGCGGACCGGGTCATCATGTTCAGCACGCCGAGGCTGCGCGGCGGGGTGTCCGGGTCCTCGCCGTCGCTCGTGGCCAGCCGCAGGTGCGCGTCGCGGGCCGCGCGCACCGCCTCGGGCCAGGCCTCGTGCGCCAGGTACGTCTGCACGGGGGCGTCGGGCCCGACCTGGTGCATGATCCGCAGCACGCGCAGGACGGCGGTGTCGACGAGGGCGGCCTCCTGCGAGTCACGGAAGATCGTGCCCACGTACTTCTCGGCCGACCAGTGGTCCAGCCAGGTGTCCTCGACCAGGCGGTAGACGGCGTCGGTGACGTCGCCGTAGCCGTCCGTACCGGCCAGCCAGACGTCCCGCTGGAACACGGGGTCGGAGAGCATGTGCAGCGCGGAGCGCACATTGCTGCGCCAGCGCCACCACGGCATGTCGTTCAGTGGCATGCCGCCCATGGTGTAGGAGCGACGGCCGCGACGGGAAGAGTTCTCCGAACCTTGCACGGTCACCGATCGTACGTTCTTCACCGGGCGCGCCCCACCGGCCCCCCGCAATCCACCTGGCGGTCACCGACCGTCGATGCGCGACGACTCCCCGGTCGGCGGCGCGCCGGAATCGTTCGGCGCATGACCGGTAGGCGCCACCCGCTGCTCGTTCCTGTCCCGCCTCCTCGCCCGGCGCCCCCGCCGTCCGGCCCGGCCGCGGTCGCCCTGGCGAGGTGCGTGACGCTCACCGACGGCTGCGGGGGCGCCCCCGGTACCAGGGGGTTCCTGGGACGCCCCGGTCACCGTCACGACCTGGGCACCGATGGACACGGGCGCGACCGGCACACACTGACGCCGGCACCGCGGTGGAGGTTCCGGGGCCGGCTCGCCTCCGTGGGCTTCCCCCGCCCGGTCGACGCCGGTGACCCTTCAGGTCGTACGGGAGGGCCGGCTGGTGGCCGCGCGCGAGGGCTTCGTGGACGTGACGGGGACGCTGCGGAACGCGGACCTGTGACGCCGTGAGTCGGGGCCGGGCCGTCCCTCCGCCAGGCCCGGCCCCGCGTCCTGGCGACACGTCGTCACAGCTGGGTGGGCCTGCGCTCGGTCAGTCCGTACGTCTTGGCGATGGCGTTCCACAGCTCGGCCGCCCTGGCCTTCTGCTGGCTGGCCGTGCCGCTCTCGCGGTTGCCCGCCGCCGTCTGGCCGGTGCTGGGGGCCTGGCCCTTCTTGCACTTGCCCTTCTTGGCGGCGACCTGGTCGGCCCAGGCCGCGTAGTGGTTGTCGGCCGACGCGGACGCCTGCCAGGCCTTGGTGAGCGCGGACGTCAGCTCGGCGTGGCCGGGCAGCTTGTCGACGGCCACCCCGGACAGGCGGGTGACCAGGCCGGTGCGCTGCTTGGCCGCGTCGCGCAGGTCCTGGGCCGCCCCGTCGAGGTTGCGGCAGGCCTTGACGTCGGCGACGGCGCTGATCACCGAGGTCCGGCTGTCGCCGCTGTCGGCGAGCAGCTTGTCCAGCTCGACGGCCTGCGCCTCGGCCGGGTCGGCGGACGGCGAGGCGGACTCCTCGGCCGTCGGGCCCGTCGCGGACACCGGCTGCTTCGTGTCGTCGTCCCCGCCGCCGCCACCGGCGAGGAGCGCGCCCGCGCCGATGCCGACGACGGCGATGGCGACACCGATCGCCGCGATCAGCGGCACCCGCGAACCGCCGCGCCCGCCGCGGGCTCCCCGGCCGCCGCCGTCACCACCGTGACCGCCGTGGCCGGTGCCGGGCCGTCCGGCGCCGGGGCCCTGCGGGGCGTACCCGTTCGGCGCGGCGGCCTGCGGGGGGCCCGGCCGCTGGAAGTGGGGCATCTGCTGGGTGGCGCCCGCCGGGCTCGCGCCCGGCTCGCTGCGGAAAAGGTTGTCGAACTCGGCGGGCGGCTGCCGCTCGCCGTACGCCGCCCCGGGATGTTGTCCGGCGACGGGCGCCATGAACTGCGTGGCCTCGGCGTCCGGCCCGGAGGCGGGCGGCAGGGGCCCGGCACCCGGCTGGGGCCCGCCGTGCGCGTGCTGGGCGGCGTGCGAGGCGTGGGGCTGCTGACCGGCGTGGCCGGTGTGCGGCTGGGCGCGGCCGAGGAACTGCGTGGCCTCGGCCGGTGACTCGGCGGGCGGACCGGCCGGCATCTCGGGCGGCAGGGCACCTGGCCCCACCGGGGGTATGTACTGCGTCGCACCCTCGTCGGGGGCGTTCGCGGCGACCGGCGGCAGGTAGTGCGTCGCCCGGTCGGCGTGAGCGCCGGGAGGCGGCAGCGGGGCACCGGGGGACGGCAGGGCGTGGGCCGGACCGCCCTGGCCGGCGGGCGGCAGCGGGGCCGCGCCCTGGTGGCCGTACGTACCGCCGCCGGCGGGCGGCAGGGCGTGCCCCGGACCGGCGTGCTGCGCGGGCGGCAGCGAGGCGCCGCCTCCATGGCCGTGAGCCCCGCCGTCCTGGTGCGGCTGCTGCACGTGCGGCGCCGCGCCGTAGGCGTCCGGGCCGCCCCGGGGCAGTGCCCCGGCGTCCTGGCCCGGGGTGCCCCAGGAGGCGGGCTGCTGCTGCGCCCCGTCGGGCGGGCCCCAGGGCTGCGCGGGCGGCGGCGTCCAGCCGGGGGCCTGCGGCGGGGTCTGCTGCTGCTCGGGGCCCCACGGGGTGCCCCAGGACTGGCCGCCGGCCGGGGTGGTGGTCGGCGGCGGGGCGGGCGCGGGCCCGCCGGGCCGGCCGCCGCCGGACGTGCCCGGCATACCCGGCAACAGCGGTTCGCCGCCGTCGGAGGGCAGCACGATGCCTTCGCGCGCGGGGCGCGCCGAGGGCTGCTCGCCCTGTCCACTCTGCGTCACCGGGACTCCTACGAATGGGGGACCTTCGGAATCAACGGTTCACGCTACCGGGTCCCCCGAGCCCGTTGCCACGCCGCACAGGGCGCGATCTTCTGCCCTGTGAGCGCGACAACAAACCCGGGCCGTGCGACGCCGGTCGTGTCAGCTCCCGCGCGGGGGCCCCACGTTCCCCTCGGCTTCGTGTGCGGGGACCGGGCCGTTCATGCCGCCGTCTGCAGTTCGAGCCGCGCCGTGAACTCCCTGACCACCGGTTCCTCCCGGTACGGCGCCAGCCGCTGCTGGAAGTCCTCCAGGTACTCGGCGCCCCGGTTGGAGCGCAGCCTGTCCAGCAGCCGGACGGCGCGCAGTGCGGTCGCGCAGGCCTGCTCGACTTCACGTTGCTGCACCTGCGCGGTGGCCAGCAGGGCGTAGCCGATGGCCCGCCTGCGGGCGCGGGACTCCGGGTGCCCGGCCAGGGACTCCTCCGCCCAGCACGCCGCCGCCTCGGCCTGCCCGAGGTCGCGGTGGCAGTGCGCCAACTCGTCGGCGAGGTAGGCCCGGTCGAAGTGCGCGATCCACTCCGGGTCGTCCCCGGTGCCCGGGTCGGCCGCCTCCAGGGCGCTCACCGCCCGCCCGGCCGAGGACTGCGCGGCCCGCGCGTCGCCCAGCAGGGCGTGCCCGCGGGCCTCCGCCGCGAGGAACATCGCCTCCGCGCGCGGCGTCACGCGCCCGCGTGCGCCTTCCTGCGCGGCGCGCGCCAACTGGGCGATCTCGCGCGGGCTTCCGAGCTGCGCCGCGAGGTGGCTCATGGACGCGGCGAGCACATAGCCGCCGTACCCGCGGTCCCCGGCGGCCTGCGCGAGGCGCAGCGCCTGGATGTAGTACCGCTGGGCGAGGCCCGGTTGCCCGGTGTCGACGGCCATGTACCCGGCGAGTTCCGTCAGTCGCGCCACGGCGCCGAACAGGTCCCGGCCCACGGCCTCGCGGTACGACCCCGCCAGCAGCCCCGAGACGACGCTGTTGAGGTAGTGCACGAGGACCGGGCGCACGTGCCCGCTGCCGTACTGGTGGTCGAGCCCCACGAGGGCCTCGGTCGTGGCGCGGACGGCCGCCACGTCGGACTGGCCGACGCGCGGCCCCGCCGAGCGTGCCACCTGGCCGTCGGGCGCGGTGATCAGCCAGTCCCGGCTGGGCTCGACCAGCGCGGACGCGGCGGCGGACGAGCCGGACAGGAAGTCCCTGCGGCCCACGTCGCTGCGCCAGAGTTCACACACCTGCTCGACGGCGCCGGGCACCGTCGGCGAGAACTGGAGACCGACGCCCGAGGCGAGGTTCTTGCCGTTGGCCATGCCGATCTCGTCGATCGTGACCGTACGGCCGAGTTTGCGTCCGAGTGCCTCCGCGATGATCGCCGGTGCCCGGCCCCGCGGTTGCTGGCCCCGCAGCCAGCGCGCCACGGACGTCTTGTCGTAACGCAGATCGAGCCCGTGCTCGGCGCCGCACATGTTGACCCGGCGGGCCAGCCCGGCGTTCGAGCAACCCGCCTCCTGGATGAGCGCCTGCAGCCGTTCGTTCGGCTGTCGCGCGACGAGAGGCCTGGCGGCCATGACGTACCCCCTGAAGCTGCGGTGCCTGCTCACGCACCGAGTTGACGTGACTTTCCCTCGGCCGAGCCTCCTCGCCCCCGGCGAAAAGATCCGGCCGTGGGGATCAATGCCCCGCCCGCTTGGGGAAAATGCGAGGCTTACGAGGTTTTGCCGGATACTGCCCTTCTGTGCGGGCAGCGGCCGGTCCCCCACGTGGTTACCCCCGTCCCGCTCCGGTTTCTCCTGCGCGCCCCCGCCCGTGCACCCGTGCGCCCCGGGTGCCGAATCGATGCTGCTGTCCCGCGCGCGACCCGCGCGTGAAACGGCCGTAACCCCAGGTGGGTGCGGGAGTTGAGTGCAACGTGACAAAAACGATCCCGGACACCGAAGCCGTTCAGACCGCCGGGCGGGCCCACGGGCAGATCCCGGCCCAGCGCGGGGAATCGCTGCTGGAGACCGCCGTGCGCTACGCCGAGGAACGTCACTGGGACGTCTTCCCCGGCACCTGGCTGGAAGCCTCCGACGGAGTGCACCGCTGCTCGTGCGGCGACACCGCGTGCGCCGTGCCCGGCGCGCATCCGGCCCGCGAGGACTGGCCGACGCAGGC
This sequence comes from Streptomyces sp. NPDC005925, assembly GCF_040638805.1. NCBI lineage: Bacteria > Bacillati > Actinomycetota > Actinomycetes > Kitasatosporales > Streptomycetaceae > Streptomyces > Streptomyces sp. NPDC005925. Next base: position 113,635 of record NZ_JBEXVL010000004.1, on the reverse strand, counting down.
GACGGGCAGTGCGACCGCCGCCCGCCGCATGTGGCAGAAACAGCCGACCGCGTCGATCCTGCTCCCGACGGGACGGGCCTTCGACGCGATCTCCGTCCCCGAGACGGCGGGGTTCCTGGCGCTGGCGCGGATGGAGCGGATGGATCTGACGCTCGGCCCGGTGACGCTGACGCCGGACCGGCGGATGGAGTTCTTCGTCCTGCCGGGCGCGACGGCCAAGGTGCCGGACCTGGTGCGCAAGCTGGGCTGGATCCCGTCCTCCCTGGACCTCGTGACGCTCGGCGAGGGGGCGTACGTGGCGGCCCCGCCCACCCGGTTCGGGTCCCGCGGTGCCGTGCAGTGGGCCTGTCGGCCGACGTCGGTGAACCGGTGGCTGCCGGACGCGGAGGAACTGATCTCGCCGCTCGCCTACGCGTGCGGGCGGGAGCGCTGACCTGTCGGCCCGGCCGACCCGCGGCCCTGGCGACCCAACGGCCCGGCTGACCATCGGCTCTGCCGACTTGTCCGCCGGGCTGCCCCGTCCGCCGGGCTGAAGCGCTTCCCCGGACCGGGGCGCTCCGACCGGCGCGGTGCCGCACCGTAGGGTTCCCGTATGACCGAGGGGACTGTGGTGGGCGCAGCGGCCGTACGGGTGCGCGGACTCTGGAAGCGATTCGGGCAGCAGATCGCCGTGGGCGGGATCGATCTGGAGCTGCCCGCGGGCCGGTTCATCGGTCTGGTCGGACCGAACGGCGCCGGGAAGACGACCACCCTGTCCATGGTCACCGGACTGCTGCGCCCCGACCAGGGCACCGTGGAGGTCGTCGGGCACGACGTGTGGCGCGATCCCGTCGAGGTGAAGGCCCGGATCGGGGTGCTGCCGGAGGGGCTGCGGCTGTTCGAGCGGCTGTCGGGGCGGGAACTCCTCGCCTACACGGGCCGGTTGCGCGGGCTGCCGGGCACCGAGGTCGACAAGCGCGCCACCCAGCTCCTCGACATCCTCGACCTGGCGGGCGCCCAGCACAAACTCGTCGTCGACTACTCGACCGGCATGCGCAAGAAGATCGGTCTCGCCGCCGCCCTGCTGCACAACCCCGACGTGCTGTTCCTGGACGAGCCGTTCGAGGGCGTCGACCCGGTGTCCGCGCAGACCATCCGCGGTGTCCTGGAGCGCTACACCGCCTCCGGTGCCACCGTCGTCTTCTCCTCCCACGTGATGGAACTCGTGGAGTCGCTGTGCGACTGGGTCGCCGTCATGGCGGCCGGCCGGATCCGCGCCCACGGCCCGCTCGCCGAAGTGCGCGGCGAGGCCCCCTCCCTGCAGCAGGCCTTCCTGGAACTCGTCGGCGCGCACGGCCGGGACGCCGGGTCCGACCTGGACTGGCTGGGCGGCGGCGCCCGATGAGCGGCGTCACCACCACCCTCGCCCGGCTGAAACTGTCGCTGCTGCGCAACGGGCTCCGTCAGTCCGGCGGGCGCCGTGCCGCGTACGTCGCGTCCGCCGTGGTCGCCCTGCTGTTCGCCGCGCTCCAGTTGGCCGGCCTGATCGCGCTGCGCGGGCACGCGCACGTGGAGTCGCTGGTGGTGCTCGCGGCGGCCGTGCTGGGGCTGGGCTGGGCGGTGATGCCGCTGTTCTTCCCGAGCGGCGACGAGACCCTCGACCCGACCCGGCTGGTCATGCTGCCGCTGCGGCCCCGCCCCCTGGTCCGGGCGCTGCTGACCGCGTCACTGATCGGCATCGGGCCGCTGTTCACGCTGTGCCTGCTGACCGGTTCGGCCGTCGCGGTCGCGCACGGCGGGGCGGCCTTCGCCGTCGGTGTGATCGCCGTCGCCCTCGCGCTGCTGGTGTGCGTGGCGCTCGCGCGGGCCGTGGCCGCCGTCAACGTACGGCTGCTGACCAGCCGCAAGGGCCGTGATCTCGCCGTGCTCAGCGGCCTCGTCATCGCGGTCGGGGCCCAGCTGGTGAACTTCGGGGCGCAGCGTCTCGGCTCGTCCGGTCTCGCACAGCTCGACCCGGCCGCCGACGTGCTCCAGTGGGTGCCGCCCGCGTCCGCGATCGCCGCCGTGCACGCGGTCAGTGAGGGCTCGTACGGCATCGCCGCCGCGAGGCTCGCCCTGAGCGCCCTGGCCCTGGTGGCTCTCCTCTCCCTGTGGACGCGGCATCTGACCCGGCTGATGACCTCGCCCGACGGCTCGACGCTCGCCGCGGCGGACACGGCCGCGCGCGAACGCGCCTCGGGCGGCCTCGCCGGGCTGCTGCCGCCGGGCCGCACCGGCACCGTCGTGGAACGCAGCCTGCGCTACGCGTGGCGCGACCCGAAGACCAAGGCGGCCTGGGTGACGTCACTGGCCATCGGCGTGATCGTGCCCGTCTTCAACGCCTGGCAGGGCACCGGCTCGGTGTACTTCGCCTGCTTCGCCGCCGGGATGCTCGGCCTGCAGATGTACAACCAGTTCGGCCAGGACACCTCCGCGTTCTGGATGGTCGCCATGACCATCTCCTCTCCCCGCGACGCGTACGTGGAACTGCGCGCCCGCGCCCTGGCGCTGCTGCTGGTCACCCTCCCGTACGCCACGGTCGTCACCGTCGTCACGACGGCGATGCTCGGGGACTGGTCTCGGCTGCCGGAAACACTCGGTCTGTCCTTCGCGCTGCTCGGCGCGATGCTCGCGACCGGCGCGTGGGCGTCCGCGCGTTTCCCGTACTCCATTCCGCAGGAGGGCCACAAGAACGTGGCCCCGGGGCAGGCCGGGCTCGCCTGGATCTCCCTCTTCGGCGGGATGTTCACGTCGGCCCTGCTGTGCGCGCCGGTCATCGCGCTGACGATCCGGCTCCACGTGAGCGGGGGCGACGACCGCTGGGGGTGGCTGCTGCTGCCGGTGGGCACGGTCTACGGCGCGGCCCTGACGCTGCTCGGCCTGCGGCTCGCGGCACCGCGCGCGGCGGCCCGGCTGCCGGAGATCCTCACGGCGGTCAGCAAGGGGTGAGGACACGGTCCGGCCCCGGGTCGGTTTCGCGGCCCGCGCCCCGCTCCCGGGCCGGTACCTCACCCGCGACCGGGCCGGTACCGCGTCGGCGACCGGGCCGCGTGACGTCCCCGCCCAGCCCGGTTCCGCGCCCGTCGGGAGGCGGCTCCGCGCCCGCGCCCAGGACTGCTCCGCGCCCGGGTCTGAGGCGGCCACGCGCCCGGGTGCGGGGCGACTCCGCATCCCTTCCAGGTCGGTCCGCGTCCGCGCCCGGTTGGGTGTTTCCGCGTCAACATCGAGGCCGGTTCGGCACCCCGTCCAATGCGGTACCGCGTCCCCGTCGAGGGCGGTCCGCGCCCGGTTCGGGGCGACTCCGCGTCCCCGTCCAGGGCGGTTCCGCGCGCGGTTTCAGGCGACTCCCCGTCGAGGTCGAGGCCCCGCCCGGTCCGGGGGGCGTTCCGTCACTCCAAGGTGCACGCGTCCAGGAACGGTTCGACTGCGGCGCGCCACGCCTCCGGCTGGTCGTAGTGCACGAGGTGGCCGGCGTCGGCGACCTCCGCGTACTGGCCGTGGGGCAGCACCCGCACCATCTCCTGTGCCTCGGCGCGGCCGAGCTCGCCGTCGAGGCCGCGCACGACCAGGGCGGGGCAGCGGACCTGGGCGAGCTCCTCCCAGTGCGCGTCGTAGACCCAGGTCTCTCGGGACCTGAGCATCTGCGCCGGTTCGAAGACGGGCCGCCAGCCGTCCGGGGACTCGGCCATCACCTCGGCGTAGAACTCGCCGCGGGACGGGTTCGGCCGCTCCACCCAGGGGTCGTCCCCGCCGAACCACTTGCGGACGTCCGCGAGCGTGGCGAAGGGCAGCGGCCACGCCTTGAACCACTCGCCCCACTCCCGCTGCGAGGCGGCGCCCAGCGCGGACACCCGCATGTCCAGGATGACCAGGCCGCGCACCAGGTCGGGGCGCTTCGCGGCGAGCTGCCAGGCGGTCAGGGCGCCCATCGCGTGCCCGATGAGGACGGCCGGCCCGAGGCCGAGCTGTTCCAGGACGGCCTCCACGTCCTCGACGTACGCCTCCCTGGTGAAGGCGGCGTCCTGCGGCTTCTCGCTCTGGCCGTGGCCACGCTGGTCGAGGGCGACCGCGCGGTGGCGCTCGGCGAGCCAGCGGGCCGTGGACGCCCAGTGCGAGGCGCGGCCCATCAGGCCGTGCAGCAGCAGCACACCGGGCGGGCCGTCGGCTCGCGCCGCATCCGGTACGTCCTCCCCCTCGGCCGGCGCCGCGGCGGCCGGTCTCGCCGGGTCAGCCGCCGGGTCCGCCTTGGGAGGGTCGCCGAACTCCCAGGCCGCCAGGCGGACGCCCCCCGCCCCGGTCACGTCGATGCGCCGCATCATTTCTTCCGGCACCCCCCAAGCTCCGCGTGGACCGCTCGCTCTCGTCGAGCCGGACGGTCCGGTGACCCGTGTCCTGCCTGCCGTGGACTCTGCCGTGTCCGGTGACCGCGCACGCTCAGCCGCCCCCGCCTGTCGCCCGATCCCCTCCCACAGGTTACCGAACGTCCATTCGAGAACGCGGTTTCCGCGGACAACACCGCTCGTTCGAGTGACCACCTTCGAGGAATGATCGCCTCCGCCGGGGGGAGATCTTCAGCGGGAGGCGGGCCGCTCGGGGAAATCGGTCCGCAGGGGACGACCCTGGGAGCTCGGGGCTCCGGGTCGGCACAGGGGAGGACAGGCCCCGGCGCCGCAAGGCGCCGGGGCCCTCTGCGTCTCCCGCACGTGGTGCGGGCGTTCCCCATGCTCCGTGTGTTGCGCACTCCCGGCACATCCTCCGCACCCCCTCCCGGCCGGACGGCAGCACCGTGACGGACGAACCGTCAGGTCCCGTGCTCACGCCACAGCGTCGCACGCGCGGCGCCCGAGCGCTGCGGTTCGACGTACGGGACTTCGTATTCGGCGAGATCGCGCCGCCCGCCCACTGACACGCCGGCACCGCACCCGGCGGCCCCCGCCACGGGCCGTCCCGGGCCGCCACGGCGGCCCTCCGGCCCCGTCGGCCCTCTCCGATCCCTCCGGCTCAGCGCTTGGCGACGAACACGTGCGACGCGACGTCCGCCACCAGCTCGGCCGCCTCGCCGCCGCTGCCCACCAGCACACCGCCCGCCGACTCCGTCACACTGACCACCGAGCCGGGCTGCACGCCCGCGCGTCGCAGCGTGTACATCAGCTGCGCGTCCGTCTGGATCGGCTCACCGATGCGGCGTACGACGACGGTCTTGCCGTCCGCGCCCGGGTCGAGGTCGGCGAGCGACACCATGCCCTCGTCCAGGAACGGGTTGGCGCCGTCCTTCTCCCCCAGCTCCTCCAGACCCGGGATGGGGTTGCCGTACGGCGACTCGGTCGGGTGGCGCAGCAGCTCCAGGACGCGGCGCTCGACCGCCTCGCTCATCACGTGCTCCCAGCGGCACGCCTCGGCGTGGACCTGCTCCCACTCCAGGCCGATCACGTCGACGAGCAGGCACTCGGCGAGGCGGTGCTTGCGCATCACGCGCGTGGCCAGCCGGCGGCCCTCGTCCGTGAGCTCCAGATGCCGGTCGCTGGCGACGGACACCAGGCCGTCCCGCTCCATCCGCGCCACCGTCTGGCTCACCGTCGGGCCGCTCTGGTCGAGCCGCTCGGCGATCCGGGCGCGCATGGGGACCACACCTTCCTCCTCCAGCTCGAGGATGGTGCGGAGATACATCTCCGTGGTGTCGATCAGTCCGGACATACGTGCCCCTCGGTAGAGATCTGCCGGAGGCTCGGCGGCTCCGGCGGTGCGCTGGCCCTGACCTCAATTCTGACGCATACCGCCGACAACCGTGCCTGTGCGGCCGAACGCCGGAGTGGCCGGCCGGCGGGCGGGGCCTGCGGGGTCCCGGCGCCGAGGGGTCCCGGCACCCCCGGCCGGTCCCGCCCCGGTCGTATTGACACCGCACTGGTCCGGACCGCACCGTGATCCGCGACACAGCCGCACCGAAAGGGCCCCGCATGAGCGACCGCACGCCGGCACGCCAGTTCCTCGACGCCGCGATCGGCCTGCTCGAGAGTGTGCGGGACGAGGAGGGCGAGGCCGTCGAGGCGGCCGGCACGCTGCTCGCCGACACCGTCGCGGCCGGCGGGCGGCTCTTCGCGTTCGGCGCCGGGCACTCCTCGCTGCCCGCCCAGGACGTCGTCTACCGGGCCGGCGGTCTCGCCGTGATGAACCTGCTGACCGTGCCGGGGGTCGTCGGTGTGGACGTCATGCCCGCCACGCTCGGCTCGGCCCTGGAGCGGGTCGACGGACTCGCGACCGCCGTGCTGGACACCTCGCCGCTCCGCGCGGGCGACGCCCTGGTGATCATCTCCCTGTCGGGCCGCAACGCGCTTCCGGTGGAGATGGCGATGACGGCACGCGCGCGCGGCGTGCGGGTCGTCGGCGTGACGTCCGTCGCGTACGCGGCACAGACGACGTCCCGGAACGCCTCGGGGACGTTCCTGAAGGACCACTGCGACATCGTCCTCGACTCGAAGATCGCGGTCGGCGACGCGGAACTCACCCTCGACACCGTCCCGGCGCCCTTCGCCCCGGCCTCCACGGTGGTCACCTCGGCCCTCATGCAGGCCATGGTGGCGACGGCGGCCGGTGTGCTCGCCGCCCGGGGCATCGAGCCGCCGCTGCTGCGCTCGGGCAACGTGGACGGCGGCCACGACTGGAACGACCGCGTGATGGAGGAGTACCGCGACCGGATCTTCTACCGGCGCTGAGCGCTCGCCGTGCCGATCACGCATCCGCCGACGGCCGCCCGGCCCCGGCGGTCCGCCGTCCGGCCCCGCCGGTTTCGCGGCCCGGGGGACGCGTCCTCGGGGGCGAGTCACCCCCGGGGCTGCGCATCGGACCGGTGACCGGCGACGACGGCACGCTCCGCCGGCGGCGGCACGTCCACGACACGATCGTGCCGCCCGCCGCGCTCCCCCGCGACGACGCGTGCGGGCGCCGCGTCCCCTTCCGCCCGGAGCGGCGCCCGCGCCGGTGACCGGCTCGCCGGCGGCTCTCGGACGTACAACGATTCCCGCAATCTTGTGGGAACCCGGTGTGCCTTGAGTGACGTTCAAGTTGAATGGAAGCAGTACGCGAACCGACGTGCCGTACGAACGGCCGCGGACTGCAGGGGGTCCAGGTGAGTGCTTCCCGGCGTAGTGGGACCACCGACGAGCTGGGACCCGACGAGTCCGAGCCCCTCGGCCCGCCAGGTCCGCCCGAGCGGGACGGCGCGGATCTCCTCGCCGCGCTGCTCGACGGAATGGACGCGGCCCTGTGCGCCTTCGACGCCGACGGTGTCGTGACCCACTGGAACCGTGAGGCGGAGCGCATCCTCGGCTGGAGCGCCGCCGAGGCCGTCGGCCGCGAGGGCCTCACCGGGTGGGCCGTGCGCAGCGCCGACGCCCAGGAGGTGCAGGCCCGGCTGATGGCCACGATGGACGCGCCGGGGCGGCAGGTGCACGAGTTCGCGCTGCTGACCAAGGACGGCGGCCGGGTGCTGGTGCGGACCCAGTCGGCGGCCGTGCGCGGCGCGGACGGCAGACCGGCGGGGCTGTACTGCGCGTTCAGCGAGGTGCACACGCAGATCGACCTGGAGCGGTCCATCGCCCTGAGCGAGGCCCTGTTCGAGAACGCGGCGTGGGGTGTCGTCCTGGTCGACGCCGACCTGCGCCCCGCCGTCGTCAACGCACACGCCGCCCAGGCGCTGGGGATCGGCCGTACGTCCGCCCTGGGCCGCCCCCTCGGCGAGCTGCTCGCGCAGGGCGTGGAGGAGCTGGAGAGCGCGCTCACGCACGTGCTCGCGGAGGGCGCGCCGCCCGCGCCGGCCGAGATCTGGGTGAGCGTGCGCACGCCGGAGGGCGACCGGCGGCGCTGCTGGAGCTGCGGCTTCGTACGGCTGTCGTCGCCGCTCGCGGAGGAGCCGGTGCCGCTCGGGGTGGGCTGGCTGTTCCAGGACGTGACTCAGGCCCGGCAGAGCGCGCAGGAGGCGTCGCTGCTGCGGTTCCGCACCAACCAGCTGCACCGCGCCGCGCGGGCCGCCGCCGAGTGCGAGAGCCCCGCGGAGGCGGCGACCGTCCACCTGGACTTCGCCCTGGCGGGTTTCGCCGACCACGCCGTCGTGGACCGCGTACTGGGCGATCTGGCGGACGAGGACACCGACGAGCCGGTGCGGCTGGTGCGGGTCGCGGCCACCCCGGCGGGCGCGCCCGGCCCCAGTGCGTTCGGTGGCGCCGCCGGTCTTCCCCTGCGGTACGCCGAGGGGCATCCGGCGCTGGCGTGCGTGGCGCGTTCCGGGTCGGTGCGCGCGAGCGCCGGGTCCTTGCCGGCGGAGCGGGCCAGGGCGTGGGCGCTGACCCGGCAGTGGCCGGCGGACACGGTGCACGCCCTGAGCGCGGTGCTGCGCAGCCGGGGTCGCACCCTCGGCGCCGTGACGTTTCTGCGCGGCGCGGGCCGGAGCTGCTTCGAGCGCTCCGACACGGCCTACGCCGAAGACGTCGCCGCGCGCATCGCCGCGGCTCTGGACCTCGCGGCCGCACTGGACCGGACGGGGCCCGGAAAAAAGACTTGAACGGTCCGAGGACGGGTTCTTAGGCTGGTCCCACTTCGGAAAGGAGGTGGTTCGGCAGATGTATGCATACCGGACGGAAGAGGTGACTGCGGGCTAGCAGCCCGTCGTCGTACTCGGTTCGGCGCCGGACCAGCGTGTGCCAGTCGCGCGCAGCCGGCCAAACCATCGCAGTCACCCGACCCGCGGGCTGCCGGTACGTCCGGCCGGCTCCTCCCCGGAGGAACCCAGCCCGCGGGTCGCTGCGTTTTCCGTGACCGTCTCCCCCGGCCGGCGGGCCGGTCGGTCAGCGGGCGATGGCCGTGTAGCCCTCGATCTCGCGCGGGTCGCGGGTGCCCGGACCGACGTAGCGGGCGGAGGGGCGGACCAGGCGGCCGGTGCGCTTCTGCTCCAGGATGTGCGCGGACCAGCCGGCCGTACGGGCGCAGGTGAACATCGACGTGAACATGTGCGCCGGGACCTGGGCGAAGTCCAGGACGATCGCCGCCCAGAACTCCACGTTGGTGGCGAGGACCCGGTCGGGCCGGCGGTTGTGGAGCTCGGTCAGCGCCGCCTTCTCCAGTGCCTCGGCGACCTCGAAGCGCGGGGCGCCCAGCTCGCGGGCCGTGCGGCGCAGCACCCGCGCACGCGGGTCCTCGGCCCGGTAGACACGGTGGCCGAAGCCCATGAGGCGCTCGCCGCGGTCGAGGGCGCCCTTGACGTAGGCCTCGGCGTCGCCGGTGCGCTCGATCTCCTCGATCATGCCGAGGACGCGCGAGGGGGCGCCGCCGTGCAGCGGGCCGGACATGGCGCCGACGGCTCCGGACAGGGCGGCGGCGACGTCGGCGCCGGTGGAGGCGATGACCCGGGCGGTGAAGGTGGAGGCGTTCATGCCGTGCTCGGCGGCGCTGGTCCAGTAGGCGTCGACGGCGGCGACGTGCTTGGGGTCCGGCTCGCCCCGCCAGCGGACCATGAAGCGCTCGACGACGGACTCCGCCTTGTCGATCTCGCTCTGCGGGACCATGGGCAGGCCCTGGCCGCGGGCGGACTGGGCGACGTAGGACAGGGCCATGACGGCGGCGCGGGCGAGGTTGTCGCGGGCCTGCGCCTCGTCGATGTCCAGGAGGGGTTTGAGGCCCCACACCGGCGCGAGCATGGCGAGCGCCGACTGCACGTCCACGCGGATGTCCCCGGAGTGCACGGGGATCGGGAACGGCTCGGCGGGCGGCAGGCCGGGGTTGAAGGCGCCGTCGACGAGCAGGCCCCAGACGTTGCCGAAGGAGACGTGGCCGACGAGGTCCTCGATGTCGACGCCCCGGTACCGCAGGGCGCCGCCCTCCTTGTCCGGTTCGGCAATCTCCGTCTCGAACGCGACGACTCCTTCGAGCCCGGGTACGAAGTCGGACATCAGGCGGCTCCTCGTGATGTGTGCGACGGATGGTGTTGCGGGGGTGGGGCATCCGTGGGCGACCCCGTGCCGGGCAGTGGCCCCGGGGGCGGTCGTCCGGTGGATCCGCGGCCGTCAACGGCTCGCGGTCCTGGACGTCGCCCCGTGGTTCCCCTGTGATGCCCCGTACGGTCGGCGGTCACCCCACCGGATCGAACCGGATCGGCCTCAGCACGATATTCCCTCAGTGCCATCCTTGGGGAGGGGTTGCGGCACTCAGTGCCACGCAGTGACGAAGGCCACCGTACGCCGTACGGGTGACGGTCACGGTGTGGACACCTTCCCTGCGACGGCTTTCGCATACGGCAAGATGGCCGGGTGACCGACCGAGATCCCTCCCGCACCGTTCCGTTCGACCTCGCGTCGATGCGCAAGCAGTACCGGGCCGAAGGGCTGCTGGAGCCTGAGCTGGCCGCGTCGCCGGAGGAGCAGTTCGGGCGCTGGTTCCAGCAGGCGGCGACCGAGGGCGGGCTGTTCGAGCCGAACGCGATGGTGGTGTCGACGGCGGACGCCGAGGGGCGCACGAGTTCCCGCACGGTGCTGCTGAAGCACTTCGACGACCGGGGCTTCGTCTTCTACACGAACTACGGCTCCCGCAAGGCCCGTGACCTGGCCGAGAACCCGTACGTGTCGCTGCTGTTCCCGTGGCATCCGATGGCCCGGCAGGTCATCGTGACGGGTACGGCGCGGCGCACGGGGCGGGACGAGACGGCGGCGTACTTCCGGACGCGTCCGCACGGCTCGCAGCTGGGGGCGTGGGCCAGCACCCAGTCGTCGGTGATCGCGGACCGGGCGGGCCTGGACGCGGCGTACGAGGAGCTGGCGGCGCGCTATCCGGAGGGCGAGCAGGTGCCGGTGCCGCCGCACTGGGGCGGTTTCCGGGTCGTCCCGGACGCGGTGGAGTTCTGGCAGGGCCGCGAGAACCGGCTGCACGACCGCTTGCGGTACGTGGCGGGGCAGGGCGGCGGCTGGCGCGTGGAGCGGCTCAGCCCCTGACGGCGGCGGCCCCTGACGGCGGCGGCCTCCGACGGTTCGGCCCCCTGGCGGCTCGAACCCCCGACGGCTCGGCCCCCTGACGGCTCGGTCCCTGCGGCTCAGCGTTCGACGCCTCAGTCCCTGGAGGCTCAGTCCCTGGCGGCTCGGCCGGAGGCTTCGTGGTCCAGCGCCTGATCCAGCAGTGCCGCCCACTGGGTGACCACGCGGTGGCGGCGGGCCGTGTCGTCGGTGAGCAGGTTGGCGAGGCCGAGGCCGCGGGCCATGTCCAGGAGCCCCTGGACGGTTTCGCGGACGCCGGGGCGGGACTCGTCGGCGCCGAGCAGTTCCACGGCGATCCGGTGGGTCTCGCGGCCGACGCGGGCTTCGAGCTCGGTGACGCGGGGGCCGAGCTGGGCCTCGTTGGAGGCGGCGACCCAGAGGTGGAGCGCGGCGCGGAACAGCGGCCCGGTGTAGAGGTCCACGAGGGCGGTGACGACGGCCCGGCGGTCCTGGGCCGTGCCCTCGGGGAAGAGGTCCCGCAGCGCGCCGGAGCGTTCCTCGGCGACGTACTCGACGGCCGCGGTGAACAGGTCCTCGCGGGTCGGGAAGTGGTGCTGGGCCGCGCCCCGGGACACTCCGGCCCGCTCGGCGACGGCGGAGACCGTCGAGCCCGCCCAGCCGTGCTCGGCGAGACAGGCCACGGCCGCTTCCAGCAGGCGCTGCCGGGTGGCCCGGCTGCGGTCCTGCTTGGGGACGCGGTCGCCGCCGGCGGTACGGTCGCCGCGGTCGCCGTCGGCGGCGGGTGCGTCCCGGCCGGCGCCGGGGGCTCCGTCGGCGGGGGTTCCGTGGTCGTCGGGGACGTGGGCGCCCGTGCTCACAGCACCCACGGGGGATCCCGTCGTTCGAGGAACGCCGTCATGCCCTCGCGGGCGTCGGCGGAGCCGAACAGCCGGGCGGAGAGCCCGGTCAGTCCGTCCGCGTCCCGGTCGAAGGCCTCCAGCACCCTGGCCGTGAGCAGCGCTTTCGTCGCGGCGAGGGCCTCGGGTGCGGCCCGGCGCAGCCCGTCGAGGACCGGGGCGAGTACGGCGTCGGCGTCGTCCCCGGCCGCCGTGAGCAGGCCGATGCGGGCGGCCTCGGCGGCGTCGAAGCGCTCGCCGGTGAGGTAGTAGCGGGTCAGCGCCCGCGGGTCGGTGCGCGGCAGCAGCGGCAGCGAGATCACGGCGGGCGCCACACCGATGCGTACCTCGGTGAAGGCGAAACTCGACGCGGTGGACGCCGCGGAGATGTCGCAGGCGGCGAGCAGGCCGAGGCCGCCGGCCCGGACATGGCCGGTGACGCGCGCGACGACGGGTTTGCGCAGTTCCACGATCTGCCGGAGCAGCGCGACCAGGGCCTTCGGGTCGGGCGGGTCGCGCAGGTCGGCGCCGGCGCTGAAGGTGGTGCCGTCGTGGGTGAGGACGACGGCCCGTACGGCGTCGTCGGTGCCGCTCGCGGTGAGTGCCTCGGCGAGTTCGCCGACGAGGGCGGCCGACAGGGCGTTGCGGTTGTGCGGCGAGTCGAGGGTGAGGGTGGTGATGCCGCGGTCGTGCGCGGCGCGGACGAGGCTCGTCATGCGGGGTCCTCCCTGAGCTGTCGGCGCAGGATCTTGCCGGTGGCGGCGCGGGGCACGGCGTCGACGAAGGTGACGCGGCGGACGCGTTTGTACGGGGCGACGCGCTCGGCGACGTACGTCATGACGTCGTTCTCGCCGAGGCCGGCGGCGGTGGGCCGGCGGACGACGTGGGCGTGCGGGATCTCGGCGCCGTTCTCGTCGTACGAGCCGACGACGGCGGCGTCGGCGATGCCGGGGTGGGTGAGCAGCAACGCCTCCAGTTCGGCCGGGGCCACCTGGTAGCCCTTGTACTTGATGAGTTCCTTGACCCGGTCCACGACGAACAGCCAGCCGTCCGCGTCGACGTGTCCGACGTCACCGGTGTGCAGCCAGCCGTCGGCGTCGATCATGGCGGCGGTGGCGTCGGGGCGGCCGAGGTAGCCCTTCATGACCTGGGGGCCGCGGATGAGGATCTCGCCGGACTCGCCGGGACCGAGGTCCCTGCCGGGGTCCTCCAGGGAGACGATGCGCATGTCGGTGCCGGCGACCAGCTTGCCCACGGTGCCGGGCGGGGACTCGCGCACGGCGTCGAGGGGCACGACGTGCGTGCCGGGCGACAGTTCGGTCATGCCGTAGGCCTGGGCGAGGGGCGGCAGGCGGAGCCGCTCGGCGCAGGCGGCGGCGAGCTTCGCGTCCAGCGGCGCGGCGGCGCTGATGACGTACCGCAGCGACGACAGGTCGTACTCGGCGACCAGCGGATGCTTGGCCAGGGCCAGCACGATCGGCGGGGCCACGTACAGGCCGGTGATGCGGTGGTTCTGGATCGCCGCGAGGAACGTCTCCAGGTCGAAGCGCGGCAGGACGACGACCGTGGCGCCGTGTCCGAGGGGCAGGTTCATGAGGGCGGTGAGGCCGTAGATGTGGAAGAACGGCAGCACGGCGAGGATGCGGTCGCCGGGGCCGGCGGAGATGGCCGGCTGGAGCTGGGCGAGGTTGGTGGCGATCTGCCGGTGGGTGAGCATCACGCCCTTGGGGGTGCCCGTGGTGCCCGACGAGTACGGCAGGACCGCGACGTCCTCGACGGGGTCGATGACGGGCCGCGGCTCGGGGGCGGTCGTGGCGAGCATGCCGGTCACGGAGCGGTGGCCGGGGGCGCTGTCGCACACGAAGATCTCGCGGACGCCCCCGGCGAGTTCGGCGGCGCGGCGTGCCGTGTCCAGCAGCGGCGAGACGGTGACGATCCAGCGCGCCGCCGAGTCCCGGAGCTGTTTGGCGAACTCGTCGGCGGTGGCGAGCGGGTGCACGGTGGTGACCGTGGCGCCCGCGCGCGTGGCGGCGTAGAAGACGGGCGGGAAGGCGATGGTGTTGGGGCTGTGCAGGGCCAGGACGTCGCCCTTGCGCACCCCGGCCTCGGCGAGACCGGCGGCCACGCGGCGGTGGAACCGGTCCACCTGCTGGTACGTGAGGGTCGTGCCGTCCGTGCCGTCGATGAGCGCGGGCGCGTCCCCGTACTCTGCCGCCCGGCCGAGCACGGCCTCGTGAATGGGCAGTTCCACGGGCTGGACGCCCGCGTACTCGCTGCGGAACATCGGTTCCTCCTCGCACGCCGTCGCGCTGGGACTGTTCGGTACGGCTCACCGGCCCGGCTTCCCTCACGTGCGGCCGGCGGTCTAGTACGACTTGGGCAGGCCCAGGGTCTGGTGGGAGACGTAGTTGAGGATCATTTCCCGGCTCACCGGGGCGATACGGGCCACGCGCGAGCCGGTGATCAGCGACGCGAGTCCGAACTCCCGGGTCAGGCCGTTGCCGCCGAGGGTGTGCACGGCCTGGTCGACGGCTTTCACGCACGCCTCGCCGGCCGCGTACTTCGCCATGTTGGCGGCCTCGCCCGCGCCGATGTCGTCCCCCGCGTCGTAGAGGTGGGCCGCCTTCTGCATCATCAGGCGGGCCAGCTCCAGGTCGATGTGCGCCTGGGCGAGGGGGTGTGCGATGGCCTGGTGGGCGCCGATGGGGGCCTTCCAGACGGTGCGTTCGCGCGCGTACTCGACGGCGCGGGCCAGCGCGTAGCGGCCCATGCCGATGGCGAAGGCGGCGGTCATGATCCGCTCGGGGTTGAGGCCGGCGAACAGCTGGAGCAGCCCCGCGTCCTCTTCCCCGCTGCCGGACGCGTGGGTGGTGCCGCCACCCACCAGCGCCTCGGCGGGCAGCCGTACATCGTCCAGGACCAGCTCGAACTGCTTCTCGGCGACGTGGAGCTCCATGTCGATGGGCTGCCGCCCGAAGCCGTCCGCGTCGCGCGGGACGATGAACAGGCAGGGCTTGAGCCTGCCGGTGCGGGCGTCCTCGGTGCGGCCCACGATGAGCGTCGCGTCCGCGTGGTCGACCCCGGACACGAACACCTTGCGGCCGGTCAGCAGCCAGTCGGCGCCGTCCCTGCGGGCGGTGGTGGTGATGCGGTGGCTGTTGGAGCCGGCGTCGGGCTCGGTGATGCCGAAGGCCATGGTGCGGGTGCCGTCGGCGAAACCGGGCAGCCAGGCGCGCTTCTGCTCGTCCGTGCCGAAGCGGGAGATCACCGTGCCGCAGATCGCCGGTGAGACGATCATCATCAGCAGAGGGCTGCCGGAGGCGCCGAGCTCTTCGAGGACGATGGAGAGTTCGGCTATGCCCGCGCCTCCGCCGCCGTATTCCTCCGGAAGGTTGACGCCCAGGTACCCGAGCCTGGCGGCCTCGTGCCAGAGCTCGGTGGGCTGGGCGCCCGCGTCCACCGTCTTCAGCATGTAGTCGCGGCCGTAGCGTTTGCCGAGGGCGGCCACGGCTTCCCGGAGAGCCTGGTGTTCTTCGGATTCGATGTGGGTGGTCATCCGTCTCCTTCGGGCTTTCCGTGGTCGGTGGTCGGGGGTGCCGCATGTCGGACACCGTCCCGCGCCGCTACGTCTCTCGCACTACCGCCAGCACCATGCCCGGCTGCACCTGCTGCCCCGGCTCCACGTGCAGGGCCGTCAGGATTCCCGTCGCCGGGGCCTCGACGCGGTGCTGCATCTTCATCGCCTCCAGCCACAGCAGCGGTTCGCCCGCCGTGACCGGTGAGCCCGCCGCCAGGCCCTCCGCCACCCGGACGACCGTGCCCGGCATCGGGGCCAGCAGGGAGCCCTGGGCGAGCCGGGCCGCCGGATCGGGGAAGCGGGGCAGGGCGGTGAGGGCGGTGGCGCCCACGTACACCTGGTCGCCGTAGCGGGAGACCGCGAACCTGCGGCGTACGCCGTCGATCTCCAGGACCACCGAGGCCGCGTCGGCGTGGACGACGCGCACGCCGTCGCAGTCGGCCGCCAGGCCCTCGCGGGTGTGGCGGTAGCGGACCTCGTGTTCCTCGCCGGCCATGGCGTACCGCTTGATCTGCGGCTGGGACGGGAGGTTGCGCCAGCCGCCGAACCGGGAGGCGGAGCGGGAGCGGGCGGAGCGGTCGTGGGCGTCGGCGAGGGCGGCGGCCAGGGGGGCGTACGGGTCGGGCGCGGGCTCGGTGAGGGCGCTGAGGTGGCGGTCGTAGAAGCCGGTGTCCATGCGGCCGGAGGTGAACTCCTCGTGCCGCAGGGAGCGGACGAGCAGGTCGCGGTTGGTGACCGGGCCGTGGACGACGGCGGCCTCCAGGGCGCCCGCGAGCCTGCGGATCGCCTGGGCCCGGGTCGGCGCGTGGGCGACGGCCTTGGCGAGCATCGGGTCGTAGTGGACGCCGATGTCGTCGCCGTCGGTGTAGCCGGTGTCGAGGCGTACGCCGGGACCGTCGGGGATCCGGAGGCGGTGCAGCCGGCCGGTCTGCGGGGCCCAGCCCGCGGCGGGGTCCTCGGCGTAGAGGCGGGCCTCGACGGCGTGGCCGCGCGGGCGTGGCGGTTCGGCGTCCAGGGCGTGTCCCTCGGCGACGGAGATCTGCAGGGCGACCAGGTCGATGCCGTACACGGCCTCGGTGACGGGGTGTTCGACCTGGAGGCGGGTGTTCATCTCCAGGAAGTGCGCGTGGCCGTCGGCGACGAGGAACTCGACGGTGCCCGCGCCGACGTAGCCGACGGCGCGGGCGGCCCGGACGGCGAGCGCGTACAGCTCGTCGGTGAGCCGCTCGCCCAGTCCCGGCGCGGGTGCCTCCTCGATGACCTTCTGGTGGCGGCGCTGGAGGGAGCAGTCGCGGGTGCCGAGCGGCCACACGGTGCCGTGCGCGTCGGCGAGGATCTGCACCTCGACGTGCCGGCCGCCCTCGACGTACGGCTCGACGAAGACCTCGCCGTCGCCGAAGGCGCTCTCGGCCTCGGCGCGGGCGGCCTCCCACTCTCCCGCCAGGTCGGTGAGTCGGCGTACGACGCGCATGCCGCGCCCGCCGCCGCCCGCCGCGGCCTTGACCAGTACCGGGAGGTCGGCCTCCGTGACGTCGGCCGGGGTCATCGACTTCAGGCCCATGAGTGCCTTGGCGCGGGTCTTGGACGCCATGGCCTCGATCGCCTCGGGAGGCGGGCCGATCCAGACCAGGCCCGCCTCCCGCACGGCGCGCGCGAAGCCGGCGTTCTCGGAGAGGAAGCCGTAGCCGGGGTGCACGGCGTCCGCGCCGGCCGCGAGCGCCGCCCGCACGATCAGGTCGCCGCGCAGGTACGTGTCGGCGGGCGCCGCGCCCGGCAGGCGTACGCCGCTGTCGGCCACCCGCGCGTGGAGGGCGTTTGCGTCGGCGTCCGAGTGCACGGCAACGGTCCGGATGCCCAGCTCACGGCAGGTGCGGAAGACGCGGCAGGCGATCTCGCCCCGGTTGGCGGCGAGGACAGAGGTGATCACTGGTAGGCCCCTCACATGCGGAAGACGCCGAAGCCGCCCCGAGCGCCCTGGTACGGGGCGGTGTGCAGGGCGGACAGGCACAGGCCGAGGACGGTGCGGGTGTCGCGCGGGTCGATGACGCCGTCGTCGTACAGCCGCCCCGACAGGAACATCGGCAGGGACTCGGACTCGATCTGCTGCTCCACCATGGCGCGCAGCGCGGCGTCGGCCTCGTCGTCGTAGGGCTGCCCCTTCGCGGCGGCGGACTGGCGGGCGACGATCGACAGGACGCCCGCGAGCTGCTGCGGGCCCATGACGGCCGACTTGGCGCTCGGCCAGGCGAACAGGAAGCGCGGGTCGTAGGCCCGGCCGCACATGCCGTAGTGCCCGGCGCCGTAGGACGCGCCCATCAGGACGGACAGGTGCGGGACGCGGCTGTTGCTGACCGCGTTGATCATCATGGCGCCGTGTTTGATGATGCCGCCCTGTTCGTACTCCGTGCCGACCATGTAGCCGGTGGTGTTGTGCAGGAACAGCAGCGGGATGTCGCGCTGGTTGGCGAGCTGGATGAACTGGGCGGCCTTCTGCGACTCCGCGCTGAAGAGGACGCCCTGGGCGTTGGCGAGGATGCCGACCGGGTAGCCGTGCAGGGCCGCCCAGCCGGTGGTCAGGCTCGTGCCGTACAGCGGCTTGAACTCGTCGAAGTCGGAGCCGTCGACGATCCGGGCGATCACCTCGCGCGGGTCGAACGGGGTCTTCAGGTCGCCGGGGACGATGCCGAGCAGTTCCTCCGCGTCGTACGCGGGCGGCTCGGCCGGGGCCGGGTCGGGGTACGCCTTGCGGTGGTTGAGGCGGGCGACGACGCGCCGCGCCTGCCTGAGGGCGTCCGGCTCGTCCACGGCGAAGTAGTCGGCGAGACCGGAGGTGCGGGCGTGCATCTCGGCGCCGCCCAGCGACTCGTCGTCGCTCTCCTCGCCGGTGGCCATCTTGACCAGCGGCGGCCCGCCGAGGAACACCTTCGCGCGTTCCTTGACCATGATCACGTGGTCGGACATGCCGGGGATGTACGCGCCACCCGCCGTGGAGTTCCCGAACACGACGGCCACGGTCGGGACTCCGGCCGCCGACAGCCGCGTGAGATCCCGGAAGATCGCGCCGCCGGGGATGAAGATCTCCTTCTGCGACGGCAGGTCGGCGCCCCCGGACTCGACGAGGCTGATGCAGGGCAGCCGGTTGGCGAGCGCGATGTCGTTGGCGCGCAGGGCCTTCTTCAGCGACCACGGGTTGGACGCGCCGCCCCGCACGGTCGGGTCGTTCGCGGTGATCAGGCACTCCACGCCCTCCACCACGCCGATCCCGGTGACGAGGGAGGCGCCCACGGGGTGGTCGCTGCCCCAGGCGGCCAGCGGCGACAGCTCCAGGAAGGGCGTGTCGGGGTCGAGGAGCAGCTCGACGCGTTCCCGGGCGAGCAGCTTGCCGCGCCCGCGATGCCGCTCGACGTATCTCGGGCCGCCGCCGGCCAGTGCCTTGGCGTGTTCGGTGTCGAGTTCGGCGAGCCTGGCGAGCATGGTGTCGCGGTTCGCGCGGTATTCGGGGGCGGCCGGGTCCAGGGCCGAGGGCAGGACGGTCACAGCAGGGCCTCCGGGATGTCCAGGTGCCGGGAGCGCAGCCATTCGCCGAGCGCCTTGGCCTGCGGGTCGAAGCGGTGCCGGGCGGCGACTCCGGCGCCGAGGATCCCCTCGACGACGAAGTTCAGGGCGCGCAGCCGCGGCAGCACGTGCCGTACGACGGTCAGCTCGCCGCTCTCCGGGATCAGCTCCCGGAACCGGTCGACGGTCAGCTCGTGCGCGAGCCACCGCCAGGCGTCGTCGCCGCGCACCCACACGCCGACGTTGGCGTTCCCGCCCTTGTCGCCGCTGCGGGCCCCGGCGACGAGACCGAGGGGGGCCCGCCGGGTGGGACCGCCGGAGAGCGGTACGGGCAGTTCCGGTTCGGGCAGGTCCTCCGGTTCACGGGTGGCGGAGGGCGGGGGTACGGCGCGACGAGTGCCGTCGGGCAGCACGGCCACGTGCTCGACGCGGCCCTGTTCGACGTGGGCCGCCTCGAAGACGCCGTACGGGCTGCCCTTCCCCGGCGGGGCGGTCACGTGGAAGCCGGGGTATCCGGCCAGCGCGAGCTCGACGGCCGCCCCGCTCAGCGCCCGCCCGACGACGTCCTGGTCGGGGTCGCGGGCGACGAGCCGCAGCAGCGCGCTCGCGGTCTCCTCGGTGGGCGCGTCGGGCCGGTCGGTGCGGACGAGGTCCCACCGCACCTCCTTCGGCGGCGACTTGGCGAGCGCTTCGGTCATCTGCTCCCGGGCCAGCGCGGCCTTGGCCTCGATGTCGAGCCCGGTGAGGACGAAGGTCACTTCGTTGCGGAAGCCGCCGAGCCGGTTGAGGCCGACCTTGAGGGTCGGCGGCGGCGCCTCACCGCGCACCCCCTCGACCCGCACCCGGTCCGGCCCGTCCTGGCTGAGCCGTACGGTGTCGAGGCGCGTGGTGACGTCGGGCCCGGCATACCGGGCGCCGCCCGTCTCGTACAGCAGTTGGGCGGTGACGGTGCCGACGTCCACGAAACCGCCGGTCCCCGGGTGCTTGGTGATGACGCAGGTGCCGTCGTCGTGGATCTCGGCGAGAGGGAAGCCGGGCCGGCGTACGTCGCGGCCGCCCTCGAGGAAGAACGAGTAGTTGCCGCCGGTGGCCTGCGGCCCGCACTCCAGGACGTGCCCGGCGACGACCGCGCCCGCGAGCCGGTCGTGATCGTCCGCCGGCCAGCCGAAGTGGGCGGCGGCGGGCCCGGTGACGAGGGCCGCGTCGGTCACCCGGCCGGTGACGACGACGTCCGCGCCGGCCCGCAGGCACTCCGCGATCCCGGATCCGCCGAGGTAGGCGTGCGCGGCGAGGGTGCCCGGGTACGCCCCGGCGAGGTTGTCGCCCTCGACGTGCGCGACGCGCAGCGGGACACCGACCCGCACGGCCAGCTTCCGGATCTCGTCGGCGAGCCCGGCCGGATTCAGCCCGCCCGCGTTGGAGACGATCCGTACGCCCCGCTCGTGGGCGAGGCCGAGGCACTCCTCCAGCTGCCGCAGAAAGGTGCGGGCGTATCCGGCGGACGGGTCCTTGAGGCGGTCCCGGCCCAGGATGAGCATGGTCAGCTCGGCGAGGTAGTCGCCGGTCAGGACGTCCAGTTCCCCGCCGGTGAGCATCTCCCGCATGGCGTCGAAGCGGTCGCCGTAGAAACCGGAGGCGTTGCCGACGCGGAGGGGCGGTGCCGGCCGGTGGGCGGGCGGGGCGGCCGGGGCGGTCACTCGGCGGCTCCCCGCGCGGGGCGGCCGTTGCCGGACGGCCCGGCGAAGGCCTGGGCGATGGAGAGCCACCGGTCGGCGTCGGAGCCCTCGGCCCGTACGGCGAGGTCGTCGCGGTGGGCGCGCTGTGTGACGAGGAGGCAGAAGTCGAGGGCGGGCCCGGTGACCCGTTGCGGCGCGTCCCCGGGGCCGTACGTCCACGGTTCGCCGCCGGGGCCGGTCAGTTCGACGCGGAACTCCTCGGCGGGCGGGGTGAGGCCGTGCACGTGGTACGCGAAGTCGCGGGTGCGGACCCCGAGGCGCGCGATGTGCCGGAGGCGGGCGGTGGGCGGCCGTGCGACGCCCAGCGCGTCGGCCACGTCCAGCCCGTGGGCCCACGTTTCCATCAGCCGGGCGGTGGCCATCGAGGCGGTGGCCATGGGCGGCCCGTACCAGGGGAACCGCGCGCCGGGCGGCGCGGCGCGCAGGGCGCTGTCCAGGGCGGTGCGCCCGGCCCGCCAGGTCTCCAGCAGCCGCGGGGCGGGCAGCCGCGCGCCTTCCTCCGCGCCGTCGTCGACGTAGCTGTCGGGTGCGGCGAGGGCCTCCTGGACCAGCGCGCGGAAGCGTTCCTCGTCCGTGACGGCCGCCAGGGCCGAACGGTCGGTCCACGCGAGGTGGGCGATCTGGTGCGCGATGCTCCAGCGCGGGGCGGGGGTGGCGAGGGCCCACTGCGCGGGCGTCAGACCGGCCACGAGCCGGTCCAGCTCCTCGCTCTCCTCACGCAGATCGTCGATCACGGGCGTCGGATCAGCCACGGTGCGCTCCCTCGGGGCACGACGGTGTGCGGGGCGGTGTGGGGAGGAGCATGGCAGCAGCGCGGGCCATAAACAAGCACGCGTGCTTGTATTCGCCGCGGGGCGGGGCGGGAGCCCGCAACTGCGGGGCCACCGGGCCGACCGCCCACCCGCGCACCCGCCCGCGCATCCGCCCGAGCCGCCACCCGGCCGTCCCGAAACAGGACCCCGCGCTACGGAGCCACCGGGGCCAACCGCCCGCCCGCGCCCCCGCCCGAGCCGCCGCCCGGCCGAAGCGGGACCCCGCACTGCGGGTCGACCGGGCTAGTTGTCCGCCCGGGTGCCCGCCCGGGCCGCCACCGGGTCGTCCTCAGCGGCGGCCTTCCGGCGTCCGACCTGTGTGCGCACCGCCCCCATGCTCGCCCCGACGACCAGGCCGATGGCCAGGATCTCCGTCGGCTTCAGGGACTGGCTCAGGACGAGGAAACCGGCCGTCGCCGCGAGGGCCGGTTCCAGGCTCATCAGGATGGCGAACGTCGACGCGGTCATGCGGCGCAGCGCCAGCAGTTCGAGCGTGTACGGCGTGACCGAGGACAGCAGCGCGACGGCCGCGCCGAGCCCGATCGTCGTGGGGTCGGTGAGCTTCGCGCCGGACTCCGCGATGCCCAGGGGCAGGGACAGCACGGCCGCCACCGTCATGGCCAGGGCGAGCCCGTCGGCCTGCGGGAACCTGCGTCCCGTACGCGCGCTGAAGATGATGTACGCCGTCCACATCGCGCCCGCGGCCAGCGCGAAGGCGACGCCCGCCGGGTCGAGGCCGCTGAAGCCTCCGCCGCCGAGCAGCACGACGCCGCCCAGCGCGAGCGCGGCCCACAGCAGGTTGATCAGGCGGCGGGTCGCGAGGACGGAGAGGGCCAGCGGGCCGAGGACCTCGAGGGTGACGGCCGGGCCGAGGGGGATGCGGTCGGCGGCCTGGTAGAAGAGGGCGTTCATGGCGCCCATCGCCGTGCCGAAGGCGACGACGGTGCCCCAGTCGGCGCGCGAATGGCCGCGCAGCCGGGGCCGGCAGACCACCAGCAGCACGACCGCCGACACCAGCAACCGCAGCGTGACGACACCCAGGGCGCCCGCTCTCGGCATCAGGCCGACGGCGAGTGAGGCACCGAACTGCACCGAGACGCCCCCGGCCAGCACCAGTCCCACGGGGCCCAGCGAACCCCAGCGGCCCGGGGCGCCGGGCGAGTTCGGGCCGTGGCCCGTAGTCGTCGCTGGGGCGGCCGGGGCCGGGGTGGGCGGGGTGGCGGCGCTGGGGGTGGTCACGGGTCGGGGCCTTCCGGGAACTCGGCGTCGCACGCGACGTCACGAAGACGGGCATGTCCAGCATGCTGCACTCGCCAGTACATGGCAATGGACTTTGCCGGGCGGGCGCCGCCCTCAATGATCCTGTTCCAGGGCGTGGGCCAGCACCTCCGCGAGGTGCCTGCCCCGCACCCCGGCGAGCTGTTCCAGCTGCGTGCGGCACGAGTACCCGTCGGCCAGGATCTCCGCCCCGGCCGGGGCGGACCGTACGGCCGGAAGCAACTGCTCCTCCGCGCAGGCCACGGAGACGTCGTAGTGGCCCTTCTCGAAGCCGAAATTCCCGGCGAGCCCGCAGCAGCCGCCCACCGGTTCGCCTGTGAGGCCCGCCGCGGCGCGCAGCCGGCGGTCGGCGGCGTCGCCCAGCACGGCGTGCTGGTGGCAGTGGGTCTGGCCGGTCACCGGCCGGTCGAGGCGGGGCGGGCTCCAGTCGGGGGCGAGACGCTCCAGCGCCTCGGCGAAGGTGACGACCCGGGCGGCGAGGCGTGCCGCGCGCGGGTCGTCGTGCAGCAGCTCGGGCAGGTCCGTGCGCAGGGCCGCCGCGCAGCTCGGTTCCAGGACCACCACGGGGGTGCCGGCTTCCAGCACGGGCGTCATCAGGTCGAGGGTGCGGCGCATGACGGTGCGGGCGTGATCGAGCTGACCCGTGGAGACGTACGTGAGTCCGCAGCAGACCCGGGGCCGGGGGCGCAGGAACGGCAGCGGGTCGAGGAGTCGCGACCGGCCGTCGCCCACGCGCGCCTGCCGGGGGTACAGCGTGGGCGGGAGGGCGACGCGCAGCCCCGCCGCCTCCAGCACCCGTACGGCCGCGCGGCCCACGGACGGCGACAGGTGCTCGGTGAACGTGTCGGGCCACAGGATGACGAGGGGCCCCCGAGCCGGGCCGGCCGGGCGCCGGCCGCGCCACCACCTCGTGAACGTCTCCCGCGCGAGCCGCGGGAGCGTCCGCTCGGGCGCGATGCCGCCGACCCGCCTGGCGAGCGCGGCGAGGGGCCGGACGGACCCGAGGGTGTTGACCGTCCCGGCCAGCCGCAGGGCCGCCGCCCAGCGCAGCCACACCGGCAGCCGCCCCATCGAGTGGTGTGAGGCGGGCCGGCGCCGCCCGGCGTAGTGCCGGTGCAGGAACTCGGCCTTGTACGTGGCCATGTCGACCCCGACCGGGCAGTCGGAGCGGCAGCCCTTGCAGGACAGGCACAGATCGAGCGCGTCCCGCACCTCGGTGGACGCCCAGCCGTCCCGGACGACCTCCCCGGCGAGCATCTCGTGCAGCAGCCGGGCGCGCCCGCGCGTGGAGTGCCGCTCCTCACCGGTCACCCGGAAGGACGGGCACATCACGGCAGAGCCGCCCGTCACCGACGTCGTACGGCACTTGGCGACGCCGACGCAGCGCCGTACGGCGGCGGAGAAGTCACCCCCGTCGGCGGGGTAGCCGAAGGCGACGTCGACCGGGCCGGGACGGTGGGCCAGGGACGCGAAACGAAGGTTGGCGTCCAGCGGGGCCGGGCGCACCAGCATCCCGGGATTCAGCAGGTCGTCGGGGTCCCACACCCCCTTGACCCGCTCGAACAGGGTCACCATGTCGACGCCGTACATCCGGGGCAGCAGTTCGGCGCGGGCCTGCCCGTCGCCGTGCTCGCCGCTCAGGGAGCCCCCGTGGGCGACGACGAGGTCGGCGAGTTCCTCGGAGAACCGCCGGAAGCGGGCGACCCCCGGGGCCGACAGCAGATCGAAGTCGATGCGCACGTGGATGCAGCCGTCGCCGAAGTGCCCGTACGGCGTGCCGCGCAGCCCGTGGCCGGCCAGCAGCTCCCGGAACGCGCGCAGGTACGGGCCGAGCCGGGCGGGCGGCACCGCGCAGTCCTCCCAGCCGGGCCAGGCCTCCGTGCCGTCCGGCATACGGGTCGCGGTACCGCTGGCGTCCTCCCGGATGCGCCACAGGGCACGCTGTGCGGCGGGGTCGGTCACGACCAGGGCGTCGAGCGCGTCGGCGGCCCGCACGATCGCCTCGGCGCGCGCGCGTGCCTCGCCGGGCGACCCGCCGCCGGTCTCCACGAACAGCCAGGCGCCGCCACGCGGCAGCGCACCCGCCTCCGGCTCGGGCACCAGGTCGGCGGCCATGCCCTCCACCGTGAGCGGCCGGTGCGGCAGCAGACCGTGGGCGGCCTCGGCCGCGGCGCTCTCGTCGGCGTACCCGAGCACGGCGAGCGCCCGCGCGCGGGGCGCGTCGACGAGCCGTACGACGGCCTCCGTGAGGATGCCGAGGGTGCCTTCGGAACCGCAGAAGGAACGGGCGACGTCGGCACCGTTCTCGGGAAGCAGGGCGTCCAGGGCGTACCCGGAGATACGGCGGGGCAGGTCGGGAAACCCGGTGCGCAGCCGCGCGAGTTCGCCGTCGACCAGCCGGCGCAGCCCCTCGGGGGTGCCCTCCCAGCCCTGCCGGAGCCTGAGCCGCTCGCCGCGCGCGGTGAGGACGGACAACTCCCGGACGCTGTCGGCGGTGGTCCCCCAGGCGACGGAGTGGGAGCCGCAGGAGTTGTTGCCGATCATGCCGCCGAGGGTGCAGCGGCTGTGGGTGGCGGGGTCGGGGCCGAAGCGCAGCCCGTGCGGCGCGGCGGCGTCCTGCAACCGGTCGAGTACGGCCCCGGGCTGCACGACGGCGGTCCGCGCGCCGGGATCGATCCCGAGCACCCGGTTCATGTGGCGGGTGAAGTCGAGGACGACGCCGGTGCCGGTGGCCTGCCCGGCGATGGACGTCCCGCCCCCGCGCGCCACGACGGGCACGCCCCGCTCCCGGCAGGCGGCGAGTACGGCCGCCACGTCGTCGGCGTCGCGCGGCGCGACGACGCCGAGCGGCACACGCCGGTAGTTGGAGGCGTCCATGGTGGTCAGCGCGCGGGCGGTGACGGAGAAGTCCACGTCGCCCCGCACCTGCGCGCGCAGTGCGCCCTCGAGATCGGTCATACGTCCAAGGAAACAGCGCACGGGCGGGTGCGGGCGAGAGTGCGGGGCACACGGGCCCCCGCGAGCCGGGGAGGGACGGGAGCCGGGGACGGGACACGAACCGGCCGGCTGTCCCGTCCCCGCGCGTCCTCGTCTCACCGAACGGACGACGTTTCGCCCAGGTTTCCCGGACGGGCTACGCTCCCTGCGTGGCTGAGATCCGGATTCCCTCTGACATCAAGCCCGCGGACGGTCGTTTCGGCGCGGGTCCCTCCAAGGTGCGGACGGAGGCGCTGGACGCGCTCGCCGCGACCGGTACGTCCCTCCTCGGCACCTCCCACCGCCAGGCGCCCGTGAAGAACCTGGTCGGCCAGGTCCGCGAGGGCATCCGCGAGCTGTTCCAGCTCCCCGACGGCTACGAGGTGATCCTCGGCAACGGCGGCTCCACCGCGTTCTGGGACGTCGCGACGCACGGTCTGATCGAGAACAGGTCGCAGCACCTCAGCTTCGGCGAGTTCTCCTCCAAGTTCGCCAAGGCCGCCAGGCTGGCCCCCTGGCTTGCCGAGCCCGACGTCATCTCCGCCGACCCGGGCACGCACCCCGAGCCGGTCGCCGGGGCGGGCGTGGACGTGTACGCGTTCACCCACAACGAGACCTCGACCGGTGTCGCCATGCCGATCAAGCGGGTGGCGGGCGCCGACGAGGGCGCGCTGGTGCTGGTCGACGCCACGTCGGGCGCGGGCGGCCTGCCGGTGGACGTCGCGGAGACGGACGTCTACTACTTCGCGCCGCAGAAGTCCTTCGCCTCGGACGGCGGCCTGTGGATCGGCGTGTTCTCGCCGGCCGCGATCGAGCGCGCCGAGCGCATCCACGCGTCCGGCCGCCACGTCCCGGAGTTCTTCTCCCTGCCGACGGCGATCGACAACTCCCGCAAGAACCAGACGTACAACACCCCGGCGCTGTCGACCCTCTTCCTGCTGAACCAGCAGCTCGAGTGGATCAACGGCCAGGGCGGCCTGGACTGGGCGGTCCGCCGCACGGCGACGTCCGCGCGAACGCTGTACGGCTGGGCGGAGGACGTGAAGTTCGCGAACCCGTTCGTCACGGACCCGGCGAAGCGGTCGGCGGTCATCGGCACGATCGACTTCACGGACGAGGTCGACGCCGCGGCGGTGGCGAAGGTCCTGCGCGCCAACGGCATCGTGGACACCGAGCCGTACCGCAAGCTGGGCCGCAACCAGCTCCGCGTGGCGATGTTCCCGGCGATCGACCCGGCGGACGTCGAGGCGCTGACGAAGTGCGTGGATCATGTGATCGAGAAGCTGTAGCGGTAGCTTTCGCGGTACGACTATGAGGGGCGCCCGGCGGAACGTCGGGCGCCCTTGCCGTTCGTGCACCGGGTGGAACGAGGGCGCGCAGGAGCCGCACGGCGAGCGCAGGTCCGAGGGGTGCGCCGCTCTCCGTGACCGGCGGGAATCCTGTCAGAGATCGCCGCGGCGGAATGAGCGGGCGGCAGCCATGACTTCTTTGAACCGCTCGTCGGCGATGGCCTGGATCGGCGAGTCGTCCTCGAGCTGGGGGTTCATTCCCATCATCCAGGCGCGCGCGATGTGCTCGTTCTCGCAGTTGGCGATGTAGGTGAAGACCTGGTAGGCGGTCCGCAGTCGGCATTCCGAGTCGAAGCGGGGGGCGTTCTGCGACCTCGCCCATCGACCGACCTGCTTGGGGTCTTCCACCCTGGCGATATGGGCCGTGACGCGCTGACTGAAGGTCTCCTGCAAGAAGCGCGCGATCTCGGCGATGGACTGCTCAGCGGTGTCGCGGAGGGCTCGGTCTGCGGCTTGGGCGGTGTTCTCTCGCTGGGTCTGCATGGTCTCCTCGTTTCACCGCCGCAAGGGACGCGGCGGAGGCGGGCGCGTTGACGCGCGAAGCATGGGGCGTGCGAGAACTCGGTCAGCGGCTGCGGGGAGCCGCGAGAGCGCATCTGCGCTGCCGGCCTGTGGAGGCAGCGCACCGCCTTTGCTTTGAGGAAGCCGGGACGTTGACGTGCGTACGTGTGGCACCGGACGGAATCCGAGGCGCCGGGCCGGGTAAGCCGGCGCTGACGGCGCTGGCGTAGATCAACATGTTCGCTCCTCACTGCGGTTGACTAAAGATTACCCGTTTCCCCACCGCCTACTCCATGCCTTTACCCCTGTAAAACACACCTCAATTCCCTCGTCTGGCCTAGAGAAAGGGTCGTGAACAGGGCGTTCACGACGGGGCATCAGGTTGCAGAAGTGTGACTTGCCGCTTGCTGCTACCGAGTCCAACGACAGCGCACAGAGCCGGTGAACGCAGTCGCTCACCTCACCGTCAGCCCGTACTCACGGGCCACGTCGTGCAGGTCCACGTCCTCCAGCCTGATGGGCCGCCGTTCCTCCTCTTTCAGTTCGGTGTCACGGAGAATCGCCCAGCACTGTCGTCTGCCGTAGCTGGAGCGATAGGTGATGCCCTGTATCGACTGGTGGCCGTCACTGTTGCGCTGGGCAACGGCCCACGCGGCGATCTGGCGGGCGATGCCACGGTTCGGACCGTGGATGTGATGGTTTTCCAGCGGGCCTTGCAGGTTCAGTTCCCTCAACTCGTCCTTGAGGAGGGCGGCGAGCGCTCGGCGCGTCTGCTCCGTCTCCACGTCGAGGAAGCGGGCTTGCGGTGAGGGGACGAGGCGCACCAGGATCCGCTCCGCGCGCCAGCTGGAAGCGAGATCTCCCACAGCCATCAGACCCGTGCCTCCAGTGGCGGCATCGCCCATCAGATCGCGCACCCGGGGGTCGACCCTGAAGGGCGCCAGGGCTTCGGCGTAGCAGCCGGCGGGCGCGGACGCGCAGTAGAGCATGCCGTAGGAGAAGAGGCTGAAGCGGCCGGCCGCGGACCCCATGACCGTCTCGGGCTCCACCTGGTTGTACACGAGCGGATCGTGGGCCAAACCGAGGCGCCACACGCCGTCCTCCGGAGCCGGTCGGAGAGTGACGGGCGGAAGAGTCATCCTTGCCCCTTCTGGCATCCGGTTCTGCTCGGCCAGGGGACCGGCGGCGCTGCTGAAGGAAGCGCATCAGCTGCTGCCGGGGGGCGGACGGCTAACGCAACAGTCATTGATCCTCACTCGTACGGTGCTGGCATCCGGACGGAATCTTCGGCGTCCGATCGGCGTGACTGCAGATTCTCTCGTCAGGTTCTGCGCCCTGTCCGCCGGGAACGTGACAGCGCTTCGGCGCATCGCTGGAGCGTTGAGGCATGCGGGCGGCGCACGCTCACCACAGTTGTTCGTGCTGCAGGCGGAAAGCCATGGTTCCTGATACGCCGGCGGCGAGCAGGATGGAGTACTTCTCGCCACCCGGGTCCTGGACGGTCTTGAGGGCATGGACCGGCGAGCCCGTCACGATGCGCAGCAACTGCCGGTGCGTGGTGGTGTCCCACACGTGGATGCTGGTCGCCCCGGCCGCCGCGAGCGCCGTCCTGTCCTGTGGCAGGTGCATGGAGGTGACCGCGCTCAGTTCACCGTCCCGGAAGACAAGCTCCCCCGTCTTCTCGCCTGTGCGGTCGTCCCACAGCTTGAGCGTGCCGTCCCGGCCCGCGCTCACGACGAGCAGTCTGCCTCGTTCCTGCACGAAGGTCAGGTCGTTGATGACGTCCTGATCGCAGTCGATCGTCCGGCCGTGCTGCTCGAGTGTGTTCATGTCCCATACGCGTACGCGGCCGTCGCCGCCGCCCGAGGCGACCAGCGTCGTGCCGGAGACCTGCCGGGTCGCCAGGCAGTGAACGGTGTACTGGTGGTCGCCGATGTCTTTCAGCAACTCGCCCGACGACAGGTCCCACACGCAGAGCCGGCCGTCACTGCTCCCGCTGATGAGCAGTTCCCCGCGGGACGCGGACACGGCCACCAGGGTCTTGACCGGCAGGAAGTGGCCGATCAGCGGGGCACCGATCCGGTGTCCCGTGACGGGATCGACGCAGATGACGCTGTTGTCGCTCAGGGCGGCGGCCAAGACGGGACGGCCCTGGAGTCTGGGCCACGCGAGCGCGGTCACCTCGTGCCCCTTCAGCATGGTGCGCTGGTGACCCGACGCCAGATCCCTCACCACCACCCGGGCCGCCCGGGCCACGGCGAGAAGGTGGGGGGCGGGGGACAGCGCCCGGGCGGTGATCCGGCTCCAGGCGCGCGGCGGCCGCGTGAAGGTGGGGCGGCCGACCGGCCAACGGCGCACCATGCGGTCGGCTCCCCCCGTCAGGAGGCGGTCGTGGGCATCGTCCGGCAGACGGGTCATGGCGTTGACCGGTCCGTCGTGCGCGGCCAGGTCGCCGCCGACGGGTTGCAGATGCGGCAGCAGCCACAGCCGCACTGTCCCGTCACCGGCTGACGAGGCGAGAGCGGGACGGCCGTCCACGGACGTGAGCAGCAGCGCGGTCACCGGAGCCCGGTGGACTGCGGTTGCCACGGGCGTGGAGCTGCCACTGGTGTCCGAGAGATCGTGCACCGACAGGTTTCCGCCCTCGTCGGCCACCGCGTACAGGTTCGGCTGGGGAAGGGAAAGGAGTGCGCGAACCGGTGCCGGGTGCTGGGAGTGCGCGACCACGGTACGGCCGTCGAAGAGGTGCACCTTGTCATGTGTGGTGAACAGAAGGCAGGCGTGGTCATCGGCGCGGGTGACGCCGCAGAGGACCGCCTGGGAGTCCTGGAGCTCGGGAAGCGGCACATCCCAGGTCTGGTACCTGCCGGTGTCGAAGGCCGCGACGTGTCCGTCGCTGAACGCCGTCAGCACCAGCGGCAGGTGTCCGTCCACCCGGTGGAGGGTCAGGGAGCTGACCCAGGTCTTCGGCCGGTGGATGACGACTTGGCGCCCGGGTCTTCCGTGCGCGGTGTCCACGACGGTCACGCACCCGTCGGTGCCGGCGGTCACCACAAGGCCGCCCGGGAGCGCCAGCAGATGAGTGATCGCGCCGTGGTGCACCGGGACCGGCCTGTGGGCGAGGCTGCCGTCCCGGCGCAGAATCCGCAGTGTTCCGCCGCTGTCGCCGACGGCTACCGCCTCGGCTCGTCCCTCGGCGCCCGCCACGGTGGTCAGCGACGTCACTTCCCTGGCCACGGTGGTCCAGGCGGGTGCCAGAGGGGAGCTGTCGCTCCACAGCGGGGTCACCGGCGCCGCGCCGAACACCTGTGCCGCCGACGCGCGCTTCTCGCGGGACGGGGAGGGCTCTCGGGTGGTGGAGTCGTGCGCCAGACGCATGCTGGACAGCCGGGACAGGGGGTCGACCAACTGGGCGAACGGCTCCAGTAGGGCCCAGGTCCGTAACCACTGGCGGCCTTCGGAACCTTCGTCCCGTGTGGCGAGGAGCCGCCGCACATCACTGCTCGTCTCCCAGGCGAGCAGGGCCGGCGGGACGTGCTCGTCGTCCAGGACGTCACCGTCGGCAGCATGCTGGGCCAGGTACCGGCGCAGATACGGGT
Organism: Streptomyces sp. NPDC005925; assembly: GCF_040638805.1. Classification (NCBI taxonomy): domain Bacteria; kingdom Bacillati; phylum Actinomycetota; class Actinomycetes; order Kitasatosporales; family Streptomycetaceae; genus Streptomyces; species Streptomyces sp. NPDC005925. The sequence goes on along the minus strand of NZ_JBEXVL010000004.1, from coordinate 82,386 downwards.
GCGGCGGAATGGTGGGATCGGTGGGGACCAGATTCGCCAAGGCGGCCGCGATCTGTCGGTGGATGTCGGCGTTCCGGCTGTCGGAGGTCTCAGACACCGTGGCCGCCCGCACTCAGAAGGGACGCGCCCGCGCCGAGGAGCACCTCGCCCAGTTCCTCATGCGCCGGCCGGTACACCCGCCGGTTGTCCTCCACGGAGTGCGCCAGGTAACCACTGAGCCGTCCGTTGAGCAGTCTCTCGATCATCGTGTCCCACTCGTCGCTCTCCAGGCTTTTCGGAGCGAGGAAGACTCCGGCGATGGTTGGCCAGATCTCTCCCCAGGGCACACCCTGCCCCTTGGCGAAAGCGGAGGCCTGGAGGAGGGCCAGGGCCACATCGGAGGGAAGACCGTCCTGCTCGACCAGTGCGAGGTCGCGCTGCAGGAGACCTCGGATGCCGAGTCTCAGCATGCCCTGCCACTCCGGACTGTGCGCGAGCGCGAGGGGGTCGCCGGATCGGCGCAACTGGTCCCCCGCCAGCCGGGCGTCGATGAAGGACGGCCACACCAGGGCGGCCACCAGCGGCACCACGTCCTTCACGACGTCCTCATCGACGACATCACTGATCAGCGCGTCCACGTAGGCGGCGATGTCGCTCTCACTGCGTTCGGTGTCCGTGCGCAGCACCGATACCGCGGAGAAGGTCTTCCGCAGCTCGCTGAGCAGGCCCGGCTCGGGGTCGGGCGCTGCGCCGGCGCTGTCCGTGTTCGGTCTGCTGGACCGCACGCCGATCAAAAGCCGCACCGCGGGCACGGAACCCACGGGTGTGCCGTCGTGCCGCTGCCCCGGCATCCGCGGCTCGCAGAACGGAGCCAGTGGCGTCAGGATGTCACCGACGATCCTGGCCTGCTCCCGCGCCTCGTCCAGACCGTCGAGCACGACCGTCACCGTGTGAGCGCATCCACGGACGTGCTGCAGCAACTGCTGCGACCACACCTCCACCCGGTCGGCCGCGGGTGGTACGGGGGCGGGAACCGCGCCCAGCGCGCGCAGCAGGTCGGTGGCGACCTGTCCCGCGTCCAGGTGCCGGGCGTGTACGGCGGCGGTCACGGCGTTTTCCGGGGGGAAGGTCTCCGGTGCCGCGGATTCCTGGGCCGTCTTGTAGAGCGGCTCGGCCCGGAAGCGACGGTCGCTGAGCATCACGGCGCGGGCCAGTACGGCCGACTTGCCACTGCCCGCGCAGCCGGTGACCACCATGACGCCCCGGGGTCTGTCGTGGCCGAGGAAGGAAGCGATCGCCAGGTTCAGGTCGGCGCGGCCACGGAAGTACCACCCGTGGTCCTGTTCCTGGGGGCGACCGGTTGCCCGGTCGAGCCAGTACTCCTGTGCCGGCACCCCGTCCTGCCGCACGGCGGCGAGCGCCTCCGGGACGTGCACGTAGCCGGGGTTCGGCAGGCAGGGCGTCGGTTCGGAGACACCGCCGTCCAGGGCGTACCGAATTTTGAACTGACGCTTCTCCTCGTCGCGCAGACCCCGAGCGTATTCGGCCATGAAGTCGGCGACGCTGAGGTAGGGGGTGGTGATTCCGGCATTGCGCCGCAATCGCTTGTACGCCTGTTCAAGCAGGTACGGGAATTGCAGCACTTTGATCTTGGTGTCGTGGCTGCACGTGGCCAGGACATCGAGGTTGCACTGCTTTCGGCGGCTGGGCGGGATGTCCTTGTAGAGAGACGCGATTTCGGCGTTCACGCTGCCCGCGAAACACGTATTGATGATCACCAGCACGTTGTCGACGTGCGAATCCAGTGCCGCCGAAACGATCTCCGACGTACGCATCGCGGTGGACAGGGGCCGCGACTCGACCGAGTTCGGCAGTCGCAGGAAATGCGTGTCGGACCTGCCCTTGATGCCATGGCCCGTCACGAACACTACGAGTGCTTGTCCGTGCATGTCCCGGACCTGCTGCGCCCTCAGGAAGTCTTCGACGTCGTCGCGCGTCTTCAACACGGGAGGGGGCACCTGCCGGAACGTCGGCCCTGGCCCCGGTGTACTCCACCACTCACGTACCACTGCGATCTGCCGGTCGATTCCCTCGGCGAAGGCTGCGGCATCGTAATCGTCGTCGTAGTCGCGCACTGCCAGGGTCAACAGGACCCGCTGCTCGGGCGACCAGTCCTCGGCTAAGGCGGGGCCCTGACTGATCTCGGCCCCTGTGTTTCGCATGTCACTATTGTGGCAGGCATGAACCAGCTCAGGGGTAATGCGCGGCCAACTCCCCTTCCCTATGGGGAGCCTGACCTCACACCACAGGTCACTCACGACGCGGTCGTGGTCGTCCCGGGCATCATGGGCAGCGAACTCCACGACACCCGGACCGACAAGGCGATCTGGGGTCTGGCCAATGGATCCTGGCTCGCGAAGGCCTGGCTCTCGCCACAGGGTCTCGACGGCCTCCGGCTCACTCCCGAGGAACTCGCGGGCGACTACACCCGCGTCCGGGCACGCCGCCTCCTGCGGTTCCCCGCATGGAGCCCTTTCCTTCGTGGCTTCGAGCCCTACCACAAGCTCCTCCGCACCGTCGAGGACACCGTCGCCCACCGCGACGCGGTGATGGCCTTCCCCTACGACTGGCGTCTCCCCGTCGCCGTCAACGCGCGAAGGCTCGCCACGGAGGCACGCGATCACCTCCAGCGCTGGCGGGCCCACCCCGCCCACGACGAGGCCAGGCGGCAAGCGGTGGACGAACGCCCGGCCCGCCTCGTGTTCGTCGCCCATTCCATGGGGGGCCTCGTCGCCTGCGCCGCTCTCACTCTCGGCCCGGACAGTGATCTGGCTGCCGACACCCGCGGTGTGATGACGCTGGGCACGCCGTTCAAGGGATCCGTGGTCGCCGCGAACATCCTGAACACCGTTCAGGGCGGGCCTCTGCCGCTGCCCCACCGCCGCCTGGCCGCGGCAGCCGCCACCATGCCCGCCGTCCATGAACTGCTCCCGCAGTTCCTCTGCGTGGAGGACGGTCTCGACGTACGTCACCTGACGCCCGCGGACGTCGCGAATCTCGGCGGGGACAAAGATCTGTTCGGTGCGGCAGAGGACTTTTTCGCCACTTTCCACAGCACGTTGGATCTCCCTCAGCTGTGGCCTGTGGTCGGCACCCGCCAGGACACCGTGCAGTCGATGAAACTCGTCGACGGGGTCGTCCACGCCTCTGAGTACTCGTTCCGCACGGATACGGACGGCACCGTCAAGCGTCTGCCCACCGGGGCTCCACGCCGTTACAACGTGTGGGGGGACGGCACCGTGCACCGCGAGTCCATGCCCGCCGTGCCGCAGCGTGCCATGCCGGTGTTCGCCCAGCACGGGGCGATGGCCAACGGCAAGGACGCCCGACGCGTCGTGTCCGACTTCCTCCTCCGCGACGAACCCCTCGGGCCGGACCAGGCCGAGGACGGCATCGGGCTCACCGTGCCCGACTACGTCACCCCCCATGCTGCTTGGGATTGTGTGATCACCGGCACGGACGACCCCGCTGAGGTCCAGTGCACCGTCACGGCCCTCGACGGAGGCTGGGAGACGGTGGCCCGGCATGAAGCCGTCGACGACGGCAAACTCAGTACGGAGATCGTTCTGCCCGGCGAAGGCCTCTACCGTGTCGCGGTCAAGGCCGACTACGGGCCCGCCGTCACGCAGATCGTCTTCTCCGGGCCTGCCGGCTACGAGGATTCCGTCTGACAGGACTGTCGCGTCCGCGGGACGTCACGGCGCGGGTGAAGCCGGAGACGCCGGGCGCGAGCAGCAGTGTCCACGACCGACCACTGGCTAAGGTCGTCACATTCCCCGCCCGAAAGGCAGTGGCATGACCGGCATCGTGATCGCGCAGACGACCATCGACGACGAGAACCAGGCGAAGACGCTGGCCCGGGGCGCGGTCGAGGGCAGGCTCGCGGCGTGCGCACACATCGACGGGCCGTTCAGCACCGTCTACCGCTGGCAGGGCGGCATCGAGACGGCGCGGGAATGGCGCATCTCGTACAAGACGACGTCGGACCGTCTCGCGGAACTCGGGGCGTGGGTGACGGAGCAGCACCCCTACGACGTCCCCGAGTGGATCACGCTGCCGGTGACCGGCGGGTCGGAGGCCTACCTGTCCTGGGTGGCGGAGGAAACCACCGAACCCGAGGTGGGTCAGGACCAGGAGGGGGCCCCGGCCGCCTCGTGACCGGACGTACCGCGCCACGAGTTCCCCGCCCTCCTCCGGCGACAGGAACCGCGCGGTGACACCGTGGCGCCGGGCACCCACCTGAATCGTCGTCCGGGGCGTGGGCCCACGTCGACACCAGGGGCCGGGACACGAACCGCCGGCCTTCAGCAGTCGGCAAGGGAGGGGACGGGCAGGGTGTGCCGGACGGGCCTCAGCCGAACTGCCCCACAAACGCCTGCCAGCTCTCGCGGGAGACGGTGACGAGGGGGCCGTCCTGCCGCTTGCTGTCACGGACGGCCCGGCCGTCGGGGTCCGTGTCGGCGACCTCGACGCAGGCGTTCTCCGCACCCGAGTACGAGGACTTCCAGAAGGGGCCAACAACCTCGGTCACGATGTGTCTTCCCTCAAGCTCCGCAGAACGCCTCGGATCAGCTTCTCGCTCGCGTCCGGTGTCATTGCCGACGATCGTAGTTGGTCGAACGCATGAGCGTAAGCGGCAAGGTCCTCGGCCCCTTCGAGAACAGACGTGCCCCGCAGGTTGTCCATGGCGACCGCTTCGACGGTCAGTTCCTCATCGAAACTGAAGGAAGAGAAGGCGCAGGAGTAGCCGGCCAGGAAGCCCGCACTGAACGGCAGGACCTGCACCGTGACGTTCCGCCGTTTACCGACCTCAAGGATCGCGGACAATTGCTCGCGGTGGATCTCGACGCTCACCAGCGGATGCGTGACGACCGCTTCCCAAAGGATGGCCGTGTACGACGCTCCGCCCTCTTCGATCTTCCCCTGCCTGCCCATGCGGACCTTCACCAGTTGGGCGGCCCGTTCCGGCTCGATGTAGTGAGGGCTGGCAGCGACAACTGCTTCCGCATAGGCCGGAGTCTGCAGAAGCCCCGGCACCATCACCGGCTGCCACTCCCGGATGTACGTCGCATCGTCCTCCAACGCGATGTGGTCCAGGTAGTCCGGCCGCAAATGTGCCGCATGCTCCAGCCACCAGCCGCGTCGCTTCGACTGGCGGGCCAAGTCCTCGAGCTTCTGCCGGACTTCTGAGTCACGCACTCCGTACGCGTCGAGCATGGCGCGGATTTCGAGCGGGCGGGCGGACACGTGGCCGGACTCTATGCGGCTGACCCTGGTCTGGTGCGCCGCGATCACCTCGGCGGCCTGGACCTGGTCCATCTTCGCCGCCAGCCGGTACGTCTTGAGCGCGGCTCCAAGTCGGCGACTGCGTACGGTCGGCCGCCCTACAGGCATGTCAGCCCCCTCTCGTCGTTCCCAAATGTAGAGCATGACGCTAACCGAACATATTTCCAGGAGCACGTATGCACTTCTTCTAGTTGCTAGTCACGCTTCTGCGTCTTTAGTCTCATGGACTATTGCCACTTGCACTTGACTCAGCGTCAGGAGGTACGCCACCCCCATGCCCTCCCTCAAGACCTTCCTCATCCCCAAGCACCGCCGATACGTCCCCGGCGCCCGTCAGCAGGTCCGCAAAGCCCTCGCCGACTGGGGTGTCGGAGACGAACTCGCCCACAGCGTCACCCTGGTGGCGAACGAACTGCTCACCAACGCCGTGACCCACTGCCGGATCCCCAGCGCCCGGGTCAGGGTCACGCTGACCCTGGACGACGGCGGGCTGTTCCTGGAGGTCGCCGATCCGGACCGGGACCGGCTGCCCACGATCCACCGGTCCCGTCCGGACGAGGAGGGCGGACGCGGCCTCGCGCTGGTGGAGGCGCTGGCCGACAGCTGGGGGCACCGGCAGGACCCGTACACGAAGTGCGTGTGGGCCAGGCTCGCGCTCACGGGGGCGGAGGGGCATGTTCCGGCTGGTTCGTGAGGCGGTCGCCCGCCTGTTCACCGGATCCGGGCCGGGCGGCTGGGACACCGTGCCGGACATCCGTACCCCGGACCCGTGCGTCCGGCGGCTGCCCACCCCCTACGACGCCCGCTGGCGGCGCTGGTACAAACGCTGCCGCGCGGCCGGTCGTTACCTGCCGTTCCCGGCCGACGAGGCCTGCTGGCAGGACCCGCCGTCCACCGCCTCCACCGCCTCTACGGCGTGCCGGGGAGGCGGACCGTGACGACGAGGCCTCCGGGCCGGGCGCGGCGCCAGGCCGAGGGTCCCGCCGTGCGCGCGGACGACGCTGTGCACGATGGCGAGACCGGGGCCGACACCGGCGTGTTCGTCGGTGCGTACGTATGCGACGCCGGGCTCACCCCTTCTTGCGGAACACTCCCCGCAACAGCAGGAACAGCACCACGAGGCCCCCCACGGCCACGGCCCCGGACGTCAGCCCCGCCCCGGCACCGTCCGCCCCGCTCCCCGACCCCGAGGCGCCGCCCCCGGAGGAGTCACCGCCCGCCCCGGGCGCGTCCTCGGCCTGGACGTCGCTCTCGGTGCCCTCGCTCCCGTAGAGCAGTGTGGTCCCGTCGGTGGAGTAGGTCACGGACTCGCCCTGCCCCTGCAGCGGCACGCTCAGCCGGCCGCGCCGCTTCAGCTTTCCGCCGTTCCAGTCGTACCAGATGCCGCCGAAATAACCGCGTACGGCGAGACGGCGGCCGTCGGGCGAGAACGCGGCGTCGGTGGCCCACAGGTCGACGGGCGCGGCGGGCCGGAAGACGTTCGTACCGGAGGCGGACAGTCCGTCCGGGCCCTCGTACAAGTGCCCGCCCTGCTCCTGCTTGTCGATGATGTAGACGCGGCCGGTCTTCGGGTGGACGATCAGCGACTCGGCGTCGCGCGGGCCGTCGGCGTACTTCACGACGTACTGCGTGGCCCGCACGGACTGGTCCTTCAGCGTGGCGGGTTCGGGCAGTTCGTACACCCACACGTGGTCCCACACCACTCCGTCGTTGTCGCCGATGTCGCCGACGAACAGGCGGTTGTCGGGGCCCACGGCGATGGCCTCGATGTCACGGGGGGTGCCGACGCCGGTCAGGGTGATGGTGGCGACGGTCTCGCCCGTGCCGCCGTCCACCGCGTACAGGAAGGCGCCCTGGTCCTGGTCGTTGTGCGTCCAGAAGATGCCGGGGTGCTGCCGGGACGCGGCGAGCCCGCTGGACTCGGTGATGCGCGGGTCCCTGATCGTGAACCCGTCGTCGCCGTCGGCGGCGGACGCGCTCCCGGCGACGGAAGCGGGCACGGCCAGGGCTCCCGCGAGGAGGACTCCGGCGAGCAGAGCGAGCGATCGGCGCATGCCCCAAGAGTGCCATCCGCCGGGCGCCTTCACGGAGCGTGGCCGGATTCACATTCCGTCGGGGCGGCCGGGGGCACGCCGATCCCCCATCATGAGCGGATGCTCAGGTTCATGCCCGTCGGTGACTCGATGACGATCGGCAGCGCGGGCGAACACACGTGGCGCTACCGCCTCTGGCAGCACCTCTGCGCCACCTACGGCGGCCCGTTCACGCTCGTCGGCCCGCGCGAGACGCTGTACGACAAGACCGCCGACGCCCCCACGTCGTACGCGTACGCCGACCCGGACTTCCCGCGCGCCCACCTGGCCGGCTGGGGCGAGGGCTGGCTGCACATGGCCCCGCTGATCGGGGAGGCCGTCCGCACGGCCCGCGCGGACATCCTGCTCGTCTCCCTCGGCCTCATAGACCTCGGCTTCTACACGAACGCCGAACAGACGGCGCAGCACGCGCGCGAGTTCATCGCCGAGGCCAGGGCCGCCCGGCCCCGGATCAGGATGGTGCTGCTGCCGGTGATACCCAACATCCGCGCCGAGCACGACGCCCCGTTCGCCGACGAGGTCACCCGCTTCAACGAACTCCTCGCCAAGACGGCGGCCGACCTGGACGAACCCCGCTCCCCCCTCCTCCTGGCGTCGCCCTTCCCCTCGTACGACATCCACACGGACACCTACGACGGCACGCACCCCAACGACAGCGGCGAACACCGCATCGCGGCGGCCTTCGCGGACGCGATGCACCAGGGCTGGGACCTGGGCAAGGCCTACGACGTGTGACCAGTCCCGGCCGACTCGCCGTCACCGCGCAGGGCGTCGCGCCGCGCGGCTGCACCAGGGCGGCCCGGCAGGGGCGAGAGCCACGACCGCCGCCCCCGGAGGCCGACGTCCGCCCTGGGGTGCTTGCCTAGAGCGCGCTTCAACGCGTTGGCTTGTGGACCATGAAGTACACGCAGCTCGGACGCACCGGACTCAAGGTCAGCCGCCTCGTCCTCGGCACGATGAACTTCGGCCCGCAGACCGACGAGGCCGACAGCCACGCCATCATGGACGCGGCGCTGGACGCGGGCATCAACTTCTTCGACACCGCCAACGTGTACGGCTGGGGCGAGAACAAGGGCCGTACCGAGACCATCATCGGCAACTGGTTCGCCAAGGGCGGTGACCGCCGCGACAAGGTGGTCCTCGCGACCAAGGTGTACGGGAACATGGCCGCCGACGGCGAGCCGTGGCCCAACCACGACAAGCTGTCCGCGCTCAACATCCGGCGCGCGGTGGACGCGTCGCTCAAGCGGCTGCAGACCGACCGCATCGACGTCTACCAGTTCCACCACATCGACCGCAGCACTCCCTTCGAGGAGATCTGGCAGGCCGTCGACGTGCTGGTGCAGCAGGGCAAGATCCTGTACGCCGGGTCCTCCAACTTCCCCGGCTACAAGATCGCCCAGGCCAACGAGGCCGCCGCCCGCCGCGGCGGCACCATCGGGCTGGTCAGCGAGCAGTGCCTCTACAACCTCGCCGAGCGCCGCGCCGAGATGGAGGTGATCCCGGCCGCGCAGGACTACGGCCTCGGCGTCATCCCGTGGTCGCCGCTGCACGGCGGGCTGCTCGGCGGGGTCATCAAGAAGGAGGTCCAGGGCGGCCGGCGTGCCTCGGGAAGGGCGGCCGACACCCTCGCCGACCCGGCCGGACGCGCCCAGATCCAGGCGTACGAGGACCTGCTCGACAAGCACGGCGTGGCACCGGGCGAGGCCGCGCTGGCGTGGCTGCTGACCCGGCCGGGCGTGACGGGGCCGATCGTCGGGCCGCGCACCGTCGGGCAGCTGGAGTCGGCGCTGCGGGCCGTGGAACTGGAGCTGCCGGAAGAGCTGCTGACGGGGCTCGACGAGGTCTTCCCCGGTCCCGGGCCGTCCCCCGAGGCGTTCGCCTGGTAATTGCAGAGCCGGCAGCGGGCCTTGCCATCAGGGCCCGCTGCGGGGCGGGGGCGGCGCGCGCTACCTTCCGAGCGCCGCCGCCACCGCCACCGCGGCGAACATCAGCACGAGCACACCGGCCATGATCCGGTTCCGGGTCTTCGGGTCCACGTCCCCGAGCCTAACCGGCCGCGCCCAGTGGCCAACGGGCGACCGCCTCGTACCGGGGCTGTTCACCGGGCACGCCGGACTGCGGCAGGGTGCTGCGGACCAGGGCCATGTCACGCACGGTCCATGTACGGGACGTGAAGCCGTCCAGGGCCGCCAGGTACGGTCCCGCGTCGACCGCGCCCCGGCCCCGCGCCAGCGTGAGGTGGGGCTTGTCGTACGGCCGGTGCTCGCCACTCGGCACGCCCGCCCTGCGCCCGGCGGCCCCGGCGCGGTCGGCCAGCAGGCGCAGGGTGGCCAGGTCGCCCTGCGCGCCTGCCCACAACGCCCGCCCGTGCCCGAACTGCCCGCCGCCGCGCAGCGCCAGCGGGAAGGGCCCGGTGCGGTGGGCGGCCCGCTCCAGCCGGGCCGACAGGTCCGGTACGAGGGCGTCGTCCACCTCGCCGTAGAAGGCCAGCGTGAGGTGCCATCCGGGCCGGCCGGTCCAGCGCAGGCCGTCGGCGCCCGGCAGCGCGCGCAGTACGCCGACCTCGGCGGCCAGTTCCCGCGTGACGTCCTCCGGGGGCAGTACGGCGGCGAAGAGTCTCATGGGCAGCAGTCTTCCAGCGTCCCTGTCCACACCCGTGAAGTGGGACGAGCCCCCGCGCGGCCGACGCGTCCACCGCGTCCACCGCGTCCGGCCGAAGGCCACGGACGCCCACCGCGGCGGCGGACGGCGTGACGGCGGGCGATCCGCCCGTCACGGCCACCGCGGTGCCGGGCGGATCGGTCGCGCACAGCGCGGACGCGAGCGGCATCGGACGCGGCGGTCGCGGACGGCCCGGACGCCGCGGTGACGGGCGGCGCGGACGGGAACGGCGCGGACGCCGCGGTGACGGGCGGCGCGGTCGCGTCCGCCGTCACGCCACGGGTGCCAGTGCCTCCTGCCGCTCCCTGGGGACGAACCGTACGTGGGGGTGGCCGTGGTACCAGCCCACCGAGAGGCGCAGGCCGCCCGCGCGGGCCAGGACGAGGGCGATGACCGCCGCCGCCGTGGCCGCCACCGCACCCCCGGCCGCGAGGCCGATGCGGGCGCCGTAGGTGTCGGTGACCCAGCCGACGATGGGCGCGCCGACCGGGGAGCCGCCGAGGAAGACCATCATGTACAGGGACACGACGCGGCCCCGCATGGCCGGGTCGGTGGCCATCTGGATGGTGGTGTTGGCGGTGACGTTGACCGTCATGCCGAACAGGCCCAGCGGGATCATCAGCAGCGCGAACATCCACAGCTCCGGGACGGCGGCGGCGACCATCTCGATCGTGCCGAAGACCATCGCCGCGGCACTCAGCACGCGCAGCCGGGCGGTGCCGCGCCGGGCGGCCAGCAGCGCGCCCGTGACCGAACCGACCGCCATCAGGGTGTTGAACATGCTGTACGCGCCGGCGCCCGCCGCGAAGACCTCGTCGGCGAAGGCGGAGATGTAGACGGGGAAGTTGAAGGCGAACGTGCCGACGAAGCCGACCAGGACGATCGGCCAGATCAGGTCGGGGCGCCCGGCGACGTAGCGCAGGCCCTCGCGGAGCTGGCCCTTGCCGCGCGGGGCGCGCTCCACGGGGTGCAGCTCACGGCCGCGCATCAGGAGCAGGCCCACGATGGGCGCGACGAACGACAGGCCGTTGGCGAGGAACGCCCAGCCCGTGCCCACGCCGGTGATCATGAGGCCGGCGACGGCGGGGCCGACGAGGCGGGCGGACTGGAAGTTGGCCGAGTTGAGGCTGACCGCGTTCTGCAGCTGTCCGGGGCCGACCATCTCGGAGACGAAGGACTGGCGGGCCGGGTTGTCCACGACCGTGGCGAGGCCGACCGCGAAGGCCGCGACGTACACGTGCCACACCTCGACGTGCCCGGTGAGCGTGAGGAAGGCGAGAGCGAGGCCGGTGAGGGCCATCGAGGACTGGGTGCACAGCAGGGCGGGCCGCTTGGGCAGGCGGTCGACCAGGACGCCGCCGTAGAGGCCGAAAAGGAGCATCGGCAGGAACTGGAGCGCCGTGGTCACACCGACGGCGGTGGAGGAGCCGGTGAGGCTGAGCACCAGCCAGTCCTGGGCGATGCGCTGCATCCAGGTGCCGGTGTTGGAGACGACCTGCCCGGCGAAGAACAGGCGGTAGTTCCTGATCCGCAGCGAACTGAACATCGAGGCGCGCCCCGGGCGCCCGGCGGCGGGCCTCTTACCGGGGGTGTCCGGCCTCTTGCCGGGGGTGTAGGGCTTCTCGTCGAGGATGTCGGGCTTCTCGTCGGGGGTGTGCGGTGCGGGGGCGGAGTGTGCTCCGGGTCCCGTACTCAACAGCGTCGCCTCCTCGTGGGCAGTGGTTACAGGTGTGCGAGCTTCTCCAGCACGGGGGCGGCGGCGCGGATCTTCGCCCACTCGTCCTCGTCCAGGTCCTCCACCAGGGCGGCCAGGAACGCGTTCCGCTTGCGGCGGCTCTCGTCGAGCATCGCCATGGCCTGCTCTGTCTGGGTGACGACCTTCTGCCGACGGTCGTCCGGATGCGGCTCCAGGCGGACCAGGCCCTTCGCCTCCAGCAGCGCGACGATGCGGGTCATCGACGGCGGCTGGACGTGTTCCTTGCGGGCGAGCTCGCCCGGGGTGGCGCTGCCGCAGGTGGACAGCGTGCCGAGCACCGACATCTCGGTGGGGCTGAGCGACTCGTCGACCCGCTGGTGCTTGAGTCGACGGGACAGCCGCATCACGGCGGAGCGCAGGGAGTTCACGGCGGCTACGTCGTCGCCATGGCTAAGGTCCGGCATCTTGTTAGCCTAACTCATTACTCTGACTAAGGACCATCGGCGACACGTCGGGGCGCCTGTGACTCCGGACACCGCATCCCCGCCGTCACCCGTCCGAGTGAGTCATGTCCGGAAAGCGGCAGTCTCGGGACCCGCTGCGGTGACCCTCGTGTGCATGGCGACCAGCGTGCTCAGCCTGCGGATGGACGAGGAGCTGCTCGAACGGCTCCGGCACCGCGCTGCCGTAAGAGGAATGAGCGTCCAGGACTACGTGATCCGCACACTCACTCGCGACGACTTCGACGAGCGGTTCCGGACCGCCGTCGAGGAGACGGAAAAGCTCCACGGGTTCACGTGACCCCTGCTCGACCCGCTCCCGTCCGGCCCGCTCCTCCTGCCCGGCCCGCACCCCTCGCAGGCCCGCACCCGTCCCGCCCGCCCGGCCCCCTCCCACCCGTGCAGGGCCGCGTCCTGCCGGCGCCCCGCCGGGCCGGGCCCCGTCAGGTCAGGCCCAGAGCCGGCATCAGGTAGTAGAAGCCGAACACCCCGGCCACCACGTACATCGCCACCGGGACCTCCCGGCCGCGCCCGGCAGCCAGGCGCAGCACCACGAAGGTCAAAAAGCCCATGCCGATGCCGTTGGTGATCGAGTAGGTGAACGGCATCATCATCATCGTCACGAAGGCCGGAACGGCGATCGTGTGGTCCGCCCAGTCGATCTCCGTGACCGAACCGGCCAGGATCAGGAAGCCGACCGCGACCAGCGCGGGCGTCGCGGCCTGGGACGGCACCATGGTGGCGACGGGCGTGAGGAACAGCGCGAGGGCGAACAGAGTGCCCGTGACGACGTTCGCGAAGCCGGTACGGGCGCCCTCGCCGACACCGGCCGTGGACTCCACGAAGCAGGTCGTCGCCGAAGAGGACGTGGCGCCGCCCGCGGCGACCGCGACGCCGTCCACGAACAGCACCCTGCTCATGCCGGGCATCTGACCCCGCGCGTCGGTCAGCTTCGCCTCGTCACTGACGCCCATGATCGTGCCCATGGCGTCGAAGAAGCAGGACAGCAGCACGGTGAAGACGAACAGGACGCCGGTCAGCAGGCCGACCTTCCCGAAGCCGCCGAACAGGCTGACCTCGCCGATCAGCCCGAAGTCGGGCGTGGCGACCGGGCTGCCCGGCCACTCCGGCGTCGTCAGACCCCAGGACGGCACGTCGGCGACCGCCTGCACGATCACCGCGACGACCGTCATGACGACGATCGAGACGAGGATCGCGCCGGGCACCCTGCGCACGATGAGCGCCAGCGTGAGCAGCGCGCCGAGCACGAAGACCAGCACCGGCCAGCCGTCGAGGTGACCGCCGGTGCCGAGCTGGAGCGGGACGGTGGTCTCGGCGGCGTCCGGCATGCGCGTGACGAAACCGGAGTCCACCAGGCCGATCAGCATGATGAACAGGCCGATGCCGATCGCGATGGCCTTGCGCAGCCCGTGGGGCACGGCGTTCATGACGCGCTCGCGCATACCCGTGGCGACCAGCAGCATCACCACGAAGCCGGCCAGGACGACCATGCCCATGGCGTCCGGCCAGGACATCCGGGGCGCGAGCTGGAGCGCGACGACCGAGTTCACGCCGAGGCCCGCGGCCAGCGCGATGGGCACGTTGCCGACGACGCCCATGAGGAGGGTGGTGAACGCCGCCGTCAGCGCCGTCGCCGTCACCAGCTGGCCGTGGTCCAGGTGGTGCCCGTCCATGTCCTTCGCGCCGCCCAGGATGATCGGGTTCAGCACGATGATGTAGGCCATCGCGAAGAAGGTGGCGAAGCCGCCGCGGATCTCGCGGGGCAGGCTGCTGCCCCGCTCGGAGATCCTGAAACGGCGGTCGAGGGCGCCCCGCGGCGGCCGGGAGGGCTGCTCGGGCGAGAGGGCCTTGGCGAGGGCCGAGGTGGGCATGCGGAACCTCATCACCGGCGGACTTCCCCCGAGCCGCTTTGGCGTTTCCTACGAACAGAAATGGACAGAGACAAACGGTTTCAGTATGAACACACCGTCGCCGGACCGCCATCTGCGCGCGTAGACCCGATCACCTCGTAAGCTGTGCCGCATGGCGAAGTGGACCCCCAGGCACGAGGCGCCGGAGCCCCTGGAGGGCCCCGTTGTCGCCACCATCACCGGCGGCACCATCCTCTGGTTCGTCCTCTTCCTCGCGCAGCTGCCCTTCTACGGCTGGTTCGACGACCGCGACCTGACCTGGTGGGTGTGGACCTGCCTGGCCGGCGCCGGTCTCGGCCTCATCGGCATCTGGTACGTGCGCCGGCGCGACGCGGCGATCACACGGGCGGCGGCCGGACAGTCCGCCGCCCCCACGGGGCCGGCGGCGGAGCAGGCCGGGCGGCCCCCGGCCACGTCGGCCGAATAGCCGCCTCGCTCCTCCCCCGGTACCGGCCCGTTCCACCCTCCACCGCGCCCTCCCCTCCCGCCGGCAGGCCCCGATCGGGACCTTCGGAGCGCTCGCCGCGTGAAGCGGTCGTCGCGCACGTACCGTCGAAGGCATGACGCATCCCGACGCGGGCGCCGACGTCGGTGACGTGCCGCCCGCGTCCGCGCCCTCCCCGTCCTCCGCGTCCGGGTCGGCACCCGTGGCGGGCCTGACGGCCGCCGGGGTCGCCGAGCGGGTCGCGCGCGGCCAGGTCAACGACGTGCCGGTGCGCAGCAGCCGCTCCACCCTCGACATCGTCCGCGCCAACGTCTTCACCCGGTTCAACGCGATCATCGGCGTGCTCTGGGTGATCACGCTGTGCGTCGCGCCGATCCAGGACGGCCTGTTCGGCTTCGTGATCCTCGCCAACACCGGCATCGGCATCGTCCAGGAGTGGCGGGCGAAGCGCGCCCTCGACTCGCTCGCGCTGATCGGCCGGGTCAGACCCACCGTCCGGCGCGAGGGGACGGCCACCGCGGTCGGCACGTCCGAGATCGTGCTGGACGACGTCATCGAGACCGGGCCGGGCGACAAGATCGTCGTGGACGGGGTGTGCGTGGAGGCGGACGGACTGGAGATCGACGAGTCGCTGCTGACCGGGGAGGCGGACCCGGTGGGGAAGCGGCCCGGGGATCAGGTCATGTCGGGCAGTTTCGTGGTGGTGGGCGCCGGAGCGTACCGGGCGACGAAGGTGGGGCGGGAGGCGTACGCCGCGCAGCTCGCCGAGGAGGCCTCCCGGTTCACGCTGGTCCACTCCGAGCTGCGCTCCGGGATCTCCACGATCCTCAGGTACGTGACGTGGATGATGGTGCCGACCGCGATCGGCCTGATCTCCAGCAGGCTCGTCGTGAAGGACAACGACGTCCGGGACTCCGTGGCCCGTACCGTCGCCGGCATCGTGCCGATGGTCCCGGAGGGCCTCGTCCTGCTGACGTCCGTCGCCTTCGCGATCGGAGTGGTCCGCCTTGGCCGGAAACAGTGCCTGGTGCAGGAGTTGCCCGCGCTCGAGGGACTCGCCCGCGTCGACACCGTCTGCCTGGACAAGACGGGCACGCTCACCGAGGGCGGCATGGACGTCACGGGGCTCATCCCCCTCAACGGCGCGGACGAGGCGCGGGTGCGAGGCGTGCTGGGCGCCCTGGGCGCGTCCGATCCGCGGCCGAACGCCTCCCTGAAGGCGATCGTCGACGCCTACCCGGCTCACGGCGGGTGGCGCGCGACGCGGGTGCTGCCGTTCTCCTCCGCCCGCAAGTACAGCGGCGCCACCCTCACCGGCGGCGAGAGCGGCGCCGGCGGTGACGGACCGGGCGTCACGTGGCTGCTGGGGGCGCCGGACGTGTTGTTGCCGGACGGCGATCCGGCGCTCGCGCGCACGGAGCGGCTCGACAGGGAAGGGCTGCGGGTGCTGCTGCTGGCGCGGGCGGTCCGCGCTCCGGACGATCCCGGGGTCGCCCGGGGTGCCGAGCCGGCGGCGCTGGTCGTGCTGGAGCAGCGGCTGCGCCCGGACGCCGCGGACACGCTGCGGTACTTCGCCGAGCAGAACGTCCGCGCGAAGGTCGTCTCCGGGGACAACGCGGTGTCGGTGGCCGCCGTCGCGAGCCGGCTGGGGCTGTCCGGGTCGGTGGTGGACGCGCGGCGGCTGCCCGGGGAGCGGGGCGCGATGGTCACCGAGCTGGAGGAGGGCACGGTGTTCGGGCGGGTCACGCCGCGGCAGAAGCGGGACATGGTGGGCGCGCTGCGGGCGCACGGGCACACGGTCGCGATGACCGGGGACGGCGTGAACGACGTACTGGCCCTGAAGGACGCCGACATCGGGGTGTCGATGGGGTCGGGCTCGGAAGCCGCGCGGGCCGTCTCGCAGATCGTGCTGCTGAACAACAGCTTCGCCACGCTGCCGTCGGTGGTCGCCGAGGGCCGCCGGGTGATCGGCAACATCACGCGCGTCGCGACCCTGTTCCTGGTGAAGACGGTCTACTCGGTGCTGCTCGCGCTCATGGTGGCGGTGTCGAGGGTCGAGTACCCGTTCCTGCCGAGGCATCTGACCCTGCTGTCGACGCTGACCATCGGCGTCCCCGCGTTCTTCCTGGCGCTCGCGCCCAACAAGGAACGGGCACGGCCGGACTTCGTACGGCGGGTCATGCGGTACGCGATTCCCGGCGGCGCGGTGGCGGCGCTGGCGACGTTCGCGACGTATCTGATCGCCCGGGAGCACTACACCGGGCCGGGGGCGCTGGACGCGGAGACCAGCGCGGCGACGCTGACGCTGTTCCTGGTCTCGATGCGGGTGCTGGCGATCGTCGCCCGGCCCTACACGTGGTCGCGGATCGCGCTGGTGGCCGCGATGGGCGCGGGATTCCTGCTGGTGCTGGTGGTGCCGTCGTTGCAGGACTTCTTCGCGCTGAAGCCGGCCGGCGTGACGATGCCGTTGGTCGCGGTCGGCGTCGCGGCGGTGGCGGCGGCCACCCTGGACCTCACCTGGAGATGGGTGGACCGCCGCGACCCGGCGTAACCGTCACCGCACGCGGCCGGCACAAACGTTTCCGCCCGTGTTTCCGCCTGCCTTCCGGCCTGCGGGGACCGCGCACGACGACCGTACGCGCTTACTGCGCCCGCCTACTGCGCCTCTTACTGCACGTCGACGAAGTCACCCGCGGCGTTGACCGCCGGGGTGGTCGTGGTGCCGGCGAAGGACCAGCGCCAGTAGCCGTCCGTGGCGGCGGTGACCGTGGTGCTGAGGTTGCCGGTCGAGTTGGTCTTGATGGTCTTCACCGTGCTGTAGGTGCTGGAGTCCTTCTTGCGGAACTGCAGCTTCACGGACTGGCCGGTGTAGCCGTGGTACTCGAAGTCCTCCCAGTTGGCCCGGGACAGCTTGCCCGTGACCGTGATGGTCTTGCCCTTCTTCACGGGCTCCGGGGAGGCGTTGACGGTCTGCTTGGAGTACCGCTGGACCGTGTGGGTCGTGTGGAAGTCGTTCCAGTACACGCTCTCGTCGCCCGCGAGCACGCCCACGGTCACCTTCCAGGTGCCGGCGAGGGCGTTCATGTACAGGTCGGTTCCCGGCAGGGCCGTGACGGTGAGCTTGCAGGTGGACGTGGTGGCGCTGGCGGCCGTGCAGGTCGCGGCCTCCTCGTTCGCCAGCAGCAGGCCGTCGATGTGGTCGAGGTCGGCACCGTGCCACAGGTCCACGTAGGCGTCCTGGACGCCGCTCGGGTGGCTGGCGGTGATCGACACCGTGAAGGTCTTCGCGTAGGTGGTGCCGACGGCGAATCCCTTGCCGGAGTTCAGCGTCACCTTGTCCACGACGGGCTCGCCCTCGACGGCGGACGTGCTGAACGCCGACTTGGACGGGGAGGCGCCGAAACGGTCGGCGGCACTCGGCTTGTTCAGGTTCGCGTCGCCCGGCGTGCCGGCCTGGGCGGCCGGAGCGAGAAGGGCGGAGAGGGCCAGGGCGCCGGTGACGGCGGCCACGGTGGCTCGTATGCGCATGCGATCCCCATGGGGAGAAGTGATGGTGGAGCCTGTTGACTCGAGTGATCAGATGCGCGGGACGACCGAATGGTTGTACGGATGCCAAGAAAATGTGTGCGGGCGCCCACACTCCCCACGCATCGCCCCACCCTCGGGGCCACCCACACCGCACCCGCCGTCGCCACCGACACCGACACCGACGCGTGCCGTCGCCGTCGCCGTCGCCGTCGCCACCGTCTTCGCCGTCTTCGCCGTCACTGCCGCCGGTCTCGGCCGTCCGTGCCGTCTCGGCCGTCCGTGCCGTCCGTGCCGCTGCCGGCGCTGGCGGCAGCGACAGCGGCAGCGGCAGCGGCAGCGGCACGGCAGCGGCGGCAGCAGCAGTGTCAGTCGAACCAGCGGTCCCGGGCCAGTTCCTCCGTCCGGGACGGGTCCTCCAGCAGGGCCGCGACCTCGAAGCGGCGCGGCCACTGGCCGGCCGCCCAGGCGAGACCCGCGGCCACGCCCTCCAGGGTCGCCGCGTGCAGCACGCCGCCCGTCGTCAGGCGCCAGTCCAGCTCCACGCCGTCCACCACGAGTTCCTCGTGCTCGACATACGAGCCCGGGGTACGCGGGCCGAGCAGCACCCGCACCGGGTCCGGTACGTCGTGCTCGGTGCCCTCGGACGTGACCCGGCCCGTGACGGACTCGCTCAGCCGCCGCACCTGGAACAGCTCGGCCAGCTCGGCGGCGTGCGCCGGCCGTACCGGCAGCAGCGGCACGCCCCCGGTGAACGGCAGCAGGTCCGGCGAGTCCACGACGACCGCCTCACCGGCGTCCACGACCTCCACCCGGCCGTCGACCACGGCACGCAGGTCGTCCGGCAGGGTCACCTGCTCCGGGTCCAGCACGGCCAAGGCGCTGTACAGGGCGTGCAGTTGCACGGCGGAGACCTCGCGGCCGGGGTCGGCGAGCCGGTCGAGGAGTTCGGCGGCGCCGCCCGGCTCGTCCAGCAGGGCCGCGACGGAGGTGCGCACGCCCAGCGCCCGCAGCACCTGCTCGTCCTCGAAGCCGGTCGCGTCGGCCTCGTCGTACAGGCCGTGCAGCAGCGGGTCGCCGCCGGCCACCCGCAGACCGGCGGGGCGGCGGCCGTCGAGCACGGGGTGCCCGCGCAGCCACCAGGCGGTGTAGGGCCGTACGACCTCGTGGGTGCCGTCCGGGAGCAGGATGCGTACGGGCTGGGTGATCGCGTCGCGCAGCGGCGGCCGGGCGAGGAGGGCCAGGGCCTGCGGCCACTTGTCGTCGTCCACGAGGTCCAGGTCGCGCACGGCGACGAGCTCGGTGGCGACGGGCGGGACGGGGCTGTCGGGGAACCGGTCGAGGACGTCCTCGGACCACACGTCCACGGCGTCCAGCAGACCGGCGTCGTCCGGCTCGGCGAAGTCGCCCTCGCGGGGCTCCAGTTCGTCGGGGTCGAGGACGACGTCGGTGGCGCGGACGAGCGCGAAGTCGACGAGCACGCCGCAGGCGGCGAGGGGCTGCGCGCCCCACCGCTCGGCGAGCTCCGCGTCGACGGTGGCCAGCTCGCCCTCGCGCATCACCCGGTGGAAAGGGCCGTCGGGGAGGACGAGTTCGCCGGCGGGGGCGAGTTCGCCGTCCTCGTCGGGCAGGGCGAGGGCGCCGAGCCAGGGCTCGTCGCCCGGTTCGAGGCCCGCGTCCCGTACGAGGGCGAGCACCGTGTCGGCCAGTTCCTCGGCGTCGGGCGCGTCCTCCTCCCAGCTCGCGCCGCCCTCGTCGTCCAGGGACGCGGCGACGGCCGCCCGCACCTGCGGCGTGGTGAGCACGGCGCGCGGCGTCGCCGGCAGCGCGCCCAGCTTCTCCAGCAGGGGGTGCGCGGCGTCCGGGTGGGCGACCTTCAGACCGAGCCGGGTCAGCACCTCGGGGTCGGTCCCGGACGCGTCGGACATGCCCGCGGGGCCGCCCGTGCCGGACGTGGGCAGCAGGACCTGCCGGGGCCCGATGGTGGTCCTGCCGTCGGCGAGCGGCACGGGCAGCCCCGACAGCCGGTCGGGGTCGACGCCGGCCAGGCTGTCGTACAGCCGCCGCCACCAGCCGGGCTCCTTCTCCAGGCCGGCCAGCCGGTCGATCGCGTCGGTCAGCGGCACCCGGGCGACGTCCAGGGTGCGCAGCTCCACGCGCCGCTCCAGTCCGGCGGGCAGCAGCGTCGGCAGCACCTCGGCCAGTACGCGCACGGTGTCCGCGCCCGCGCCCTCCACGACCTCGGCGTCCCTCGGCCGCAGCGACTCCGGCAGCTCCGAGTCGTCCTGCGCGGGCGGGACGGCGGGCGGCAGGAACGACGTGCGGGGCAGCCGCTCCAGGATCGCCCGGCGCAGCGCGCCGTCCAGTTCGCCCTTGCCGAGCGGGCCGGGCACGAGGCTCACGATGCCGGTCGTCACGGGACGCCAGTCGGCGAGCAGTCCGGCGTAGGTGTCGGCGGCACGCTGCACGAGGAAGTCGGTCAGCGGTCCGGGCGCGGCGTGCCGGCGGGTGGAGTCCAGCGGGAACGAGGCGATGAGCAGGGCGGGCACGCCGAGCGGCTCGTCGCTGGGCGTGGGCGCGTGGACGACGGCGGCGGTGCGGGGCGCGGCCGGGCTGCCGTCGGAGTCGGCGGGTACGGCCCAGGTGACGGACCAGTGGGGGCGCAGCCGCTCCTCCACGGGCCGGTCGGCGAGCAGGTCGGGCGTGAGCGGGCCGTGCGCGGCGGTGGTGCGCCAGCGGGTGGTGCCGTCCCGGGAGTCCTCCACGACGGTGAGGCCGTCCTCGGTGCGGCGGCGCAGGGTGCGCGTCTCGTGAGCCTCGTGGGACCGGTGTGTCCCGTGGGCGGTCGCGGGGGTTTCGATCACCACCTCCTCCAGGCCCGGCAGGGCCAGCAGGAGCGCGTCGTCCACGGCGTGCAGGAGCCGCTCGGCGAGGTCGGCGGCGGCCGGGTCCCGCAGCGGCAGGACGACGGCCGTGTCGTACGGGTCGGGGGCGCTGCCCTCGGCGGCGAACGGCAGCCGCAGCAGCGGTACGTGACCGTCGCGGCGGCGGACCTCGTCGCCGAGGCCGGGGCTGTGCCGCGCGGTCTCACCGGCCAGGTGACGGGCCTCGGCCAGGGACCAGCGCACACCGCCGTGCCGGCCGACGACGGCGGGCTCGTCGGTGACGGCGAGGACGGCGGCGAAACCGACGCCGAAGCGGCCCACGGAGGGCGTGTCCCGCTTGGCGGAGGCCCGCAGCGTGGACAGCGACTCGACACCGGCCGCGTCCAGCGGGGCACCGGTGTTGGCGGCGACGAGGACACCGGCGCGGAGGGTGAGCCGCAGGCGGCCGGGCACGCCCGCGCGGGCCGCGGCGTCGGCGGCGTTCTGGGCGAGTTCGACGACGAGCCGGTCCCGGTAGCCGCCGAGGACCAGGTCCTCCTCGGCGTTGGCGTCCTCGCGGAACCGGGCCGCGCTGGTGACCCAGGCGTCCAGCACCCCGCGCCGCAGACGTGCCGTACCGAACGGGTCCGCGCCCTCGGGTGCCGGCCGCACGAACTTGCTCACGTTCACTCTCCTCATCGGCGTGACGACGAAGGTACCGCGCCCGGCAGGAGCCGAACTCGCACGCGACGGGGTCGGCGGACGGACGTCGCACCGGGTCCGGAGCCGCGGGGCCTCCGGCAGGGGGGCGGAGGCCCGGCCGGCGAGGCGGAGCCCTGAGGCTGCCGGGTCCGGCTGGAGAAGGGGCGCGGCCCGGCCGGAGGCGGGCACGGGCGCGGCCCGGCTGAAGGGCCGCCCGAGCGCGCGCAGCGGCCCAGCCCGGCCTGCGGACGAGGGCTGCCCGGCGGGCGACGGACGCCGACGCAGCCCGGCCGAGGACGGATACGTGCACACCCGGCCGGAGGCGGGCACGGGCGCGGCCCGGCTGAACGCGGGCACGGGGCGGGAACTAACCTGAGGCCGTGCGCAACGACAACCCCGCGGATGCGGATTACGCCGAGCCCCACGCCGACCCCGCCCCCGGAGACGGGCTGGTGCGGGCCGGCGGCATCGTCTTCATCGTCGGCGCGGTGGCCACGCTCGTCACCGTCGCCCCGCTGTTTCTCGGCACGACGCCCTTCCCGACGTACATGTTCGGGCTGAGCATGCTGATGGCCGTCGGCTTCCTGCTCGCCGGCGCGGGCGTACTGCGCTCCATCGCGGCCGGCCGGCGCCAGGCCCGCGCCTCCGAATAGCGCCGGGCAGGCTCGGACAGACCGAGGTGGGCCGTGGTGGGGCCGGGCGTCAGTCCCGCGCCTCCACATGGGCCGCCAGCCAGGCCGGGAACTCCGTGAGGTCGGCCAGCACCACGTCCGCGCCGGCCCGCCGCAGCTCGGTGGCGTCGCACGGGCCGGTCGCCACCGCCACCGCCAGGGCACCCGCGGTGCGCGCCCCACGCACGTCCCCGAGGTGGTCGCCCACGTAGATCCCCGCGCCGTACTCCCGCAGGGCCTCCGCCTTCTGCTCGGCCCACAGGCCGCCGACCACCGCGTCCGGCTCGATGCCCAGGTGGGCGAGGTGCAGTTTGGCGTTGGGCTCGTACTTGGCGGTGACGACGATCGCACGCCCACCGGCCTGCCGCACCGCCGCCATCGCCTCCCGCGCGCCCGGCATGGCGGGCGACGTGGCGATGGCGGTCGTGGGGTACATCGCGCGGTACATGTCCGCCACGGCCGCCACCTCCCCGTCCGGGAACCAGTGGGCCAGTTCCTCCGCCAGCGGCGGCCCGAGCCGCGTCACCGCGAGGTCGGCGTCGATGTACGTCCCCGTCCGCTCGGACAGCGCCCGGTAGCAGGCGCGGATGCCGGGACGGGAGTCGATGAGGGTCATGTCCAGGTCGAAGCCGACAGTCGGCGCGGAAGAAGTCACACGGCCCATTGTGCCCAGGGGCTACGGCATCGGCGGCGGCGTCCGGAGAACGGACGAGCACCCGAGCCCCGGGCCTCCCCCACGAGGTCCGCCGCCCCGAACTCCCGACGTCCCGAGTCCCGCCCTCCCGACGTCCCCCTTCCCGGCGTCCCAAGGTCCCGGACTCCGGAGTCCCGGACTCCGGGACTCCGAGATCCCGAGCTCCCGAGCTCCCGAGCTCCCGAGCCGCAACGCGTACGGCCACCGCGCTCGCGCCCGTCACCGGTTCCGTCGGGAACACCCCACCGCCACGCGCGCCGCCACCGTTTCCGGCGAGAACACCCCACCGCGACGCGCGCCGCCACCGCCTCCGGCGGGAACACCCACCGCCACGCGCGCCGTCACCGTTTCCGCTGCGACCGCCACACCAGGAACAGCGCCGACGCGACCGCCGCGCCCCGCACCACCCACGGCCAGGTCTCCGCGACCGCGTCGTTCATCCGCCCCTCGGCGATCGGGGCGCCCCAGCGGCCCTCCGTGCGGCCCCACAACCACACCACCCCGGCCGTCGCCGCGAGGCCGGGCAGGACCATGACCGCCCATTTCGTCTCGGTCTGGGTCAGGCGGCGCGAGCTGTAGGCGATGACCCAGCCCAGCAGCAGCGCGTACCACGTGCCGAGCACCGCGCCCGCGACCAGCAGTGCGGCGGCGAGCAGCAGGAAGGGGTTGCTCCAGCCGGCGGAGGGCAGGCGCGGCAGGCGGCGCCGGGGGGCTTGGCCGGAGTCGGTGCCGTCGGCCTTCCCGGACTCCCCGCCCTCGCCGCCGGCGCCCCCTTCCTTCTCCTTGCCGTCCTTGCCGTCCTTCTCCTTGCCGGCGGCCTCGACCTTCTCCTTCGGCGTCTGCGGCCGTTTCAGCAGCTCCGGGATCTCCACGCCGCCGGTGAAGCCGGGGACCTCGTCGCCCACGCCCCAGGGGCTGCTGTCCACCCGCCACCAGTCGGCCTGCGTGGCGCTGTCGCCGAGTTCGTCCTCGCTCGCGCGGTGCGGTGAGGACGGCACGTCGGAGGGCTCGTGCTCGACCGGCGCGGCGGCGGGGCGGGGCCTCGGCACGATCCGGCGGATGCCCTTCACCCGGCCCGTCAGACCCGTCAGACCTGTCAGGCCCGTCAGACCCGTCAGACCCTCCCGGCCCACGCCGTCCCCATCCCCACTCTCACTCGCGCCGCCGCTCCCGCCGGGGCTTCCGCTTCCGCGGTCGCGCTGTACGGGCACAGCCGTGGCCGTCTCCCGCGCGGCGGGGCGGGCCGACGCGGCACCGGCACCGGCGGCGTCGGCGGCGTGGTCCCCGGATCCGGCGGCCTCCACGACCTCGTCGGGGCTGCCGAGCCGGGCCACGATGCGGCGGACGGCGGCCGGGCTGTCGACGGGGGTTCTGGCACGGCGGCGGTCGATCTCGTTGCGCAGGTCGGCGACCAGGCGCATGCGGGTCGCGGACGGCAACTGCCGCTGCTGCGCCACGTCTCCGACGCGGCTCAGATACTCGTAGACGACCTGGTCGCTCTCGATTCCCACGCAGTCCCCTCCGGGGTGGGTGCCGTTCCGTGGACGACCGTAGCGCAGGGCGGCCGACACGCGGGCGGGTCGACGCGGCCCGCCCGCGCGCGTGTCCCAACTCACGGCGGGCCCCGGGCCGCCGCCCGCGTACGACGCGGGCGGGGCGGGTCCGAACGCGGTCACCGCCTCCTCGCGCGCACCCGCACCGGCTACCGTGGTCCGGATGAGCACCGAGGAGAAGCCGACGGCACCCCGTTCGCTCGCGGAAGCGCTCCGCGCCCGCGACGACGCCTCACTGGCCG
Source organism: Streptomyces sp. NPDC005925 (assembly GCF_040638805.1). Taxonomy (NCBI): domain Bacteria; kingdom Bacillati; phylum Actinomycetota; class Actinomycetes; order Kitasatosporales; family Streptomycetaceae; genus Streptomyces; species Streptomyces sp. NPDC005925. The sequence goes on along the minus strand of NZ_JBEXVL010000004.1, from coordinate 57,481 downwards.
CCCTCCTGCGCAGCCGTCCCGATCTGATCACGCCCGTCCCGACGGACGTCACGCAGCTCGCCACACGCGCGGGCACGCGCGCGTCGGTGGTGCGGGCCCTGGAGCGGCTGGACCGGTTCGCGCTGCAGACCGCTCAGGCGCTGGCCGTGGCGCCGGACCCGGCCACCTACGACGACCTGCTCGGGCTCATGGCCGGCGACCCGGGCGAGGGGCGGGACCCGGCGGTCGAGGCGGCGCTGCCACGGGCGCTCGGCACGCTGCGCGAGCAGGCCCTGGTGTGGGGCCGCGACGACGTGCTGCGGCTCGTGCGCACCGCCCGCGAGCTGCTCGCGCCCACGCCGCAGCACCCCTCTCCCACCGGGCTCGGGCCGAGCGTGCAGGAGGCGACGGCGGGCATGTCGCCGGGCCGCATCCAGGAGATCATGACCACCGCCGGGCTGTCCTCGACGCACGACGCGGTGTCCGCCGCGGCGTCGCTGACCGCGCTGTTCCGCGACCGGGAGCGGATGGCGGCACTGCTCGCCGAGCTGCCGGACGACTCCCTCGAGGTGCTGGAACGCCTCGTGTGGGGGCCGCCGTACGGCCAGGTCACCGCCGAACCGGCGGCCCGGCTGCGCCGCCTGCTGGACCGCGGGCTGCTGCTGCCGACCGCGCCCGGCACGGTCGTCCTGCCGCGCGAGGTGGCCCTCCATCTGCGCGCGGGCCGCGCGCACCGCACGCCGGAGCCGGTGCCGCCGCCCGTGACGGCCGACGCGACGCACCGCCCGCAGATCGTGGACGCGACGGCGGCCGGGCAGGCGTACACCGCGCTGACGACGGTGGCGGAGCTGCTGAAGGACTGGGACGAGGGCGGCCCGGCCGTGCTGCGGGCGGGCGGCCTCAGCGTCCGCGACCTGAAGCGGACGGCCGTCGCCCTGGGCGTGTCCGAGCCGATCGCCGCCTTCTGGGTCGAACTCGCCTACGCCGCCGGTCTGATCGCCCCCGACGGCGAGGCCGACGAGCGGTACGCGGCGACCCCGGCCTTCGACGCGTGGCGGGAGCTGCCCGCCGCCGAACGCTGGGCGCGGCTCGCCACGGCCTGGCTGACCGCCACCCGCACACCCGGGCTGATCGGCGGACGGGACGCGAAGGACCGCACCCTGTCGGCACTCGGCCCCGGCCTGGACCGCTCCGCGGCGCCCGAGGTACGGCACCGGGTGCTGACGCTGCTGGCCGGGCTGCCGGAGGGAGCCGCGGCGTCGGCCGGGTCGGTGCTGGCCCGGATGCACTGGGAGCGCCCGCCGCGCGGCACGCAACGCGACCACGACGACCTGCGCGCCCGCCTCGCCCGCTGGACCCTGACCGAGGCGGAACTCCTCGGCGTCACCGGCCGCGGCGCCCTGTCCGCCCAGGGCCGGGCCCTGCTGGGCGCGCCCCCGGCGCCGCAGGCCGGCGACCCGACCGGCGCCGGGGCACAGGACCAGGCCGGCGAGCCCGTAGGGCCCGGCGACAAGCTGCCCGTCCACCACCACAGGACGGTGGCCGCCGCCCCCGCCCCCTTCACGCCTCTGTCCTCCGCCGAACAGGCCGCGGCCACCGCCTCCGCCGCCCGCGTGCTGGCCCCGCTGCTGCCCGAACCCCTCGACCACGTACTGCTCCAGGCCGACCTGACGGCCGTCGCGCCCGGCCCGCTGCAACCGCCGCTCGCCGACATGCTGGACGTCCTCGCCGACGTGGAGTCCAAGGGCGGGGCGACCGTCTACCGGTTCACGCCGGCCTCCGTGCGCCGCGCGCTGGACGCCGGCCGGACCGCCGCCGACCTGCACGCCTTCCTCGCCGAGCACTCCCGCACCCCGGTGCCGCAGCCGCTGACGTACCTGATCGACGACGTCGCCCGCCGGCACGGGCATCTGCGGGTGGGCGCCGCCTCGGCGTACGTGCGCTGCGACGACGACGCCGCACTCAACGAGATCATGGCCGACAAACGCTCCGCCGGGCTGCGGCTGCGCCGCCTCGCGCCGACCGTGCTGGCCGCGCAGGCCGACCCGGCCGCGCTGCTGGAGGGCCTGCGCGCGATGGGGTACGCGCCGGCCGCCGAGTCGGCGGAGGGCGACGTGCTGATCGCCCGCGCCGACGCCCGGCGCACTCCGCCGCGCACCGCGCCGCAGCCGGTTCCGGAGGGCCCGCCGGTGCCCGACGAGGCGCTGCTGGCCGCCGCGTTGCGCGCCGTCCGGGCCGGGGACCTGGCGGCGACGGCCCCGCGCAAACCGGCCGACGGCGCCGCCCCCGGGGCGGGCGGCGACCTGCCGCGCACCGGTGCCGCCGAGACCCTCGCCACCATGCAGGCGGCCGTCCTCACCGGCGAGACCGTGTGGATCGGGTACGTCAACGCCGAGGGCGCCGCCAGCCAGCGCGTCGTCGCCCCGGTCCGCGTCGAGGGCGGCTACGTCACGGCGTTCGACCACACCGCCGACGAGGTCCGCACCTTCGCGCTGCACCGCATCACGGGCGTCGCCGAGCTGGCGGACGACTGACGCGACGGGACGGCACGACGAGCGGCCCATCGGGCACGGGCCGCGGCTCTCCCGGGACGTGACGAGTTGCCGGGGGCCACCGGGCATGTGCTGAGATGTGCCTGCCTGCCTCGCCCCTCGCGAGCACGTCCGCCGCCGACCGGGATGCTCTGCCCGGCTGGAGTGGGCGGGCTCGACGGAGGGTACAGAGCTGAGGAGGCTTCAGGGCACGGCGGGCAACAGCGAGCGCCGGATAGCCTGACCTGGGACTACAGTGGTTCGGCTGACTGGTGAGATGGGGTGCGTGCTTTGCCTACCGGCAAGGTCAAGTGGTTCAACAGCGAGAAGGGCTTCGGCTTCCTCTCCCGCGACGACGGCGGCGACGTCTTCGTGCATTCCTCGGTCCTCCCCGCCGGAGTCGAGACGCTCAAGCCGGGCCAGCGCGTGGAGTTCGGCGTGGTCGCCGGACAGCGCGGTGACCAGGCACTCTCCCTCACCCTGCTGGAACCGGCCCCTTCGGTCGCTGCGGCGCAGCGCAAGAAGCCCGACGAGCTGGCGTCCATCGTGCAGGACCTGACGACCCTTCTGGAGAACATCACCCCGATGCTGGAGAAGGGCCGCTACCCCGACAAGGCGTCCGGCAAGAAGATCGCCGGCCTGCTGCGGGCGGTCGCCGACCAGCTCGACGTGTAGGACAGCTGCCGGACGTCCTCCCGTTGTTACGGAAAGTCCAGCGCATCCCGGCCGAGGGGCGGCACCAGCCCCTCGGCCGCCGCACGTGTGAGCAGACCCCGCACGGCGGCGTAGCCGTTCGCGCCGAGGTCGGCGGTGAACTCGTTCACGTACAGCCCGATGTGCTGGTCGGCGACGGCCGGGTCCATCTCCTGGGCGTGCTCCATGACGTACGGGCGGGACGCCTCGGGGTCGTCCCAGGCGGCGCGCACGGAGGTGCGGACGGACTCGGTGAGCAGCCGCAGCGTGTCCTCGCCCAGCGAGCGGCGGGCGATGATCGCGCCGAGCGGGATGGGCAGCCCGGTGGTCCGCTCCCAGTGCTCGCCCATGTCGGCGAGCTTGTGCAGGCCGTAGTTCTGGTAGGTGAAGCGCGCCTCGTGGATGACGAGGCCGGCGTCGACCCCGCCGTCCCGCACGGCCGGCATGATCTCGTGGAACGGCATCACGACGATCTCGCCGACGCCGCCGGGCAGCGTGTCCGCGGCCCACAGCCGGAAGAGGAGATACGCCGTCGACCTCTCGCTCGGCACGGCGACCGTACGGCCGGTGAGGTCGACGTCGGGCTCGCGGGTGAGCACGAGCGGGCCGCAGCCCCGGCCGAGCGCGCCGCCGCACGGCAGCAGCGCGTACCGCTCCAGCACGTACGGCAGGACGGCGTACGACACCTTCAGCACGTCGAACTCGCCGCGCTCGGCCATGCCGTTGGTGATGTCGATGTCCGCGAACGTCACGTCGAGGGCGGGGGCGCCGGGCACGCGGCCGTGGGCGAGCGCGTCGAAGACGAACGTGTCGTTCGGGCAGGGCGAGTAGGCGATCCGCAGCGACGGCGCCTGCTGCTGCTCACTGGTCATGCGGCTTCCAACTCTCCAGTACGGGCGTGAGCTTCCCGAAGCCCTCCGTGAGCGCCGTGAGGGCGTCGCCGATGCGCCAGGCGGCGCGGTCGCGCGGGCCAACCGGGTTGGACACGGCGCGCAGTTCCAGCACGGGCACGCCGTGCGCGGCGGCGGCCTCGGCGACGCCGAAGCCCTCCATGGCCTCGGCGAGGGCACGGGGGTGGCGGGCGCGCAGTGCGGCGGCGCGGGCGGCGGTGCCGGTCACCGTGCAGACCGTGAGGACCGTGCCGGTGCGGGCTCCGGTGGCGTCGGCGACGGCCCGTACGAGGGGCCCGGGCGGGCGGTGGGTGACGACGCCGAAGCCGAGGTCGGTGACCGGCAGGAAGCCGTCGGCGGTGTCGGCTCCGAGGTCGGCGGCGGTGATCTCGTCGGCGAGGACGAGGCACCCGAGGGGCGCGTGCGGCGCGAATCCGCCGGCGATGCCCGCGCTGACGACCAGGTCGTAGGGGGCGCCCCGGAGGGCCGCGGCGGTGAGCGCGGCGGCGGTGTGGGCGGCGGCGCGCGCCGGGCCCACGCCGACGGCGAGGACGTCGGGGCTTACGGGCCCGTGGGCGATGCCGGGGGCGGGTTCGAGGGCGGGGAATGCCTGTGCCACCGCGTCCCGTTCGGGCGGGACCGCGGTGGCCACCAGGACACGGGGACCGGCGGACGTGGTCAGGAGTCCTTCTTCAGCTTGAAGGACCACAGGCCGGTCGCGTCCTTCTCGCCCTCCTTGATGGAGACCAGGGTCGAATTGCCCTGGGCGCCGTACTGGGCGTTGAAGAAGACGCTGCCCGGGATCGTGCGGTACGTCTTGGTGCTGGAGTCCGTGAGCGGCTGGCCGTTCATCAGGATGGTCCAGCCCTGGTCGGCGATGTCCGGGTCGACGCCGAAGCGGACGGTCTCGTCGGGGTCGACGGAGATCGACTCGATGCCCGTCTTCTTCAGGCACGTGGAGACGGCGTCGGTCTTCAGGACGTCGCCCGCGCCCCCGCAGGTGGCTTCCCCACTGACCGACGAACTGCCGACGGTCACCGTGGCCAGCGGGGTCGGCTTGTCACACGCCGAGAGGACGAGCAGTCCGGCGGATACGGCGCCGGCGGCGGCGACGGCGCGGCGGCGTCGCACAGCGGATTGCAACGAGGTCATGGGCGAAGGCTATCGGGCACACCCACCCGTCTCCCCACGAGGGGGCGGCGCGCCGCGTCCGGCGTGGGATTCGGGAGGCGCGCCGGGGACGGTTCGAGGCCGATCCGGGGGACGCGATCCCGGACGCCTCGCGAGAGGCGCCGGTCCCGTCCCGTCATACGACCCGGGCGTTCGAGGGGCCGCCTTGGCGTGCCGACGCGAGGAGGCCCCGTACGGTCGCCAGCCAGCCCGTGGCCACGATGGCCGCGGCGACCGACAGGCCCAGCGGGCCGACGAGCGGCAGGGCGATGCCGATGGCTCCGCCGAGCACCCACGACATCTGCAGCAGCGTCTCGGAGCGGGCGAAGGCGGAGGTGCGGACCAGTTCGGGCACGTTGCGCTGGATCAGCGCGTCCAGGGACAGCTTGCCGAGCGCCTGCGCGAAACCGGCGACGGCGGCCAGGCAGGCGACCAGGACCGCGCCGAAGAAGACGGCGGCGGTCACGGCCGCGCCGAGCACGAGCGCGACCACCGTCACGATGATGATCTCCGGCCGGCGGGAGCGCAGCCAGGCGCCCACGACGGTGCCGATGGCGTTGCCGGTGCCGGCGGCCACGCCCACTATGCCCAGGGACACGGCCGCGCTCTGGCCCGTCATGGGGTGTTCGCGCAGCAGGAACGCGAGGAAGAAGATCAGGAAGCCGGTCAGGCAGCGGATCGCGGCGTTGGCGGCGAGAGCGTGCGTGACGGCCGTACCGACCGTGCGCAGCCCCGGGCGCTTGACCGGCTTGAGATGCGGGCCGTGCAGATGCTCTTCGTCGGCGGCGAGCAGTGCGGTGTCCTCGCCCTTCGCGGAGTCCACCTTGGGCGGCAGCGTGAACGACAGAACGGTGCCCAGGACGAAGAGCACAAAGGCGCCGTAGAGGGGCCAGCGGGCGCCGACGTGTTGCAGCCCCGCGCCGACGGGTGCCGCGATGCCGGTGGCGAGCAGACCGCCGAGCGTGACCCGGGAGTTGGCCTTGACCAGGGAGAAGTCGGCGGGCAGCAGACGCGGTACGACGGCGCTGCGGACGACGCCGTACGCCTTCGAGGCGACGAGGACGCCCAGCGCGGCCGGGTACAGCTCGAGACCGCCGGTGACGACGGCGGCGGACAGGACGAGGGCGAGCAGGGCGCGGGCCAGCATGGCGGCGGCCATGGCCGCGCGGCGGCCGTGTGGGAGGCGGTCGAGCAGCGGGCCGATCACCGGGGCGAGCAGGGTGAAGGGCGCCATGGTGATGCCGAGGTAGAGCGCGACCCGGCCGCGCGCCTCGTCGGTGGGCACGGAGAAGAAGACGGTGGAGGCCAGGGCCACGGTGATCATGACGTCGCCGGCGCCGTTCACGCCGTGCAGTTCGATGAGTTTGCCCAGGCCCGACTCGCCCGCGCCGTGGGCGTGGGTGGCGCGGCGGATCTGGCGGGCGGGGCCGGTGACCGGGAAGTGCAGGGCACGGGCGACCGAACGGAACGGGCCACGCTCCCGGCCCGTACCGCCGACTCCGCCGCTCGCCCTGGTGCCCTTGACTGCCACCTCGTCATAGTGCCCCGAGAAGGCGGCGGGTAGTGCGGATACGGCGCGGATGGGGGTGTTGTCGCCGGTGATCCCGCCGCCGGGCCTGCTGGTGTGCGCCGGGGAGTGCCCGTCGGCGGGTGCTCCAGGGAGGGGGAGGGCGGCGGTGCACCCGGCGCGTCCCGACGGCCGGGCACCTCCGGCCGTCCCTGCACCCCCGCCCGCCCCTGCCGGCCGAGCCGGCCCCCTCGCCGGCCGGGTGGCGGGCTGACACCCGGACCGCTCGCGGCGGCCCCCGGGGCGGTTCTGGCGGTTTGGACTGCCCCGCCGGTGCCGGTGCAGGCGGCCCGGACCGGCCGTGGCGCGACGCCGGGGAAAGTCACGTACGGGTCGCCAACCGTCCCGTCGGTGTATGCCGAGCGCACGCGAACAGGTAGCGTGCCTGGTGCGCCGTGGTGAACGCTCTCGGCCGCGCGCCTGACGGCCATCCCGCAGAATGGATGACGGAGGTGCGCCCGAGCGCGATCGGGCGCGGACGTCGACGCGGCCCTTCGGTCCGCTCCGTCCGCTCCGCCGCCGGTGTGGCGCACCCGTGAGACGGCGTATGGAGAGAAGCGATACCTGTGAGCGCAGCGACAACGCGAAGCCGCACCCCTGACCGCCAGTGCGCCGAGGCCGTCGACCTCGCCCGCGCCGCCGCCGAGGAGGCCGCCGCGCCGGGCGTGGTCGGCGAGCACGTGGAGCTGGTCTCCGAGGGGGACCGGGTCGTCACGCACTTCTTCCAGTGCATGGAGCTCGGCTACCGCGGCTGGCGCTGGGCGGTGACCGTGGCCCGCGCGTCGCGCGCGAAGATCGTCACGGTGGACGAGGCGGTGCTCCTGCCCGGCCCGGACGCGCTGCTGGCCCCGGAGTGGGTGCCGTGGAGCGAGCGGCTGCGGCCCGGCGACATGGGTCCCGGCGATCTGCTGCCGACCGACGCCGAGGACCTGCGTCTGGAACCCGGCTGGTCCGGTGAGGACGAGCCGGTGGCGGACTCCGCCGTCTCGGAGGAGCTGGCGGAGCTGGCCGAGGCGGAGGACGCCGAGGTCACGGCCGGGCCTCCGGCGACGCTGCTGCCGCCCTCGCGCGGCTCGATCTCGGCCATCGCCGACGAATTGGGCATGGGCCGCGCCCGGGTGCTGTCCCGGTACGGGCTGCACACCGCCGCCGACCGCTGGGAGGAGGCCCACGGGCCCAAGACCCCCATGGCGCAGGCCGCCCCCGCCGCCTGTGTGAGCTGCGGTTTCCTCGTCCGGGTCGGCGGATCGCTGGGGCAGGCCTTCGGCGTGTGCGCCAACGAGTTCTCGCCCGCGGACGGCCGTGTCGTGTCGCTGGCGTACGGCTGCGGCGGGCACTCGGAGGCCGCCGTCATGCCCAGGCCGCCGCAGCCCGCGCCGCCCGTCATCGACGAGACCCGGGTGGACCCGTTCCCGCTGCGCCCCGCGTCCGACTCGGGGTCGGTGCCGGTGACGGAGGACCCCTCGACGGCGGAGCTCGGACACTCGTAACCCGGCGGGTCGCCCGGCGGGCAGCCGTACCGGCCCCTTCCCCGCGGGCGGCCTCGTGGGCCCTTGCCTGTGGGTGTCCCGTGGGGCTTCCTGGGGGCGTCTCGTGGCTTTCCCCTGCGCGTGTCCCGTGGGCCCTTCCCTGCGCGTGGCCGTGTGGGCGCTGCCCCCGCGAATGTCTCGTGGCCCCTTCCCTGCGGTAGCCGTGCGGGCTTTTCCCCGCGCGTGGCCGTGTGGGCGCTGCCCTGCGGGGTGGGCCTGTGGGGGCGGCTTTTCGGCCGGGCCCGGCGGCGGGGCGCCTCGGCCGGCCGCGCGGCGGCCCGTGCGCCTGTGGCGTACGCCCCATCGGGATCACCCACGGGTGGGGCACACTGGACGTTTGGCCGTTGGCCGTTTGGCCGTGCCGGGTATCCAGAAAGGCAGCCGCGCGTGAATGGTCCGCTCATCGTCCAGTCCGACAAGACCCTGCTCCTCGAGGTCGATCACGAGCAGGCCGGCGACTGCCGTCGGGCCATCGCCCCCTTCGCCGAGCTGGAACGGGCGCCGGAGCACATCCACACCTACCGGCTGACGCCGCTCGGCCTGTGGAACGCGCGCGCGGCCGGCCATGACGCCGAACAGGTCGTGGACGCGCTCGTGCACTACAGCCGGTACCCGGTGCCGCACGCGCTGCTCGTCGACATCGCCGAGACCATGGACCGCTACGGGCGGCTCAGCCTCGTCAAGCATCCCGCGCACGGCCTCGTGCTGAGCAGCACCGACCGGCCCGTCCTGGAGGAGGTGCTGCGCTCCAAGCGGGTCGCTCCCCTGGTCGGGAACCGCATCGACCCCGACACGGTGGCCGTGCATCCCTCCGAGCGCGGGCAGATCAAGCAGGTGCTGCTGAAGCTGGGCTGGCCCGCCGAGGACCTCGCCGGGTACGTGGACGGCGAGGCGCACGCGATCGACCTGAACGAGGACGGCTGGGCGCTCAGGCCGTACCAGAGGCAGGCCGTGGAGAACTTCTGGCACGGCGGTTCCGGAGTCGTCGTACTGCCCTGTGGCGCGGGGAAGACGCTGGTCGGGGCCGGTGCCATGGCTGAGGCGAAGTCGACGACGCTGATCCTCGTCACGAACACCGTCTCCGCCCGGCAGTGGAAGCACGAGCTGGTGAAGCGGACGTCGCTGACCGAGGAGGAGATCGGCGAGTACAGCGGGACGCGCAAGGAGATCCGGCCCGTCACCATCGCCACGTACCAGGTGCTGACGACGAAGCGGAAGGGCGTCTACCCGCACCTGGAGCTGTTCGACTCGCGGGACTGGGGCCTCGTCCTCTATGACGAGGTGCACCTGCTGCCCGCGCCCGTCTTCAAGTTCACCGCCGACCTCCAGGCGCGGCGGCGGCTCGGGCTGACGGCGACGCTGGTGCGGGAGGACGGCCGCGAGTCGGACGTGTTCTCGCTGATCGGGCCGAAGCGGTTCGACGCGCCGTGGAAGGAGATCGAGGCGCAGGGCTACATCGCGCCCGCCGACTGCGTCGAGGTCCGCGTCAACCTCACCGACTCGGAGCGCCTCGCGTACGCGACCGCCGAGACCGAGGAGAAGTACCGCTTCTGCGCCACCACCGCCACCAAGCGGAAGGTGACGGAGGCGATCGTCCGCCGCTTCGCCGGGCAGCAGATCCTCGTCATCGGCCAGTACATCGACCAACTGGACGAGCTGGGCGCTCACTTGGACGCGCCCGTCATCAAGGGCGAGACGTCCAACGCGCAGCGGGAGAAGCTGTTCGAGGCGTTCCGGCAGGGGGAGATCTCCGTGCTGGTGGTGTCGAAGGTCGCGAACTTCTCGATCGACCTGCCCGAGGCCACGGTCGCGATCCAGGTGTCCGGCACCTTCGGGTCGCGGCAGGAGGAGGCGCAGCGGCTCGGACGGGTGCTGCGGCCGAAGGCCGACGGGCACCAGGCGCACTTCTACTCGGTCGTCGCCCGCGACACGCTCGACCAGGACTTCGCCGCCCACCGCCAGCGCTTCCTGGCGGAGCAGGGTTACGCGTACCGGATCGTCGACGCGGACGAGCTGCTCACGGAGAGCTGAGCGGAGACGGGGCGGGCGGTGACCGCCGCGGTCACCTGGGGCGTACGCCCGCCTCCTCGCCGTACTCGCCGAGGACCACGACGTTGAACGCCGCGCCGACGAACACCCTGACGGCTCGCACGGCGTCGCCCAGACGGTGATGGTGGCTGCCCCGCAGTGCGGTGGCGCCGGAGGGACGGGAGCCTCCGGGAACGGGGGTGATGGTTGCTGCGCTCATGTCTCCATGGTGGGTTCGCGGGGGTGGCCCGGGCATCGGTCCCTGGACCGAACTCTCGGGGCCGTCCGTCCACCCGGGGACGGACGCCGCCCCCGGAGACGAGGAAGCCCCGACCCTTAGGGGTCGAGGGGCGAACGGGGGAAACTCGTTCGCCTCCCCCTCCGCCTCTGGCCTACAATCCCCGCTCTTGCCCGCCTCCTCCCACGGAGCGCCGCCGCCCGGACGGAAACCGGCCGGCACTTCCCGGCTGTCGTGCGGCCACGCGGCCCCACGCACGCGCTGCCGCACCGCCACACAGCCGGCCGCGACGTCATCCGAACCGCAGGCCCCCGGAGGCACCCCCTTGTCCACGCCCGTCGACGACGACCCCCTGTCCCGTGAGCGCCGGCACCTCGCCGCGTCCCGTGCCGCTCTGCGTGCCATGCGCGCGGACGTCGAGTCGCTCGACATCCGCGACGTCACCGCGAACTGGGTGAACGCGCAGATCCTCGAGCGGCAGATCCAGGACCGCATCAAGGCGCTGGCCGACCTCAGCGACACGCCCCTGTTCTTCGGCCGCCTCGACTACCTGCACGCGCCAGGCGCCGATCGGGCGGAAGGGGCGGAAGGGGAGCGCTTCTACATCGGGCGGCGGCACGTGCACGACGCCGACGGCGACCCCATGGTCATCGACTGGCGCGCACCGGTGTCGCAGCCGTTCTACCGGGCGTCCAGGAAGGACCCCCTGGACGTCGCGCTGCGCCGCCGCTTCGGCTACACGGGCGGCGACCTCACCGCGTACGAGGACGAGCGCCTGTCGGACCCGGCCGAGGCCGCCACCACGAGCAAGCTGCTCCAGCAGGAGATCGAACGGCCGCGCGTCGGCCCGATGCGGGACATCGTCGCGACGATCCAGCCCGAGCAGGACGAGATCGTCCGGTCCGGGCTGTCCGGCACGGTGTGCGTGCAGGGCGGCCCCGGCACCGGGAAGACGGCCGTCGGCCTGCACCGGGTGGCCTACCTGCTGTACGCGCACCGCGAGCGGCTCGCCCGCACCGGCACCCTCGTCATCGGCCCGAACAAGTCCTTCCTGCACTACATCGAGCAGGTCCTCCCGGCGCTGGGGGAGCTGACGGTGCAGCAGGCGACCGTGGACGACCTGGTGGCCCATGTGGAGGTGCGCGGCACGGACGACGCGACCGCCGCCGTGATCAAGGGCGACGCGCGGATGGCCGAGGTGCTGCGCCGGGCGCTGTACGCGCACGTGACGATGCCGGCCGAACCGGTCGTGGTCGTGCGCGGCTCCCGCCGCTGGCGGGTCCCCGCGTACGAACTGGAGGGCCTGGTGCGCCAGTTGCTGGACCGCGGCATGCGGTACGGCGCCGCCCGCGACGCCCTGCCGCAGCGCATCGCGCACGCGGTGCTGGTGCAGATGGAGCGGTCCGGTGAGGCACCCGACGACCGGGTGCAGGACGCGGTGGCCCGCAACGCCGCGGTGAAGGCGGCCGTCAAGGCGGTCTGGCCGGCCGTCGACCCGGCGAAGCTGGTACTGCGGCTGCTGACGGACGCGGACCACCTCGCCGAGCACGCGGACGGTGTCCTGACCGCCGAGGAGCAGAAGACGATCCTGTGGACGAAGCCGGTGCGGTCGGTCAGGGCGGCGGCGTGGTCACCGGCCGACGCCGTCCTGATCGACGAGGCCGCCGACCTGATCCGGCGCACGCACTCCCTCGGGCATGTGGTCCTGGACGAGGCGCAGGACCTCTCCCCCATGCAGTACCGGGCCGTGGGCCGCCGCTGCACCACCGGCTCGGCGACCGTCCTCGGTGACCTCGCGCAGGGCACGACGCCCTGGGCGACCCGGAGCTGGCGGGAGGCCCTGTCCCACCTGGGCAAGGACGACGCGGTGGTCGAGGAGCTGACGGCGGGTTTCCGCGTCCCGACGGACGTCATCGCGTACGCGTCCCGGCTGCTGCCGCACATCGCGCCGGGCCTGGCCCCGGTCGCGTCGATCCGCGAGAACCCCGGCTTCTTCGAGATCCGGGGGATCACGGGCACGGCCGAGACCGTCGCCGCCTGCGAGGAACTGCTGCGCCACGAGGGCTCGACGGCCCTGATCGCCGCCGACGCCCACGTCCCGGCGCTCGCCGAGGCCCTGACGTCGGCCGGGGTCCCGTACCTGGCCCCGGGCGAGGAGACGACTGCGGACGTCCGCCTGACCCTGGTCCCGGCGTCCCTCGCGAAGGGCATGGAGTACGACTACGTGGTCCTGGACGAGCCGCAGGCCGTGGTCATGGGCGAACCGGACGAGCCGACGGGCCTGCGCCGCCTGTACGTGACGCTGACCCGGGCGGTGTCCGGCCTGATCGTCACGCACAGGGCGCCGCTGCCGCCCCAGCTGGGCTGACGGAACCCGGGACCCTGGAGGTCCGGCCGCCCGGGGTCCGGGCCCCGGAAAGCCGGCCACCCAAAAGCCGGGGCACGGAAGGCGGGGCCTCCGGAGGTCAGGTCCCGTCCAGCAAGCGCCGCCACTGCGCCACGGCCTCGGCCGACACGGGGCCGTCCCAGCCGTCCGGCCGGGCGGCCCCGCCGATGTGGAAGCCGTCGATGCCCGCGGCCAGCAGTCGCGGCACGTGGTCGAGCCGCAGCCCGCCGCCCACCAGGAGCTGCTGCTCGTACCCCGGCTCCCCGCGCCGGGCCGCCTCGGCGAGCAGTGTGGGGAGCCCGTCGTCGACACCGGCCGGTGAACCGGCGGTCAGATATGTGTCGAGGCCGGGCTGGTCGGCGAGCTGCTTGCGCAGCGCGTCGCGGTCGGCGGCCCGGTCGATGGCCCGGTGGAAGGTCCACCGGCAGCCCTCCAGCGCCTCGACGACCCGTTCCAGAGCGGGCAGATCCACGTCGCCGTCCACGCCGCCCTCCGCGTCGGCCTCGCCGTCGGCGCGCAGGAACCCGAGGACGAACTCCTCGGCTCCCGCCGCCCGCAGCTCCCCAGCCACCGCCACGAGGCGCTCGACGTCCCCCGCCGCGAAACCGTCCGCGAGGCGCAGCATCACCCGCAGCGGGATGCCGACGGCCTCGCGGACGGCGGCGACGGTGCGGACCGGCGGGGTGAGCCCGTCGGCCGCCATGTCGGTGACCAGCTCGAGGCGGTCCGCGCCTCCGGCCCGGGCGGCGACGGCGTCCTCGACGTCGAGGGCGATCACCTCCAGGACTGCACGCTTGCTCATGGCACCCCATTCGTTGGACGGCCGATTCAAGGGACGACTACAGGTCTAGTCCAATTTAGACTACGCCGCCCGGCCGGAGATCGATTTCACCCCCCGTAGATGTTCAGCCGCGCCGCCTCCACCCCGGCCAGCTCGAAGCCGTCCCCGTCGACCGGCCGCCCCGTGCACAGCCGGACCAGCGTGGCGGCGCTGCCGAGGTAGCGGGCCGGCGGCCGCTCCCCGCTCGGCTCGCCCAGCAGCACCGGCTCGTCCGTGTCGTCCAGGTCGGCGTGCACGGCCAGATGTCCCCGCTCCCGCGTCACACGGGCCAGCAGCTCAAGCGCGTACGGCAGCCCCGCCCCGGTGTACGCCCCCGGCACCCCGAGGACGTCCCGCACGTCGCCGGCGTGCACCCATTCGCCGAGCGCGAGGCGGTCGAGCCGTCCGTCCCCCTTCGCGATGACCGGCCCGGCCCCGGTCATGCCGCGCTCCAGTTCGTCCACCACCCGCGCGTGGGTCCATCCGGCCCGCTCGGCGATGTCCCGGTCGTTCGACTCGGGCGAGAACACACCCGGTTCGAAACGGTTCTCCACCACCCGCGTCAGCGCGGCCGAACAGTGCGCGAGCACGTCCCGCACCGTCCAGCCGGGACACGCCCTGGTCATCCGCGCGAAGTCCGCGTCGCCCAGCGACCGCAGCCACGGAATCAACTCGTCACGCTCGACGGCCAGAAGCCGGCCGGGCAGTCCGGGGTCCCGTACGTCGTGCACGTCTGCAGAAGTCATGCGTTCACGCTAGAACACTCCTCCGGGCCCTCGCCCTCTCGCCACCGGCCCGGGGCACGGCACACGTCCGCGTCGACGGCCCGGCGCCGCCATCAAGCCACCGCGCGAGCCCGCCACCGACACAGAGACGCACGTCACGACCCGCCATGACCGGAATCCCGGCTTCCTTGTCCGAAAGCGCCGGTTGACGCACGTCGGGTCGCCGTCAGAATGGTTCAGAATCCGGCACCGGGTCCGCCCATGGCTTTCCCGGTGCGGCTCCGTTCGAGACGGCGAGGTTCGCCGGTCGCGCGTGGCGTTCCTGTGCACGTGCGCATGAGGTGACCCGGGAATACGGGTGCGGGCCCCTGTGGTGCGTTCGGGGCCGTCGGCATCCCGGGTCTTTCGGCACCAGGCATCGCGGCGGTACCCCTCGGCAGGTCATGCCGGAGCGGGTATGCGCCGCCCTCGACAAGGAGGATTGTCATGTTCACGCTAATACGCCGACTGGCGGGTGCCGCCGTGGCGGCGACCCTGGTCCTCGCGGTCCCGGTGACTTCGGCCGCCGCCGCCGGGAACGGTGACGTCCGCTCCGTCACCGCCCGGGCGACCCAGGCCGATACGCCGGTCGGCGGGTACCGGACCGGAGAAGACCCGAGCGCCAAGGAGCTTGCGCCCGCCCCCGAGGACGGCGGGGTCAGGGCATCCGCCTGGAACTACCACATCACCGCCTCCTGCGGCGGCCGGGAGAGCCAGATCCGCCAGGGCGCCAACTACTGGGGCGGCGCGGTCGAGACGGCCTCCAGCGGGACTCCGGTGGAGTGCACCGGCGGCTACGTCCAGGGCTGCGGCTCCGGCCTCGTGGTCGGCTGCAACTGGGGCGCGGGCGACAGAATCATGCTGTCCACGCTGGTGAACGACTTCGCGCTGCTCGCCGCGCACGAGTTCGGGCACAACTGGTACGGGCACTCCCCCGCCGGGTGCGCCAACTGGGCCAGCGCGTACGAGGTGATGCGCCCCACCATGTGCTGAGGCACGCCCTCACGACGGGCCGGCCGCGCGTGCGGCCGGCCCGTCCGGCGTCCCCGGCACGCGCCGCGGCGGTCGGGAACCGCCGCCGGGGCGACCCGGCCCGTCCGGCCACTGAGCGCCTTCGTCCGCACGCCACGTCGCGGCACACGGCACACGGCACACACGGCCGCATCGGCGGCCCGGCGCCGCCGCCGTCGGGCCACCGCGCGAGCCCGCCGCCGACCCCGCCACGCACGCCACGCCCCGCCGTGAGCGGAACTTCAACTTCCCTGTCTGCGAGGCGAGGCTCGCGGGAGCACACCGAGTGAACAATGGCCCCATGCCCGACCTCGACGCCCTCCGTACCCGTTTCGCCCGCGCCCTGGAAGGAGCCCGCGGGTCCGCCGACCGACTCGGCCCGCTCGGCCGGCACAGGGACCCGGACCCGGTGCCGTACGCCGACAACCTGCTGGAGCGCTGGCGGGAGCCGCAGCGCCGCTACCACACGCTCACGCACCTCACCGCCGTCCTCGATCACGTCGACGTGCTGGAGCCGTACGCGGACGACCCGGACCTCGTACGGCTCGCCGCGTGGTTCCACGACGCCGTGTACCGGCCCGAGCGCTCCGAGAACGAGGAGCGGTCGGCGCGGCTCGCCGAGCGCGCGCTCCCTGAGGCCGGGGTGTCCGCCGCGAAGACCGCCGAGGTGGCCCGGCTGGTCCGGCTGACCACCGGACACGACCCGGCGGACGACGACCGCGACGGCCAGGTGCTGTGCGACGCCGACCTGGCGATCCTCGCGGCGCCGCCGTCCGCGTACGCCGCCTACACGGCCGCCGTCCGCGAGGAGTACCACTTCGTGCCGAACGACGCCTTCCGCGCGGGCCGTTCCGCGATCCTGCGCCAACTCCTGGCCCTGCCCCGCCTGTTCCACACCCCGTACGGCCGGGAGAGGTGGGAAGTGACCGCGCGCCACAACCTCACCGCCGAGCTGGAAATCCTGTCGCCCGGACCGGAGACGGCCCCGTAACCTGCCCGGCATGGCAGACGCGGGCGGGAACACGGGCATGGCAACGGGCGCGGACCAGGTGGACGAGGCCGTCGCGAGCAGCGTGGCGCTGCTGCGGCGGGCGACGGAACAGGACTGGGCCGCGGTACGGGCCGGGCGCCTGGAGTGGGACTGCCGCCGCACGGTGATCCACGTCGCCGACGACCTGATCGCGTACGCGGCGAACCTCGCGGGCCGGGCGCAGTCCGCGTACGTGCCCTTCGAGCTCACCCCGGACGAGGGCACCGACAACGCCGGGCTCCTGGGCGTCGTCGAGGCGACGGGCGCCCTGCTCGCCGCCGCCGTGCGCACCGCCCCCCGCTCGGCGCGTGCCTTCCACCCCTATCCGTTCCGCAGCGCGAACCGCGAGGGCTTCGCCGCGATGGGCGTCGCCGAGGTCCTGCTGCACACGCACGACATGGCGCGGGGACTGGGTCTCGCCCACGAACCGCCCGCCGGCCTGAGCCGGTTCGTCCTCGAGCGGATCTTCCCGCACGTCCGTCCGGACGCCGACCCCTGGCAGACCCTGCTGTGGGCGACCGGCCGCGCCGACCTGCCCGGCCGCGAACCGGTCACCGAGTGGCGCTGGTGCAACAACCTCGTCGTCCCCGCCGACCGGCTCGCCCTGGAGGGCGTCACGCCCGCCTCCGCCGCCGATCTCGCCGCGGGCGGCACGGGCGGCTTCGACTGGCTCGGCGCGGGCCCGGCCGAGGGCACGCGCGTCGGTGCCGATCTCGTGGTGACCAAGCAGTACGCGACGGGCACGCACCGGCCCGAGTGGGGCATGTTCGCGCTCGTACGGCACGAGGACGACGTGGCGCTCGGCGCCCTCGGCTTCCACGGCGCGCCGGACGAGGCGGGCCGCGTCGAGATCGGCTACGACCTCGTGGAACCCGCCCGCGGCCACGGCTACATGACGGAGGCGGTGCGCGCCCTGTCGGCGTGGGCTCTCGCGCAGGACGCCGTTCGGGTGATCAGCGCCCAGGTCGGGGTGGGCAACCTGCCCTCCCAGCACGTGCTGGAACGCTCCGGCTTCCGGCGCCTGACGGAGGAGGAACACGAGGGGAACCACGCGTACGAGCTGCACGCCCTCTGCGGCTGAGGCCCGGCCCCGACCCGGGCCCGGCGGCCGGGCCGCGCACCGCATTGCAGGGGGAGTGGACAGATCACGGCCGCCTCGTCCACGGACGCCCCTACCCGTCAGAAGCCGAACGCCGCGAAGCATTCCCGCAGAGGACACGCATGCTCTCGCACTTGGCCGTGTTCACGGACATGGTCTCTGGCCCAACTGCAGACACCGTCTGTCGAGAACTGAGGTGATCCGCGCCGAGGCGAGGAGGACGCGGGGTCGAGGCGTGGCGCAACCCGGTCAAGGCCCCCGCCAAGCCCGCCGCCCCGCCGACCGCCCGCCGCCAGTCGCCCCGTCGGCCGGGGCCGGTCGCTAGGCCCGCCCCTTCGGTCTGCGCAGGCCCGCCCCGGTCAGCAGCCGCACCACGTCCCGGCTGCTGACCTCGACCGCGCCGGCGGCCACCGCGTCCGCGTACCGGTGCGAGGGGATGTCGTAGTGGTCCCGCTCGAAGGCGCGGCGCGGGACGGCGAGCCGTTCGGCGAAGGCGTGCAGTTCCGCGAACGACACGTCGCTGACCAGGTGGGACCACATCCGGCCATGTCCGGGCCAGGTCGGCGGGTCGATGTAGACCGTCACGAGGACGGCGTCCCGTCGGCGGACCCGCCGGACGCCCCGGAGGCGGCCGTCCCGCCCAGCGCGCCCACGGCGGCGACCTTCACGCCCGCCTTGTGACACACCCAGTGCGGGTCGGGCCCCAGCTCGGGTTCCACGTCCAGCGCGTGCGGGTCGCCCGAGCCGCACACCGGGCACAGCGGCCAGCGGCCGTACCGGTCGAGCAGCGCGTCCTGCACGTCCTGGGCGACCAGACCGGCCAGGTACGCCGAGCCGTCCGGCCACTGCTCGACCCACCAGCGCCGCTGCGTGACCGACTCCTCGACCAGGGAGACCACGTCCGCCTCGGCGACCTCCCGCGCGACCAGATCGGCGAGCACCAGGGCGCGTGCGGCGTGCAACGCCTGCTCCAAGGGTGTGACGGGGTTGCCGGTGGGGTTCATAGCACCCATTGTGCGCACTCTTGACCGGACCGCCGAACCGAAAATATCTTTCAGTGGTGACCCAGCATGTGAAGGAAATTTTCGCCACCGAGCGCGGCGGTCCCGGCGGTTCCGGTGCCAACCCGCCCGCACCCGCCGCCCTCGCCGCCAAGGTACGCACGCTGGCGCCGTCGATGACCCGCTCCATGCAGCGCGTCGCCGAGGCCGTCGCGAGCGACCCGGCCGGCTGCGCCGCGCTCACGGTCACCGGCCTCGCCGAGCTCACCGGCACCAGCGAGGCCACGGTCGTCCGCACCGCCCGCCTGCTCGGCTACCCCGGCTACCGCGACCTGCGCCTCGCCCTCGCCGGGCTGGCGGCGCAGCAGCAGTCCGGCCGGGCGCCCGCGATCACGACGGACATCGCGGTGGACGACCCGATCGCCGACGTGGTCGCCAAACTCGCCTACGACGAGCAGCAGACCCTCGCCGACACGGCGGCCGGTCTGGACACCGTGCAGCTCGGCGCGGCCGTCAACGCCCTGGCCGGGGCCCGCCGCACCGACGTGTACGGCGTGGGCGCCTCCGGGCTGGTCTCGCAGGACCTCACGCAGAAGCTCCTGCGGATAGGGCTGATCGCGCACGCGCACAGCGACCCGCACCTCGCCGTCACCAACGCGGTGCAGCTGCGCTCCGGGGACGTGGCCATCGCGATCACGCACTCCGGTTCGACGGGCGACGTCATAGAGCCGCTGCGGGTGGCCTTCGAGCACGGCGCGACCACCATCGCGATCACCGGCCGGCCCGACAGCGCCGTCACCCAGTACGCGGACCACGTCCTCACCACGTCCACGGCCCGCGAGAGCGAACTGCGTCCCGCGGCCATGTCGTCCCGGACCAGCCAGCTCCTCGTGGTGGACTGCCTGTTCGTCGGGGTGGCGCAGCGGACGTACGAGACGGCCGCGCCCGCCCTGTCCGCGTCGTACGAGGCACTGGCCCACCGCCACCTCCCGCGTGGCGGCGCTCAACGCTAGGGGGTGTCCGACACATGTCCGCGGCGGCCCGGTGACCGGCACGCACGCTCGCCGCGTTGCCGAACCGCCCGCACGGCTTCGTCACGAGGACGCCCCGGCGCCCTGCGACCGCAGGAACCGGGCACCGCTCCTCTGCCCGCGCTCACCTGTCAGACACCCCCTGGGCCGGGCCCGGCCGCGGGAGCGCACCCGCCCGGCCGGGCCCGCTCACCTCCCGCACCCCTGCTCGTCTCCCGCAACCCCTCACCCCCCGCCGTACGCACGAGAGACACGAGAGAGCCGCCGCTTTCATGACCTCCTCCACGTCCGACAACCACCACCTCAGAGCTCAGCTGGAGACGCTGCCGACCGAGGCGTTCCGTCCGGAACTCGCCGACATCGACCGGCTGCCCACCCTCGACATCACGCGCCTGATGAACGGCGAGGACGCCACCGTGCCCGCCGCCGTCGCCGAGCGGCTGCCGCAGATCGCCGCCGCGATCGACGCCGTGGCCGAGCGGATGGCGGACGGCGGGCGGCTGATCTACGCGGGCGCGGGCACGGCGGGCCGGCTGGGCGTGCTGGACGCCTCCGAGTGCCCGCCCACCTTCAACACGGACCCCTCGCGGGTCGTCGGCCTGATCGCGGGCGGCCCGTCGGCCATGGTGACGTCCGTGGAGGGCGCGGAGGACTCCCGGGAGTTCGCGCGCGCCGACCTGGACGCCATCGGGGTGAGCGCCGCCGACGCGGTGGTCGGCATCTCCGCGTCCGGGCGCACCCCGTACGCGGTCGGCGCCGTCGAGCACGCCCGCGCGCTGGGCGCCCTGACCATCGGCCTGGCCTGCAACCCGGACAGCGCGCTGGCCGCCGCCGCCGAGCACGGCATCGAGGTCGTCGTCGGCCCCGAGCTGGTCACCGGCTCCACCCGGCTGAAGGCCGGCACGGCGCAGAAGCTGGTCCTCAACATGATCTCGACGATCACGATGATCCGGCTGGGCAAGACGTACGGGAACCTGATGGTCGACGTCCGCGCCTCCAACGAGAAGCTGCGCGCCCGCTCCCGCCGCATCGTGCGGCTGGCGACGGGCGCCTCCGACGGCGAGATCGAGGCGGCCCTGACGGCCACCGACGGCGAGGTGAAGAACGCGATCCTGACGATTCTCGCCGACGTCGACGCCCCGACGGCGTCCCGCCTGCTGGCGGAGACGGACGGCCACCTGCGGCGGGCACTGGCGCACCCGGCGGCGGACTGACCCCACCCCGGACCGGGTCCGGCCCCCTGCCGGACCGGGCCCGGACGGGCGCCGGACCGTGTCCCGGACGGGCGCCGGGCCGTGTCCCGGACGGGCGCCGGGCCGTGTCCCGGACGGGCGCCGGATCGACAAACACGCCCGATGCGCGGAGTCTGGTGTCGCCCGCCACCGCGCCGGGCGCCGTAACGACCGTCAGCCCGAGGACGCAGCCGACCCGCCATGAACCACGCCCAGCTCACCGCCCTAGGCCGTGCTCTCCGTGTGCTCGGGGAGCACGGCGAGGCACTGACCGCCGACACGCCCGACGCCAAGCTGCACGAGGTCAAGGCCGACCTGCGGCGGGCGCTCGACCTGCTGGAGGAGAGCGTCACCGGTGGCACGCCCACCACCCGCTGCCCCGAGCACCCGAGCGGTCCCGTGGACACGGCCGCGCCCGACCTGTGCCTGCTGTGCGAGACGCGGCGCAGGGCGGCCCGCCGTGCCGGGTACGCCGGCGGCGCTCCGCAGGCCCGGCCCGCGGAGCCCGCGCAGTCCCGGTACGGCGTCCGCGCGGACCGGCCGCAGCCCCAGCAGCGCTGGCTGCCGGAGCTGTGGAACGGCCGCGAGTGGCAGCTGTGCGGCACCCCGCGCCGGGACCGCCGCGAGGCCGAGGCGTACATCGCCGCCCAGCGGCGCGCGCCCCGCGCGGCGACGGCGTACCGCCTCGTCCACGAGTTCACCGACTACGAGGTCGTCCGCGTGTGGGGCACGCCGGTACGGACCGACACCGAACCGATGGGCAACCTGTAGGGCCCCGCCTCAGCTCAGGGTCTTCAACGCCGCCGGGTCGTACGGCGCCAGCTCGTCCAGGCGCCCGTCGAGGACCTTGCGGGCCCACAGCGGGTCCTGGAGCAGGGCGCGCCCGACGGCCACCAGGTCGAACTCGTCGCGCTCCAGCCGGTCGAGCAGGTTGTCGAGGTCGCCCAGCTCGGCCCCCTGCCCCTGGAACGCCTTGATGAAGTCACCGTTGAGGCCGACCGAGCCGACCGTGAGGGTGGTCCGGCCGGTGAGCTTCTTCGTCCAGCCGGCCAGGTTGAGGTCCGAGCCCTCGAACTCCGGCTCCCAGTAGCGGCGCGTGGACGCGTGGAAGGCGTCGACACCGGCCGCGGTGAGCGGGGCGAGGATCGCCTCCAGCTCCTCGGGGGTCCCGGCCAGACGGGCGTCGTAGGCGTCCTGCTTCCACTGCGAGTAGCGGAAGAGGACCGGGAAGCCGGGGGAGACGGCACCGCGGACGGCGGCCACGATCTCCGCGGCGAACTTCGTCCGCGCCACCGGGTCGCCGCCGTAGGCGTCGGTACGGCGGTTGGTGCCCGCCCACAGGAACTGGTCGACGAGGTAGCCGTGCGCGCCGTGCACCTCGACGCCGTCGAAGCCGATGCGCTCGGCGTCGGCGGCGGCCTGCGCGAAGGCGCCGATCACGGCGTCCAGGTCGGCCTGGGTCATCGTCCTGCCGGTGGGCTCGACGGCGCCGATGCGCAGCCCGGACGGGCCGACGGCCGGGGCCTCGGGGTACGGGGCCTCGCCTTCGCTGCGGACCATGCCGATGTGCCACAGCTGCGGCACGATCGTGCCCCCCGCCGCGTGCACCGCGTCGGCGACCTTCGCCCAGCCCGCGAGCTGCTCCTCGCCGTGGAACCGCGGCACGCGGTCGCTCTGCCCGGCCGACTCGTGCCCGACGTACGTCCCCTCGGTGATGATCAGGCCGACACCGGCGGCGGCGCGGCGCCCGTAGTACGCCACGACGTCCTCGCCGGGCACGCCTCCCGGGGAGAACATGCGGGTCATGGGTGCCATCGCGATGCGGTTCGGGACGGTCAGGCCGTTGATGCCGACCGGGCGGGAGAGGATCTCGGCGGCGCGGGAGGCGGTGGTCTCGGTGGCGGGGGTGGCCATGTGGGGACTCCTCGGATGTCGACGCCGGTGCGGCCCGGAGACAGGGCCGGACCGACTGGTATGTGCACACGCATACAATGGCACACTGCCCTCAACCGACACCCCGGGGCACGGCATTCCACCACCCCGCCGGGCACCCCGTGATCCGGAACACGCCCGAGGGCGGCACCCCCCTGACGTACGGGGAGTGCCGCCCTCGGTCGTGAGACGAACGGACGGGTCCGATCCTCGGAAGGATCAGAAGTCCATGTCACCGCCCGGCATGCCGCCACCGGCGGGCGCGGCGGCCTTCTCCGGCTTGTCGGCGATGACGGCCTCGGTGGTGAGGAACAGCGCGGCGATGGAGGCGGCGTTCTGCAGAGCGGAACGGGTCACCTTCGCCGGGTCGATGATGCCCTCGGCGATCATGTCGACGTACTCACCGGTCGCGGCGTTCAGACCGTGGCCGACGGTGAGGTTGCGGACCTTCTCCACGACGACGCCGCCCTCGAGACCACCGTTGACGGCGATCTGCTTCAGCGGGGCCTCCAGCGCGAGCTTCACGGCGTTGGCGCCGGTCGCCTCGTCACCGTCGAGCTCCAGCTTCTCGAAGACCTGGGAGGCCTGCAGCAGGGCCACGCCACCACCGGCGACGATGCCCTCCTCGACGGCCGCCTTGGCGTTGCGCACGGCGTCCTCGATGCGGTGCTTGCGCTCCTTGAGCTCCACCTCGGTGGCGGCACCGGCCTTGATGACCGCGACGCCGCCGGCGAGCTTCGCCAGGCGCTCCTGCAGCTTCTCGCGGTCGTAGTCCGAGTCGCTGTTCTCGATCTCGGCGCGGATCTGGTTCACGCGGCCCTGGACCTGGTCGGCCGAGCCCGAACCGTCGACGATGGTGGTCTCGTCCTTGGTGATGACCACCTTGCGGGCCTTGCCCAGCAGGTCGAGGGTGGCGTTCTCCAGCTTGAGACCGACCTCCTCGGAGATGACCTCGCCGCCCGTGAGGATGGCGATGTCGCCGAGCATGGCCTTGCGGCGGTCGCCGAAGCCCGGGGCCTTGACGGCGACGGACTTGAAGGTGCCGCGGATCTTGTTGACGACCAGCGTCGACAGGGCCTCGCCCTCGACGTCCTCGGCGATGATCAGCAGCGGCTTGCCGGACTGCATGACCTTCTCGAGGAGCGGCAGCAGGTCCTTGACGTTGCTGATCTTCGAGTTGGCGATCAGGATGTACGGGTCGTCGAGGACGGCCTCCATACGCTCCATGTCGGTGGCGAAGTACGCCGAGATGTAGCCCTTGTCGAAGCGCATACCCTCGGTGAGTTCCAGCTCCAGACCGAAGGTCTGGGACTCCTCGACGGTGATGACGCCTTCCTTGCCGACCTTGTCCATGGCCTCGGCGATGAGCTCGCCGATCTGGGTGTCGGCGGCGGAGATGGAGGCCGTGGAGGCGATCTGCTCCTTGGTCTCGACGTCCTTCGCCTGCTCCAGCAGGGCGGCGGAGACGGCCTCGACGGCCTTCTCGATACCGCGCTTCAGGGCCATCGGGTTGGCACCGGCCGCGACGTTGCGCAGGCCTTCCTTGACCAGGGCCTGCGCGAGAACGGTCGCGGTGGTCGTACCGTCACCGGCGACGTCGTCCGTCTTCTTGGCGACTTCCTTGACCAGCTCGGCGCCGATCTTCTCGTACGGGTCCTCGAGCTCGATCTCCTTGGCGATGGACACACCGTCGTTGGTGATCGTGGGGGCGCCCCACTTCTTCTCGAGGACGACGTTGCGGCCCTTGGGGCCGAGCGTCACCTTGACGGCGTCCGCGAGCTGGTTCATGCCGCGCTCGAGGCCGCGCCGCGCCTCCTCGTCGAACGCGATGATCTTGGCCATGTGAAGTGGTCCCTCCAGGACTGGGGGTGATTCCTTCGGACCGCGCCCGCGCCCGCGACGGACGGCTCGCCGGCCTGGTGGTTCCTTCCCCACCCGGCCTGCGGGCCTCACCGACCCGGTCCTTACGTTGTCACTCTCACCTTCAGAGTGCTAACGCCAATGATTAGCACTCGACCCCCGAGAGTGCAAGGTGCGCTCGCGCGGCGGGTGCTTGTCGAAGGTGGCGGTCGGGTGACGGGGGCGCGAGCACGGGGGGATCCCGGGAGGGCGCTCGGCCGCGCGCACGGCGCACGCACGACCCCCGGCCGGTTCCGGGCACGACGAAGGGCCCGTACCCGGAGGTACGGACCCTTCGTCGTGAAGACCGGTGTGCGGTTGGTCGCGCGCGTTCAGGCAGAGACGCGGACCATGTCGGCCTGCGGGCCCTTCTGACCCTGCGAGATCTCGAACTCGACCCGCTGGCCCTCTTCCAGGGTGCGGTAGCCGTCCATCTGGATCGCGCTGTAGTGGACGAAAACATCCGCACCACCGTCGACCGCGATGAAGCCGTACCCCTTCTCCGCGTTGAACCACTTGACGGTGCCCTGAGCCATGCCTAACTCCCCTATTACTGGCCCTTGCACAGATCCGCACTTCGCGAACCCGGGTCAGACCTCACCCGCCACGGTGGGGGTGTGCGCCGGAACGCGTCGACCGCGGCCGAATGTATCTGCACAACTGCCGTCTGCAACAGGTCAATCGGACGAGAAATCTGGACGGCCGCGGTCCGGAACTAAGGGAGAATCCATCCGCATTCAGGGCAAGTCGGGCCACACAAAAGGCGCGAAAGTTACAAAGAAACCACACACTTTGGCTACTTCTTATCGCCTGCGGAACCGGGGCACATATGCACTTGGCATAAGAAGCACAGCCGGTTCCCCAACTCTACCGTGTTCAACCCTCCAGAATTGCCCTCTCCGTTTCTCCTTGCGGAGAGGGCAATTCTGGGAACGGGACGTGAGCGGGGCTCAGCAGCCGCCGGCCACCGCCGGGATGATGGAGACGCCGACGCCGTCGGGCGTGGCGGTCTCCAGGCCCTGCTCGAAGCGGACGTCGTCGTCGTCGACGTACACGTTCACGAAGCGGCGCAGCCTGCCCTTGTCGTCGAGGACGCGGGCGGCGATGCCGGTGTGGTTCTTCTCCAGGTCGGTGATGACCTCGCCGAGGGTGGCGCCCTCGGCGGCGACCTCGGCCCGCCCGCCGGTGTAGGTGCGCAGGATGGTGGGGATGCGAACGGTCACGCTCATGCGAGGCCAGCCTCTCGGAAGGAGTCCAGGTTCGGGCGGATGGTGGCGGTGAGGCCGGTGCCGGCCACCGCGTCGAGGGTCTTGAGGCCGTCGCCGGTGTTCAGGACGACGGTCGTCAGCGCCGGGTCGAGGACGCCGTTCTCGATCAGCTTGCGGGTGACTCCCACGGTCACGCCACCGGCGGTCTCCGCGAAGATGCCCTCGGTGCGGGCGAGCACCTTGATCGCGTCGACGATCTGCTCGTCGGTGACGTCCTCCACGGCCCCGCCGGTACGCCGCGCGATGTCGAGGACGTACGGCCCGTCGGCGGGATTGCCGATGGCGAGGGACTTGGCGATGGTGTCCGGCTTCTGCGGGCGCACGACGTCGTGCCCGGCCTTGAAGGCGGCGGACACCGGCGAGCAGCCCTCGGCCTGCGCGCCGAAGATCTTGTACGGCTTGTCCTCGACGAGCCCGAGACCGATGAGCTCCTTGAGTCCCTTGTCGATCTTCGTCAGCTGGGAGCCGGAGGCGATGGGCACGACGAGCTGGTCGGGCAGCCGCCACCCGAGCTGCTCGCAGATCTCGTACGCGAGGGTCTTGGACCCCTCGGCGTAGTAGGGCCGCAAATTGACGTTGACGAAGCCCCAGCCCTCGCCGGCCGGGTCGCCGATCAGCTCGGAGCAGAAGCGGTTCACGTCGTCGTAGTTGCCCTCGATGCCGACGAGCTCGCCGCCGTAGACCGCGGCCATGACGACCTTGCCCTGCTCCAGGTCGTGCGGGATGAACACGCAGGACCGGAAACCGGCGCGGGCGGCGGCGGCGCCGACGGCACCGGCGAGGTTGCCGGTGGAGGAGCAGGACAGCGTGGTGAAGCCGAAGGCGCGGGCGGCCTCGATGGCCTGGGCGACGACGCGGTCCTTGAAGGAGTGGGTCGGGTTGCCGGAGTCGTCCTTGACGAAGAGCTTGCCGGCGTCCACGCCCAGCTCGCGGGCGAGGTTGTCGGCCCGGACGAGCTTGGTCCAGCCGGGGTTGATGTTCGGCTTGTCCGCCACGTCGGCGGGGACGGGCAGCAGCGGGGCGTAACGCCAGATGTTCGCGGGGCCCGCCGTGATGCGCTTCCGCAGTTCCTCGGTGTCGTACGCCGAGAAGTCGTAGGCGATCTCCAGCGGGCCGAAACACTCCTCGCACGCGAATACCGGGCCGAGGGGCACGCGGTGGCCGCACTCGCGGCAGGACAGCGCGGCGGCGGGGCCGAGGTCTACGGCGGCGGAATTCGTGGTGCTCGCGACAGTTTGCACAGCCATGTGAGGCGAGGCCCTTTCTCCTCATCTTCCTCACGGCGCATCTCGCCGTGAGACGGATTTGGCACCTTCCCTAGCCGGGAGCCTCGCGGTGGCGATCGACAATGATCTACGAGACCGGCTGGAGGGTTGCCGGGGCTTCATCGGGCCGTTTCCCTCTGCCCCTCTGGATGAGCAATATGTGGTTGTTGATCACGCGGACGACGGGTGGGATGACCCCGGTATGCGATGGTCATCCGCGTTGTTCAAGACTGTAACCGACAGCCCGGATGATCGAGACAGTCGTCCGCACCGCGAGATGGATCACCGAGCTCGCCGACCGAATGCCGAGAGAACGCGAAGGAGCCTTTCGACCGTGCTGGAAGAAGTCGAGCGCTGGCTGGCCGCACGCTCCTGGTCCGCCGCCGATCGCCCGCTCCACCGGCTGCTGGCCGCGAAGCGTGCCACGGGCCAGACGGTCAGCGTGGTCCTGCCCGCGCTGAACGAGGAGGAGACGGTCGGCGAGATCGTGACGACGATCCGCCGTGACCTGATGTGTGAGGCACCCCTCGTGGACGAGGTCGTCGTGGTCGACTCGGCCTCCACGGACCGCACCGCGCAGGTGGCGGCACGGGCGGGCGCGCGGGTCGTCCACCGCGACGAGATCCTGCCCCGCGTCCCGGCGGTGCCCGGCAAGGGCGAGGTGCTGTGGCGCTCGCTGCTCGTGACGCGGGGAGACATCGTCTGCTTCGTCGACGCCGACCTCAGGGACTTCTCCCCGGACTTCGTGTCGGGCACCGTCGGCCCGCTGCTCACGGACCCCGGCGTGGACCTGGTCAAGGCGATGTACGACCGGCCGCTCGGCGCGGCGGACGGCCAGGGCGGCCGGGTCACCGAGCTGATGGCGCGCCCGCTGCTGAACATGCACTGGCCGCGGCTGGCGGGCTTCGTCCAGCCACTGGGCGGCGAGTACGCGGCCCGCCGCGCCCTCCTGGAACGACTGCCGTTCCCCGTCGGCTACGGCGTGGAACTGGGCATGCTCGTCGACGCCCTGCACCTGGTGGGCCTGGACGCGCTGGCACAGGTCGACGTCGGCGTCCGCAGGCACCGTCACCAGGACGGCCGGGCCCTGGGCCGCATGTCGGCGGCGATCTACCGCACGGCCCAGCTCCGCCTGACCCGCGGCCACCTGGTCCGCCCCGTGCTCACCCAGTTCGAACGGGGCGAGGACGGCTTCGAGCCGCGCACGTTCCCGGTCGACACGGAGGAGCGCCCGCCGATGATCGAGATCCCGGAGTACGCGGAACGCCGGGTCGCGTGACGGCGCCCGGAGGCCGGGCACGGGGCCGTGCACGGCATCCGTACACGACGAGCCACGCGGCCGAACCGTACGTTTGAGCGTTTCCCGGCCGGGCTAGGTTGAGGCTTATGGCTTCACCGCAGACTGCTGCTCAGGGTGCCCGGGTGCTGGTCGCGTCGAACCGCGGCCCGGTCTCGTACGACGTGGGCGAGGACGGTTCGCTTCGGGCGAAACGCGGTGGCGGCGGGCTGGTCTCCGGCCTGTCCGCGATCGGCTCCGACGCGGACGCGCTGTGGGTGTGCTCGGCCCTGTCCGACGGCGACCGCGAGGCGGTACGACGCGGGGTGGGCGAGCCGGGCGTGCGGATGCTGGACATCGCGGCGGACGTGCACGCCGACGCGTACAACGGCATCGCGAACTCGGTGCTGTGGTTCGTGCACCACATGCTCTACCAGACCCCGCTGGAACCGGTCTTCGACGCGGAGTTCCGCCGCCGCTGGACGTCGTACGAGACGTACAACCGGGCCTTCGCCGAGGCGCTGGCGCAGGAGGCGGCGCAGGGGGCGTCGGTGGTGGTCCAGGACTACCACCTCACCCTCGTGCCGGGTTTGCTGCGCGCACTGCGCCCGGACCTGAGGATCGGCCACTTCTCGCACACGCCGTGGGCGCCCCCGGAGTACTTCGGGATGCTGCCGGACGACATCGCCGCCCAGGTGCTGCGGGGCATGCTGGGCGCCGACCGCCTCGGCTTCCTCACGCACCGCTGGGCGGACGCGTTCACGGCGTGCTGCGAGGCGTTCGCCGGCGGGACCGGGGGCACCCGGATCGGCGTGCACGGCCTGGGGGTCGACGCGGACTTCCTGCGCGGGCGAGCCCACGAGGCGGACGTCGAGGAACGTCTTCGGGGACTGCGCGAGGAGATCGGCGCGTCGCCCGACGGCACGCCGCGCCGCACGATCGTCCGGGTGGACCGCACGGAACTGTCGAAGAACATCGTGCGGGGCCTGCTGGCCTACCGGCAGTTGCTGACGGACCACCCGGAATGGCGGGAGCGGGTGGCGCACGTCGCCTTCGCGTACCCGTCGCGGCAGGACCTCGCGGTGTACCGGGAGTACATGGCGGAGGTGCGGCGGGTGGCCGACGAGATCAACTCGTCCTTCGGCACGCCCGGTTGGACACCGGTGGTCCTGCACCTGAAGGACGACTTCGCCCGCTCCCTGGCGGCCTACCGGCTGGCCGACGTGGCCCTGGTGAACCCCATCCGGGACGGCATGAACCTCGTGGCGAAGGAGGTCCCGCTGCTGTCCGACGGCGGCTGCGCGCTGGTGCTGTCGCGGGAGGCCGGGGCGTACGAGGAGCTGGGCGAGGACGCGATCGGGGTGAACCCGTACGACGTGGTGGGAACGGCGGGGGCGCTGCACGAGGCGTTGACGATGCCGGTGGGTGAGCGGGGGGAGCGGGCGAAGCGGTTGTCGGCCGCGGCGACGGCGCTGCCGCCCACGCGGTGGTTCCTGGACCAGCTGGAGGCGTTGCGGGGCTGAGCCGGGCGGGGCCGTCCACCGAGCCGAGGCGGCCCGGCGTCACGCCAGGCGCGCCGCCAGTGACCCCAACAGCCCCACCACGCCCGCCGGCCCGTCCACGACCACGTCCGCACGCCGCCGAAGCTCGGGCGCCTCGTCGCTGCCGCTGCACACCAGAAGCCCCGGAGTGCCCGCCTCCCGGAGCCGGTCGACGGCCGAGAACGCGGGCAGGTCCCCCAGGTCGTCGCCCCCGTACAGCACGGACTCCGCCCCGATGGACCGCACGTAGTCGGTCAGCGCCACGCCCTTGTCCATCCCCGGCGGCCGAAGCTCCAGCACCAGACGCCCCGGCTCCACGATCAGCCCGTGCCGGGCCGCCAGCCCGGCCAACGGCGACCGCAGTGCCTCGAACGCCGCCTGCGGACGGTCGGCCCGCCGCGTATGAACGGCCACGGCGTGCCCCTTCTCCTCGACTCCGGCGCCGTCGGCCACCGCCACCCCCGCCAGCAGCGCCGGCAACTCCTCCAGCGCCCTGCCGACTCCGGGGTGCGGCTCGGGCGCGAGGAGTTCTCCGCTCGCGGCCTCCCAGCGCTCGGCGCCGTAATGCCCGAGCACCACGAGGTGCTCCAGCCCCGCGACCCCCGCGAAACCCCCGTAGCGCACGGCGACCTCCGCGGGCCGCCCGGTGATCACCGCGACGGCTGCCAGCTTCGGCGCGAGCGCGGCCAGCACCGGCACCGCGTCCGGGTGCGCCCTGGCCTGCTCAGGGTCGGCGACGATCGGCGCGAGCGTCCCGTCGAAGTCGAGGGCGACGACGGCCTTGCCGGGCCGCTTGAGGATGGCGTCGAGGCCACTGCGCCCGGCCGCGGTGGCGGGCGTCGGCAGGGGCCGAGCGGGGTCGGTTTCCGTGAAGTCCGTAGAGCTGCCCATACGGCGACCCTAACCAGGAGGAGCCTGTCACCGCTCGGCGCGCCGAGCGTCCCGTACGCGTCTCAGCCGGTTCACGGTCACGGGGTCGAGGGCCAGCGCGCGCGGATCGTCGAGCAGGGCGTTGAGTAGCTGGTAGTAGCGGACGGGCGCGAGCCCCAGCTCTTCCCGGACGGCCCGCTCCTTCGCGCCGGGCCCGGAGAACCCCCGCCGCTCCAGCGCGAGAATGTCCTGTTCCCGGGTCCCCAAGCCGACGTCCCTCCCCACACCGTCGTCCCTTCCGGAGCCGTCATCCATGCGGCCCACGCTAACGCGAGGCACCGACACGGCGGCCTTCAGAGGTCCGGCCGCGGGCAGGCCGCACGGCCGCACATGGGCGTACGGCCGCACACGGGCCGCACGGGCCGTACCGGCCCCCTGGTGAGGATTGCCGACAGCGCACAAGGTCTCCACACGAAAGTGGACTAGACCTCTTGCGGGTAGGGGGCCACACTGTCCCTGTGAGACATGTCATCGCCCTCGACGTGGGCGGCACCGGGATGAAGGCCGCCCTGCTCGGGGCGGACGGCGAGCTGCTGCACCGGGCCCGCCGGGCGACCGGCCGCGAGCGCGGAGCGGACGCGGTCGTGGCCGGCATCCTCGACTTCGCCGCCGAACTGCACGCGTACGGCACCGAACACCTCGGCGGCCCCGCCGCCGCGGCCGGTGTCGCCGTTCCCGGCATCGTGGACGCCGCGAACGGCGTCGCCGTGTTCGCGGCCAACCTCGGCTGGCGCGACGTACCGCTGCGCGCGCTGCTCGCCGAGCGGCTCGGCGGGGTGCCCGTCGCCCTCGGGCACGACGTGCGCACCGGCGGTCTGGCCGAGGGCCGGGTCGGGGCGGGCCGGGGCGCGGACCGGTTCCTGTTCGTGGCGCTGGGCACCGGCATCGCGGGCGCGATCGGCGTCGAGGGCCGGGTGGAGGCGGGCGCGCACGGCTTCGCGGGCGAGATCGGCCATGTCGTCGTACGGCCGGGCGGCCTGGACTGTCCGTGCGGTCAGCACGGCTGTCTGGAGCGGTACGCGTCGGCCGCGGCGGTCAGCCAGGCCTGGGCCGAGACGTCCGGGGACCCGGACGCGGACGCCGCCGGCTGCGCGAAGGCCGTCGTGGCCGGCGACGAGCGCGCCGTACGGGTCTGGCAGGACGCGGTGGACGCGCTCGCCGACGGCCTGGTCACCGCGCTCACCCTGCTGGACCCGCGCACGCTGATCGTCGGTGGCGGGCTGGCCGAGGCGGGGGAAACCTTGTTCTCACCCCTGCGGGACGCGGTCCGGCGTCGCGTCACCTTCCAGAAGCTGCCGGAGATCGTCCCCGCCGCGCTGGGTGACACGGCGGGCTGCCTGGGCGCCGGGCTGCTCGCCTGGGACCTGCTCGGCACGCGAACTCCCGCGACCACCACCGTGACAGCGACCGCGACTCCCCCGGAGGTAACCACCTGATGGCCGCAAGCAAGGTTCTCGCCGGTGCCCGGGTGGTACTGCCCACCGGGACCGTGGACGACGGCCGCGTGATCGTGGACGGCACGCGCCTCTCGGACACGGCACCGCCCGGGGCCGACGTGCTGGACGTGAGCGGCCACTGGCTGGTCCCCGGCTTCGTCGACATCCACAACCACGGCGGCGGCGGCGCTTCGTTCGCCGGCGGCACCGCCGAGGACGTCCTGAAGGGCGTGCACACCCACCGCCTGCACGGCACGACCACGGTGGTCGCCTCCGCCGTCACCGGCGAGCTGGACTTCCTGGCCCGGCACGCCGGGATGCTCGCGGAGCTGGCCCAGCAGGGCGACATCGCCGGCATCCACTTCGAGGGACCGTTCATCTCCCCC
The DNA here is from genome assembly GCF_040638805.1 of Streptomyces sp. NPDC005925. Taxonomy (NCBI): domain Bacteria; kingdom Bacillati; phylum Actinomycetota; class Actinomycetes; order Kitasatosporales; family Streptomycetaceae; genus Streptomyces; species Streptomyces sp. NPDC005925. Next base: position 24,549 of record NZ_JBEXVL010000004.1, on the reverse strand, counting down.
TGCCGCAAGGGCGCGCACAACGAGGAGCTGCTGCGCGAGCCCGACCCGGCCGAGGTGCGCAAGCTGATCGACGCGGCGCACGGCCACGCCCGGATGATGACCCTGGCCACCGAACTGCCGGGCGGCCTGGACTCCGTACGGCTGCTCACCGAGCACGGCGTGATCGCGGCCGTCGGGCACACGGACGCGACGTACGAGCAGACGCTCGCGGCGATCGACGCGGGCGCCACGGTCGCCACCCACCTGTTCAACGCGATGCCGCCGATCGGCCACCGCGCCCCCGGCCCGATCACCGCCCTCCTGCAGGACGAGCGGGTCACGGTCGAGCTGATCAACGACGGCACGCACCTGCACCCCGCGGCCCTGCGGCTGGCCTTCCACCACGCGGGCCGCGACCGCGTGGCCTTCATCACCGACGCGATGGACGCGGCCGGCTTCGGCGACGGCCGCTACATGCTGGGTTCGATGGAGGTGGAGGTCGCGGACGGCGTGGCCCGGCTGGTGGAGGGCGGTTCGATCGCCGGCTCCACACTCACCCTGGACCGCGCGTTCAAGCGGGCGGTGACGGTGGACGGGCTGCCCGTCGGGGACGTCGTCGCGGCGCTCTCCGCGAACCCCGCCCGCCTGCTCGGCCTCGCCGACCGGACCGGCTCCCTGGAACCCGGCAAGGACGCCGACCTCGTGCTGCTGGACGACGCCTTCGACGTGGCGGGCGTCATGCGGCGCGGCGCATGGGTGGTGGAGCCCCGGCTGGACCGGCCGGCGACCGCGGCGACCGCGGAGGCCGGACGACCACGGTGAACGCCCGGCGGGGTCTGGGAGGACAGCCGTGACTTTGGCATGATCGTGGACCGGCAACGGCACGGATTCGGCATCGGCACGCACGAGCGGGAGGTCGGCCCGGGTGATCCTCACGGTCACGCTGAACACCGCTCTCGACATCACCTACCGGGTCCCGGCGCTCACGCCGCACGCCTCCCACCGGGTCTCGGAGGTGACGGAGCGCCCCGGCGGCAAGGGCCTGAACGTGGCCCGGGTCCTCGCTGCCCTCGGGCACCGGGCGACGGTCACGGGTTTCGCGGGCGGCGCCACCGGGCGCGCGGTGCGCGAGCGGCTGGCCGGGACGGCGGGCGTGCTGGACGAGCTGGTGCCGGTCGCAGGGACGACGCGCCGCACGATCGCCGTCGTGGACGGCAGGGCGGGCGCCACGACCCAGCTCAACGAGCCGGGCCCGGCCGTCTCACCCGCAGAGTGGTCGGCCCTCCAGGCCACCTACGAGCGTCTCCTGGCGTCGGCGTCGGCCGTGGCCCTGTGCGGCAGCCTGCCGCCGGGCGTGCCGGTCGGCGCGTACGCGGGTCTGGTGCGCGCGGCCAGGGCCGCGGGCGTCCCGGTCCTGTTGGACACCGGCGGCGCACCGCTGCGCAGGGGCGTGGCGGCCCGGCCGGACATCGTGAAGCCGAACGCGGAGGAGCTGGCCGAGCTGACCGGCTCGCACGAGCCGCTGCGGGCCACGCGGGACGTCCGGCGCCGCGGTGCGCGCACCGTGGTCGCGTCGCTGGGCGGGCGGGGTCTGCTGGCGCTGACCGACGAGGGCCGCTGGCGTGCGGCTCCGCCGGCTCCGGTGCGCGGCAATCCGACGGGCGCCGGCGACTCGGTCTGCGCGGGACTGCTGTCGGGGCTGGCGGAGGGCCTGTCCTGGCCGGACCGCCTGACACGCGCGGTGGCCCTGTCGACGGCGACGGTCCTGTCCCCGACGGCGGGCGACTTCGACCGGCGCGCCTACGAGGAGCTGCTGCCCCGGGTGTCGGTGACACGGGAGGCCGACGCGGCGTAGGGCCTGTCGTTTGGACCGGGCCGGCTGTAAGACAGGGTGCTTCGCGGCCGACCCGAGCGGGGTCTGGTGCGTGCGGCTGCAAGGCGGAGGAGGGCGTCGACGCGGAGCGTCGGCAACCGACGACAACGCGGCAGATGTGCGTGCCGGACCCCGCGACACCGGGGTGATCCAACCGGCAGCCCCTGGCCGCCCGGAGTCGCTGCGGCGGCCCTGGGGCCTACTTCTCGACCTTGCCGGCCTTCAGCCACATCTGGTCCAGCAGGACGTTGCACTTGTCGCCGGCCTGGCAGGACAGGGAGATCGTGTTGGTGCCCTCGGTGAGGGTCGGCCACGCGAAGGTCTGGGTCCAGCCCTTGGCGAAGTCGCCGTCCTTGGCGTGGGCGAAGTTGCTCAGATTGAGTTTGCTGCCGAACGGCTTGCCGTTGACGGTGAGGCTCATGGACTGGTCGTCGTCGGCGGTGCTGTACCGGGTGAACAGCGTGTAGACGCCGTTCTTGGGGATGCCGTCGACGGTCCAGGTGACCGTGGAGCCGGGCTGGTTGAGGTTCGTGACGTAGAAGCCGCCGTCGGACTGGGCGCCCTCGACGTCCGAGGCCGTCACGGCGCCGCCGTCCAGGCGGAGCGCCTTGGCGTCGACCGGCGCCGGCACCTCTGTCTCGTTCTCGCCGTTCTTGCCGGCCGTCTCGCTGGGCCCGGCGCTCTGCTCGGCGGTCGGGGCCGTCGACGGCCCCCCGTCGGCCTTGCCGTCGTCGCCGTCGCTGGAGGTCATGGCGATGCCGATGCCGACGACGACCGCGGCGACGACCGCGACGGCGCCGATCAGCAAACCCTTGGTGTTGGGCCCGCGGCCCCGCCCGCCGCCGCCACCGGGCGACGGATGCTGGACGGTGGGGGCGCCGCCGGGGAAGGTCTCCGGTGCCGCGTAGTGCGCGCTGGGCCTGCCGTGCGCGCCCTGCTGCTGCGGTACGGGGCCGCCGGGCGCCGGCTGCTGCTGGCCGTACTGGCCGTACTGGCCGACTGCGGGGGACTGCTGGCCGTACTGGCGTGTGCCGACAGGTCGCACCCGGTTGACCGAGTTCGGGTAGCCGTACCCACCGGACGGCGGCTGGGCTCCGTTGGCCTGCCCGTCGGCGTACAGGTAGCCGAACGGGTCGTCGTCCTCGGGCGTGCTCGCGCCGTTGTTGCCGGGCGTCATCCCTTGGTCTCCTCAAAACAGGTGCGGTGCGGATGCGGTACGAGTCGTTGATGAGCGAGCCTACCCGCTCCCCATGGCCCGAACGGGTGACTCGCGTCGCATCCTCTCGCCGACCCGGGGGTCAGCCGGCGCGTCGCTGTTGTTTGGGACGAGATCGTTTCTCGACGTACATCCGCTCGTCGGCGGACTTCAGCACTTCGTCCGCCGTCATGCCGCAATGCGCCCAGCCGATGCCGAAACTGGCGCCCACGCGCACCGCCCGGCCCTCCGCCCGGATGGGCTGGATGATCTCGTTGCGCAGCCGCACGGCGAGGTCCTGGGCGTCGGCCCGGCCGAGCCCGTTGGCGAGAATGACGAATTCGTCACCCCCGAGCCGCGCGACCGTGTCACCGTCGCGCACGCCGCGTGACAGTCGCCGGGCGACCTCGATGAGGACGGCGTCGCCCGCGTTGTGCCCGAAGCGGTCGTTGATGGACTTGAAGCCGTCGAGGTCGCAGAAGAGGACCGCGAGCCCCTTGGCCCCGTCGTCGTGGTCGTCCTCGGGGGCGACCGTGTGCACGTGGTGGTCGAAGGCCTCGTACGTCTCCGCCGCCGCCCCGTAGTCGAAGCCGTGGCTGGGGGTGTCGTAGGCGCTGGGGTGGCCGTAGGCCGCGTCGATGGAGTCGGCCATGTCGGCGGACTGCAGCGACTGCGGGCGCCGGCAGAGCCGGGCGGCCAGCCGGGAGCGCAGTTCGGCGGAGTTGGGCAGGCCGGTCAGGGAGTCGTGGGAGGCGCGGTGGGCGAGCTGGAGCTCGCGGCGCTTGCGTTCCTCGATGTCCTCGACGTGGGTGAGCAGGAAGCGCGGCCCGTCCGCGGCGTCGGCGACCACGCTGTTGCGCAGCGACACCCAGACGTACGTGCCGTCGCGGCGTCCGAGGCGCAGTTCGGCGCGCCCGCCCTCGGCGGAGGTGCGCAGCAGGGTGCCGATGTCCTCGGGGTGGACGAGGTCGGAGAAGGAGTAGCGGCGCATCGCGGAGGCGGGGCGGCCCAGCAGGCGGCACAGGGCGTCGTTGGTGCGCAGGATGCGGCCGTGCTGTTCGCCGCCCATCTCGGCGATGGCCATGCCGGAGGGCGCGTACTCGAAGGCCTGCCGGAAGCTCTCCTCGCTGGCGCGCAGGGCCTGCTGTTCGCGCTCGAGGCGGACGAGGGCGCGCTGCATGTTGGAGCGCAGCCGGGCGTTGCTGATGGCGATGGCGGCCTGGAAGGCGTACATCTGGAGGGCCTCGCGGCCCCAGGCGCCGGGCCGGCGGCCGTTGCGCGGGCGGTCCACGGAGAGCACGCCGAGGAGTTCGCCGCTGGAGCCCCCGGGGCCGGGCGAGTACATCGGGGCGAAGAGGCGGTCGGCGGGGTGCCACTCGTCCTCGAAGCGCGGCGCGGGTCCGTCCGTGTACCACTGGGGGACGTCGTCGTCGTCGAGAACCCAGCCCTCGGTGTGGGGTATGAACACCAGCTCACCCCAGCGCTCGCCCATGTTCAGGCGGCGGTTCCACGAATCGCGGGAGCCGACGCGGCCGGTGATGAGGGCTTCTGCGGCGGGGTTCCCGGCGAAGGCTGCGACGACGAGGTCGCCGTCGGGACGGACGAGGTTGACGCACGCCAGCTCGTATCCGAGCGCGCCGACGGCGCCGTCGGCGACGGTCTGCAGCGTGTCCGCCAAACTACGTGCCGTGTTCATCTCGGCCATGCCGCGGTGCAGCTGTCGCAGGGACGCAAGGCGGACATACGGCTCCGACTCGGTCTCCATGCTCGCCCTCCCCCCGAGACCTCGCAGCGAATCAAGGGTTTCTCTTCGGCGTATCGAACTGGCAGCTTCCCCCGCCACTGAATCACAGCGCGCTGCCCACTCGGTACACAGGGTCAACAATTCTCCGCCCTTGTGACCCAAGTCACAGGTCAGGATGAACAATTGGGTGACGTTTCCCCGTTCCTCGTGACTGTTTACTGAGCGCATTTATGCGTGTGCAGTGGCTTTTTTCCCTGCTTTCCGCCGACCGCCCCGCCCCCGCCCCCGCGCACGCCCCCTCAGGGCGCGGAGCGCTCGGGGCCGCACGGCGCGACACTCTCCGTCACCACTCCCGCGACTCGGTCCTCGGTCCTAGGTCCAGGGCGGTCTCGAACGGTCCCCGGGTCCGATGTGGGGCGTACCGGGCGGAGGCTAGCGTTTCCGGCGTGCCGAAGACTTCCCCCGCCCTGTCCCCGATGATCCCCGCGCCCGCCTCCGGGCATCCTGAGGGGGTGACCAACGACGAGTTCCGCGCCGCCATGTCCCGGCTCGCGGCGGGCGTGGTCCTGGTGACCGCGCAGGAGCCGCCGCTCGACGCCGGTGATCCGCAGGCGCCGGACGCCGAGGACGTCGGCATGACGGCGACCGCCTTCGTGTCGGTGTCCCTGGACCCGCCGCTGGTGCTGGTCAGCCTCCGCCTGGGCTCCCGCATGGACGACCTGCTGGACGAGCAGCCGCACTGGGGGGTATCCGTCCTCGCCGAGAGCCAACGTCACATCGCGGGCCGCTTCGCGATGAAGGGCCGCCTCAGCGACCGCCTGCTGTTCGCGGACATCCCGTACGCACGCGGCGAGGTGACCGGCGCGCCCCTGGTGGGCGGCGCCCTGGCCACCCTGGAGTGCCGTACGGAGCAGCGTGTGACCGCCGGTGACCACGTCCTGGTGGTCGGCCGGGTCCTGACGGCCCACCTGCCGAGCGCGGAGGGCGGCCCGCTGCTGTACTTCCGCGGACGCTACCGGCACCTGGGCTGACGCGACGGGCCGGGCGCCCTCCCGGCCGGGCGCCGCAGCGTGCCTCGCGACGGACTGCACACCGCAGACCCGGCGACGGACGGCACCGGAGTCCCGGAGACGGGCGCCGCGACGGACACGGCGACCGGCGCGGCACCGGGCCGCTCGACGGGCGCCGCACCCGGCGGCTCCCGTCCGGCTACGACCAGTTCTTCGGGGAGCGGCCCCGCTTCGTCTCCCCGCGCTGCTTCTTCTCCCGCAGCCGCCGCTCGTTGATGCCGCGCGGGATGCGGGTGGCCCTGCGCGGCCGGGGCGGCGGCGCGGTGGCCTCGGCGAGCAGGGCGGCCAGGCGGACGGCCGCCGCCTCGCGGTTGCGCCACTGGGAGCGGTGCTCGCAGGCGCGGACGGTGACGACGCCGTCGGTCAGGCGCCCGGCCAGCTTCTCCAGTGCCCGCCGCTTCCACACCTCGGGCAGCGCCTGCGTCTTCGCGAGGTCGAAGCGAAGCTCCACCGCGGTGTCGGTGGTGTTGACGTGCTGCCCGCCCGGCCCGGACGAGCGCGAGAAACGCCACAGGAGCTCGGCCTCCGGGAGGGAGACGGAGCCGCGGATGACATGGGGCCCGGACATGCCTCCATGTTCCCGTTCCTGTCCGGTCCGCGTCACCCCGTTTTCGGACCGACAGGTAAAAAAGGTAAAGCCGCTCGGAACCTTCGGTACCCCACGCGGCGTTCATAGAGGTAGCTGTAGCTTCGTGCCGTACGCAAGCGGTACGCGTACGAAGTCCGAACGCATCGCGTACGCAACGAGGGAAGGGACTCCCGAACAATGGCTGTAAGCCTGTCCAAGGGCGGCAACGTCTCGCTCACCAAGGAAGCTCCGGGCCTGACCGCCGTCACCGTGGGGCTCGGCTGGGACGTCCGCACCACCACCGGCACGGACTTCGACCTCGACGCCTCCGCGATCGCGGCGAACGCGCAGGGCAAGGTCTACTCGGACGCCCACTTCGTGTTCTTCAACAACAAGCAGACGCCGGACAGCACCATCGTCCACACCGGCGACAACCGCACGGGCGAGGGCGCCGGCGACGACGAGGCCATCAACGTCAACCTGGCCGGCCTCCCGGCGGAGATCGACAAGATCGTCTTCCCGGTCTCCATCTACGACGCCGAGAACCGCAGCCAGAACTTCGGCCAGGTCCGCAACGCCTACATCCGGATCGTCAACCAGGCCGGCGGCGCGGAGATCGCCCGCTACGACCTGTCGGAGGACGCGGCCACCGAGACGGCCATGGTCTTCGGCGAGCTCTACCGCAACGGCGCGGAGTGGAAGTTCCGCGCGGTCGGCCAGGGCTACGCCTCGGGCCTGGTGGGCATCGCCCAGGACTTCGGCGTGAGCGTCTGAGTCGTCACCGAGTCGTCTCCGACTCACCGCCGGGCCCGGCCCGGCGCACCGGTGAAGCCCCCGGCCGCCCGTCCGCGGCCGGGGGCTCCGCCTTTCCCCGCTTCCCGGGGGTACTTTCCCCGCGTGACCCTCGAGAGGGCGGTGACGGCCCGGGGACAGGGCGGTGCGGTGGCACCGGCGGGCCGTGACACCATCGCCCTCGTGCTCGACATCGGCTACGCCCTCTCCCACCGGTTCCCGGACCCCCCGCAGACCGACTACCGGCGCGCGGACGTCCACGCCCTGCGCCACGACCTGTTCTGCGGTGACGTCTACCTCGCCGACACCGCGTCGGATAGGGAGCTGTCCACAGCCTGGGGATGGGTGCCGGTGCTGGACTTCGCGTGGGCGCTGTGCGACATCGTCGAGCGGATCGACCAGGACCCGGCGGGCTCCCGCGCCTCCCGCCCGCAGCGCGCGGAACTGGACTTCACCGAATCCACCGACCGCATGCTGTTCGAGCGCCGGTTCGGCTGGGTGGACGTGGAGGCGGACTGGATGCCGGCCGAGGAGGCGCCGCTCTCCTTCTCCCACGCCGCGCTCCGCCGCGAGGCACGGGACTTTCTGCAGGACCTGATCGCCGACCTGTGCGACCTGCACGAGGACCTGGCGGAGAACCCGGCGGTCTGGACCCTCCAGGCCCGCTTCCCCCGGCTTCCCTGAGGACGTCCCCGAAGGCCCCGTCACTCCACCCTGAGCCCCAGCGTCGCCGCCAGCTCCCCCGCCAGGTCGATCAGCTGACCCGGGCTGATCACCGCCCCCGACAGCCGGTCCACCCCCCGGGCGATCTCCAGCGGAGCGGCCCCGCGCAGATCGACGTGCGTCAGGGTCGCGGCGTGCAGGTCGGCGCCCTTCAACGCGCAGTCCACGAACTCGACGCGCTCCAGGCGGGCACCCCCGAAATCCGGCTCGATCAGGACGCAGCTCTCGAAGACGACGTCCCTGAGACGGGCCGTGCGCAGGTTCAGGAAGTCGAGCTTGCCGCCCCGGACCACCACCCGCTCCAGCACGGCACCGTGCAGTTGCGTACCCCCGAGGCGGGCGTCGGTGACTTCCACGTCGCGCAGGGTCGCCTCGGCGAGGTCGGTGCCCACGCCTCGTATGCCGGTGAGGCGGGAGTCGAGGAAACGGGCGTGCGGCAGCCGCGTCCCGTCCAGGGCGCAGCCGCTCAGCGCGCAGTCCAGGAAGCGGGCGCCCGTGCCGTCCTGGCCCGCGAGGTCCGTCTCCCGGAACTCCAGCCCGTCGTAGTCCCCGTCGGGCGCCAGCCCACCGCCGTCGTACGGCTCCAGCGGCGGCAGCCGCACCTCGGGGCGGCGCGCCGCCCGGACCGCCGTACCGCCGTCCCCGGGACGTCCGCCCAGTCCGCCCGCCGCTCTCCTCGCCATGTCCCCATCCTGCACCCCGCCACCGACAAGCCCCCCGACCCGCCGACACCCCGCCGCCCCGGCACCCGTGTCACATTCCTGGCCGCCCGCGTGTCTTGGTCACAGAACAGTCGGCCGCAGAACCGGTCACAGACCGGCGGAGACCGGTCAGGAGCCGGTCAGAGACTCGCAGACCCATCAGGGAACACACGTCAGAGGGAGACCCCGACATGCACCGCATCACCGTCGTCGGCGGCGGGTTCGCCGGACTCACCGCGGCCATCACCGCCGCCGAAGCGGGCGCCAAGGTCACCGTGTACGAGGCCCACCGCACCCTGGGCGGCCGGGCCCGCACCGCCCCGGGCCCGTACCGCACCAACGAGGGCCCGCACGCCCTCTACCACGGCGGCCCGCACTGGTCATGGCTGAAAAGGCGCGACCTGATCGGCCCGCTCGCCCCGCTGCCGCCGCTGGAGGCCACCCGGTTGCGGCTGCGCCACCGGGGCACGCTGCGCCGCACGCCGCCCCTGGCCATGCTGAAGCTGCTGCGCCGGGGACTGCCGCCGGCACCCGTCGACGTCGACTTCCTGACCTGGGCCACCGGCATCGCCGGCCCGGAGGGCGCCCGGGCCGCCGCGCACTACTCGGCGGTCGCCCTGTTCCACCACGACCCGGGCGCGCTGTCGGCGGCGTTCGTGCACGAGCGGCTGCGCCGCGCCACCAGGCTGCCGCCCGAGGCGCACTGGCCGCGCGGCGGCTGGGGCGGCCTCATCGACCGGATGGCCGCCCACGCCTGGGACCTGGGCGTCCGGGTGGAGACGTCGGCCCGCGTCGACACGCTCCCCACGGACACCCCGGTCGTCGTGGCCACCTCCCTGGACGCCGCCCGCCGGCTGCTGAAGGACGACACCCTGACCTGGACCAGCGGGCGTACCGCGCTGGTCGACCTGGCGGTGCGGACGCGGCGCGGCGACGCCTTCGCCGTGTCCGACCTGGACGCGCCGGGCTGGATCGAACGGTTCACCGCGCAGGACCGTACGCTCGCGCCCGTCGGCGAGCAGCTGATCCAGGGGCAGATCCCGGTCGGCCCCGGCGAGACGAAAGCCGACGGCGTCGCCCGCGCCGAGCACCTGCTCGACCTCGGTTTCCCGGGCTGGCGCGGGCGCGTGACCTGGCGGCGGGAGGCCGTCGCGGGCGGCCGTACCGGAGCGGTGGACCTGCCGGGCACGAGCTGGCGGGACCGGCCGGCCGTGAACCGGGGCGACGGCGTGTACCTCGCCGGCGACCAGGTCGCCGCACCCGGAGTGCTCTGCGAGGTCTCCTTCAACAGCGCGCTGACGGCCGTGTCGTCGGCACTCGGTCACGTCGGCCTGGAACCCCTTGGGCTCGAGCACGCTTGAGGCTGGGCACGGTCAAGGCCGGGCACGGTCAAGGCCCAGCACGGTCGCGGCCGAAGAGTGGGTCCAGTGCGGACCGGCCGCTCGGCAAGCGCACTCGCGAATTCCCGTGCCGATCGGCCGCTCGGCCAACGCACACGCACTATTCGTGCCGAGTCGGCCACGCGGCACACGCACACGCACTGGTCCGCGGTCGCGGAGCAGCGGTCGCGGAGCACGGCTTCACACCGGTCGTCTCCCGCAGCGGAACGCGTGCACGCCGCAGGCCCGCACGCGTGCGGACCGGCCGAGAGCCGGGTCCTCGTGCGGGATGCGAGGACCGGCAACGAAAGGATGCGATACACCCCGATTCATGTTCTTCTGGCCAGATGGGTGTCACGCGCGCCCCCGGTGCATCAGAACCTCCCGTAGGTCCCACGGGTCGGGGTCCGGCGGAGGCAGTCGACCCGCGCCGCTGGTGGGCCCTCGTCTTCATCGCGCTCGCCCAGCTGATGGTCGTCCTCGACGCGACCATCGTGAACATCGCGCTCCCCTCCGCGCAGCGGGCCCTGGACATCTCCGACGGCAACCGCCAGTGGGTCATCACCGCCTACAGCCTGGCCTTCGGCGGCCTGCTGCTGCTCGGCGGGCGCGTCGCCGACCTCGTGGGCCGCAAACGCACCTTCGTCATCGGGCTCGTCGGTTTCGCCGCCGCCTCCGCGCTCGGCGGCGCCGCCACCAACTCCGTCATGCTGTTCGGCGCCCGCGCACTGCAAGGCGTGTTCGCCGCGCTCCTCGCGCCCTCCGCCCTGTCCCTGCTCACGACGACCTTCACCGACCCCAAAGAACGCGGCAAGGCCTTCGGCATCTACGGCGCCCTCGCCGGCAGCGGCTCCGCGATCGGCTTCGTCGTCGGCGGCATACTCACCGAGTACCTGAACTGGCGCTGGTGCCTGTACGTCAACGTGCCCATCGCGATCGTCGCCGTCACCGGCGCCCTCGCCCTGCTCCACGACCACCCCGGCCACGCCGAAGCCCGCCTCGACGTGCCCGGCGTCCTGCTCGGCTGCGGCGGACTCGTCGCCCTCGTCCACGGCTTCAGCGAGGCCCAACCCCGCGGCTGGAACGACCCCTACGTCCTGGCCATGTTCGCCGCAGCCGTCGTACTCCTCACGGTCTTCGTGTGGTGGCAGAACCGCGCGCCCAGCCCACTGCTGCCGCTGCACATCGTCAAGGACCGCGACCGCGCCGGCTGCTTCCTCACCATGATGCTGGCCGTCATCGGCCTGTTCGGCCTGTTCCTCTTCCTGACCTACTACTTCCAGGTCGTCCTCGGCTACTCGCCGCTGCACACCGGACTCGCCTTCCTGCCGCTCACGGGCGCCATCATCATCGGCTCCACACAGATCTCCGCCCGGCTGCTGCAACACGTCCCGCCCCGCGCGCTCATGGTCCCCGGCATGATCTTCTCCGCCGCCGGCATGCTGCTCCTGACCCGGATGACCGTGCACTCGTCGTACACGTCCGAGATCCTGCCCGCCCTGATCCTCATGGGCCTCGGCATGGGCCTCACCTTCATGCCGGTCTTCGCGACCGCCACCGCGGGCGTCGCCCCGCGGGACGCCGGCGTCACCTCCGCGACCGTCAACACCTCGCAGCAGGTCGGCGGTTCCATCGGCACGGCGCTGCTCAACACCCTCGCCACGACCAGCAGCACCGGCTACATCGCGGCCCACCTCACCAACCCCGCGCAACGCGGCATGGTCATCAGGGAGGGCGTCGTCCACGGCTACACCGTCGCCATCTGGTGGGCCGCCGGCGTCATGCTGCTGGCCGGCCTGGTCGCGGGCCTGATGGTGACCGCCAAGGCCCCCAAACACGGCAACCCGGCCGACGCGCCACTCCCGGAACCGGTGGCCTGAGAGGCGCGCGGAGAGAGCACGCACGTCCGCTTCGTACGGCCTTCCCCGCCCCACCACCCTGGGCGACCTGGCGCAGGCCAGGCTCGACCGGACCCTCGCGGTCCTGCCCCGCGTCCCCGACCGGGACGACCGGCGCCTTCTCGCCGACTGCGCCGCCGCCCTGCGCGAGGTCGCCCCCGAGCCCGGTGACCGCCTCCCGCACTGGGACCTGCACTACGACAACGTCCTGGCCGCCGCCCGTTCCCCCCGGCCGGCCGTCGACCGCAAGCCCCTGGCGGGCGAGCCGGGCTTCGGACTGCTCCCGGCCCTCCACAACCGCTACGACCCCGCCGAGACCCGCCGGCGCTCGGACGCCATGCCCCACACCCTCGGTCTCGACCGCGCCAGGGCCCGCGCCCGGACCCTCGCCCGCGTCCTGCAGAACCGCCTCTGAAACCTGGAGGAGTCCCGCCCCGTACGCCGGGAACACCTGGCCGTCGCCCGCACCCTGCGCGACGCGGGCGGCAACTAACCTCGCCACATGATCCGCACCGCGACGCCTGCCGACATCCCCGTCATCCACACCCTGATCCGCGAGCTCGCCGAGTACGAGAAGGCACCGCACGAGGCGAAGGCCACTCCCGAGCAGCTCCACGAGGCCCTCTTCGGGGACAGCCCGGCCGCCTACGCCCACCTCGCCGTGGACGACCGCACCGGCATGCCCGTCGGCTTCGCGCTGTGGTTCCTGAACTTCTCCACGTGGCGCGGCGTGCACGGCATCCACCTGGAGGACCTCTACGTCCGCCCCGCGGCTCGCGGCGCCGGCCACGGCAAGGCCCTCCTGACCGAACTGGCCCGCCTCTGCGTCGACCGCGGCTACCAGCGCCTGGAGTGGTCCGTCCTGAACTGGAACACCCCGTCGATCGCCTTCTACGACTCCCTCGGCGCCCTCCCCCAGAACGAGTGGACGGTGTACCGCCTGACGGACGAGGCCCTCACCGCACTCGGCGAACGGGCATGAGAACGCCCGGACCGGAAAACGTCCCGGCCCGGGCTGCACACGAGCCCCCTGTCGGATTCGAACCGACGACCTTCGCTTTACAAGAGCGGTGCTCTACCAGCTGAGCTAAGGAGGCGCCGTGCGGGCGCGCTGCCCTGCACGGAGGCTGCTCCACTGTACACAGGGCCCGTTTACCGCGACCACGAAGTTCCCCGGCACGAACGCGGCCCGGAACGCCCGCACCCGCATGGCCCCGCACGGACCCGGACGAACACAGCCCGCACCCGCCCGGGACCCGCCCGGCCCTGCACGGACCGACGAACGCAGCCCGCCCCCGGACGAACCCGGCACGAACCCGGCACGGGCCCTGCACGGATTCGGCTCGGGCCCTGCACGGATTCGGCCCGGACCCGGCCCGGCCCGGCCCCGACACGCACCCACACCGCGGGCCGGACCGGCCGACCGCGGCCAGGCCCGGCCGACCGCGGCACCGGAACCGACCGCGGCCCCCGGACCGGCCGGCCCCGCCCCCGGACAGCCCGACCCGGCATGACCCGGCACGGCACGGGCCGACCCCGGCACCGGGTGAAAGAATTCCGGTGAAGTTCACACAGCGTGAAGTGCTGACAGACCAGGTGAACCCCAGGTACCGTCCAGAGCCAGTTCACCTGCGTGGACTACACCACACGGACACCACGACGGAATCCACCGGAAACCTACGGAATCCAACGGACTCACGTCGTGGCACCGCCTTCCTACAACGGATCGTCCGGCACGTTCCTGCCGGTAGAAGGGGGCCTTTCACCATGGCCACTGTCACGTTCGACAAGGCGACCCGGGTCTACCCGGGTTCCACCAAGCCCGCCGTCGACGCCCTGGACATCGAGATCGCCGACGGCGAGTTCCTCGTCCTGGTCGGCCCGTCCGGCTGCGGCAAGTCCACCTCGCTGCGCATGCTCGCCGGTCTCGAGGACGTCAACGGCGGCGCCATCCGCATCGGCGACCGCGACGTCACGCACCTGCCGCCCAAGGACCGGGACATCGCCATGGTGTTCCAGAACTACGCGCTCTACCCGCACATGTCGGTCGCCGACAACATGGGCTTCGCCCTGAAGATCGCCGGCGTCAACAAGGCGGAGATCCGCGCGAAGGTCGAAGAGGCCGCGAAGATCCTCGACCTCAGCGAGTACCTGGACCGCAAGCCGAAGGCGCTCTCCGGCGGTCAGCGCCAGCGTGTCGCCATGGGCCGCGCCATCGTGCGTGAGCCGCAGGTCTTCCTCATGGACGAGCCGCTGTCCAACCTGGACGCCAAGCTCCGTGTCTCGACGCGTACGCAGATCGCCTCGCTCCAGCGCCGCCTGGGCATCACCACCGTCTACGTCACCCACGACCAGGTCGAGGCCCTGACGATGGGCGACCGCGTGGCGGTCCTCAAGGACGGTCTGCTCCAGCAGGTCGACACCCCGCGCAACATGTACGACCGGCCCGCGAACCTCTTCGTCGCCGGCTTCATCGGCTCGCCCGCCATGAACCTGGTCGAGGTGCCGATCGCCGACGGCGGTGTGAAGTTCGGCAACAGCGTGGTGCCGGTGCAGCGCGAGGCGCTGTCCTCCGCCACCGACAAGACCGTCACCGTCGGTGTCCGCCCCGAGCACTTCGAAGTCGCGGGCGCCGACTCCGACCAGGGCGTCGCGGTCGTCGTGAACGTGGTCGAGGAGCTCGGTTCCGACGCCTTCGTCTACGGCACCGCCACCGTCGGCGGCGAGTCGAAGGACCTCGTGGTCCGTGTCGGCGGCCGTGACGTCCCGGAGAAGGGCAGCACGCTGCACGTCGTCCCGCGCGCCGGCGAGACCCACGTGTTCTCCACCTCCACGGGTGCGCGCCTGTCCGACTGATCCGGAGCCGGACCGGCCTGATCCCCGATCGGACCGTGCCGGACCCGCATCGGCGCGGCGCGCGGCGCCACCCGGCACGGACGAGAAGGGCCCCGCAGGCTACTGCGGGGCCCTTTTCCGCTCCTTCTGGTGGTTTCGCGGCCTTCCCGACCCTCCACTCACCCGCACAAATCCCGCCACAGCGGATTTTTCGATCCGTGTACGTCAACCCGCTACCCCCGTGAGGACACTTCCCCTTCCCCCGTATTGGTGACTAAATGTCGCCAAATCATCACCGGACGCTACTCTCACACGCGTGAAGCACTCCACTACCCCACAGACGCGAAGCGGCCGTGGCCCCGCCCGGCGGATCGGCCGCACCCTCGCCTTCGTCCTGCCCGTCGTCCTGGTGCTCTCCGGGACCCTCGCGGTCACCCGCGTCAACTGGTCGGGGAACTCCTCGCACCCGGTACTCACCGCCGCCGACGCCTCCGTGTCCGGGACCACGCGCACCGTGCGCCGCGCCCCGCAGGACGTACTGCGCGACAAACTGCTCACCGAGCTGCAGGAGGAGAACCCGGGCGTCGCCCTCACCCACCTCCAGCAGGCCGTCAACGGCCGCCCGACGCTGGCGCGGCACTGCGGGTCGATCGCCCGCGCGCTGGGCAGGGCGGCGGTCCGGGTCTACGGCCCGACCCGCGCCCAGTCGTACGCCCGCCCCGTCTGCGACACCTCTTTCGCCACGGGGGTCGCCGCGGCACACCGTTGAACCGCACGCACTCGCGCCCGCCTTCGCCCTCACCGCCTCCCCAGCGGTCCCCGACGGCGGCAGCGGGACGCCACGTAAAGTTCGGTCATGACCGATCCGAGCGCTGCGTCCCGCCCCGTCCAAGCCGTCGTCCTGGCCGGTGGTCAGGGTTCCCGGCTGCGTCCCTACACCGACGACCGGCCCAAGCCGATGGTCGAGATCCCCGGCACGGGGACGCCGATCATCGGCCATCAGCTTGCCTGGCTCGCCGAGGAAGGCGTGCGGGACGTGGTGGTCTCCTGCGGCCACCTCGCCGAAGTCCTCCAGAAGTGGCTGGACTCCGCCGACCTGCCGGTCTCCGTCACCACCGTCGTGGAGACCGAGCCCCTCGGCCGCGGCGGCGGCCTGAAGTACGCCGCCGCGCACCTCCCCCACCCGGACAAGCCGTGGTACGCCACCAACGGCGACATCTGGACCCGTTTCTCGCTGCGCGACATGGCGGACTTCCACGCCGAGCGCGACGCCGTCGCGACGCTCGCCCTGGCCCGCCCCCGGCTGCCGTGGGGCGCCGTGCAGACGGACGGCTTCGGCCACATCACGGACTTCATCGAGGCCCCGCCGTCGACGTTCGAGATCAACGCGGGCGTGTACGTCTTCTCCCCCGGCTTCGCCGACCTGCTCCCGGCGCGCGGCGACCACGAGCGCACGACGTTCCCGCGCCTGGCCCGCGAGCACAAGCTCGCCGGGTTCCCCATCCCGCAGGGCTCCTACTGGCGCGCCATCGACACCGCGAAGGACCTGACGGAGGCGGCGAGGGAACTGGCGGCCCAGAACCGCTGAGACGCGGCCCTCATACGCCCA
This sequence comes from Streptomyces sp. NPDC005925, assembly GCF_040638805.1. NCBI lineage: Bacteria > Bacillati > Actinomycetota > Actinomycetes > Kitasatosporales > Streptomycetaceae > Streptomyces > Streptomyces sp. NPDC005925. The sequence continues at coordinate 8,183 of NZ_JBEXVL010000004.1, read as the reverse complement.
TACGCCGACGGGGTCCCGCACACCGAGTGTGCGGGACCCCGTCGTTGCCGGCCGGGTGTCCTCCCGAGGAGGCCGCCCACCGGCTCGGCTACCCCAACAGGCCTCCCACGAAGCCGGGCTGCGAGGTGGAGCCCCCGCTGCCGTCGCCGCTCGAGTCGCCGCCCGTGGGCCCGCCGGAGGCCGGCCCGGTGCTGGTGCTCGGCTGCCCGCCCGGGGCGGACTGCTGCGGCGGCGCCTGGCCCACGGTGCCCTGTGTCTCGGTGGGCTGCGTACCGGCGGTGGTGCCGCTGGTGGTGCCGTCCGTCGTGCCCTGTGTGGGCGAGGAGCCGCCGCTCGGACCGGCCGGCCCGGACGTGGCGCCCTGCGTGGGCGAGCCGGACGCCGACGGCGAGCCCTGCCCCGTACCGGAGTCGTCGGGGAGGGGCGAGCCCGGCAGTTCGTTGCGCGGGGCCTCGCCGGGACCGGGGACGACCACCCGGTCGGCGTCCCGGACGGCACCGCCGAGGACCGAGCCGATGAGCAGCGTGAGCCCGACGGCGAGGGTCGTGACGAGGGCGCCGCGGCGCAGCACGTAGCGGCGCAGGTCCCAGAGGGGGGCGCGGGGCCCGAGGCGCCGCCAGGCACCGGCGGCGAGGCGGCCGTCGACCGAGTAGACGGGAGCCCCGGCGATGATCAGCGGGGACCAGGCGGCGAGGTAGATGATGTCGGGCGCGTCGTAGGCGGGGACGCTCTTCCAGCTGACGGTGACGAGGAGCGCCGCGGACAGCAGCGCACCGACCACGGCGGCGACGCGCTGCCAGCAGCCCAGGATCGTCAGGACACCGACGATGACCTGGACGAAGGCGATGACGAGGCCGGAGCCGACAGGGTGTTCGAGGGCGAACTGCCGCAGTGGTTCGGCCACTTCCCAGGGGTGCAGGGTGTTGAGCCACTTCACCATGGAGCCGCGCTTGCCGCCGTCGAAGTAGTGCGGGTCGCAGAGCTTGCCCATGCCGGCGTAGACGGAGATGAACCCGAGGAAGACGCGCAGCGGGAGCAGCACGACGCCGAGGTTCATGCGGCGGCTCGGGTAGTAGGCGTGCCGGGCGGGGTCGTCGGTGTGGCGGCGGGCGCGCCGCCCGGCGGCACCCGGGTCGTCGAACTCCTCGTCCGCGTAGCGGGAGTCGCCGTAGCCGGGATCGCCCGGGCCCGGCTCGCCGTACCCGGGTTCGTCGTAGGCGCTGCCGACGGTACGCATGTGCGGCAGGAGGCGGGTGCCGCCGGTATCGTGCGCAGCGTGGTCGCCGGGGCCCCGCGGGGCGCCCAGCACGGGCGTCTCGACGGTTCCCGCGAGGGCATCGTCGTCGTGGCCGTAGCCGTCGTAGCCGTTGCCGGCCGGGACGCCGTCGACGGCTACGCGGGGGACGATCCGGGAGCCCCCGGCGCCGGGCCTGAGGCGGGGCTCCTCGACGCGGCGGAGGCCTCCGTTCCGCACAGCTTGGAGGAGCCGGTGGGCGCCAGTGTCGTCGGGGGCGGACCGGCCGCTCCACACGACGGGGCGGCGACGGGCGCCGGCCGGGCCGGTCAGGCCGACGACGGGCGTCGGGGCCGTGTCCTGGGTGGCGCTCAAGTGTCGTGCGATGCGCGGGGATCGGGCGTACCGCTCCGAGCCGCCCAGCTGCACGCGGAAACTCGCGTGACTGACGACGACCTGCGCCGGATCGCTCGGCACCTTCACCATGCTCAGCGCGGGAGCGTCGTCGAATCCAGACGAGCGGTCCCCCGTGGGAGTGCGGGGTGTTCTGGTGTCCACACTCATCTAACCGAGTGACGTGTGGTTAGGACACTGCCTCGCCCTGCCTGATCTGTCCGGACCGCGTCAAGCTTGTCCTGGTCGTCGGTATTGCCCCGGTCAGGCGACGGCATGGACGCCCGTTCGAGCGTCCATGCCGTGTGCGTCAGACGCGCCTGCGGGACGCCTCGTACAGCACGATGCCCGCCGCGACACCGGCGTTGAGGGACTCCGCGCCGCCGGGCATCGGGATCCGCACCCGGTAGTCGCAGGTCTCGCCGACCAGCCGGGACAGCCCCTTGCCCTCGCTGCCGACCACCACGACGACGGGCCCGCCCAGGGACTCCAGCTCGCCGAGCTCCGTCTCACCGTCGGCGGCGAGCCCGACGACCACGATGCCGGCCTTCTTGTACGCCTCCAGGGCGCGCGTCAGGTTCGTCGCGCGCGCCACCGGCGTACGCGCGGCGGCACCCGCGGACGTCTTCCAGGCGCCGGCCGTCATGCCGGCGGCACGCCGCTCGGGCACGACGACGCCGTGGCCGCCGAAGGCGGAGACGGACCGGACGACCGCGCCGAGGTTGCGCGGGTCGGTCACGCCGTCGAGGGCGACGATCAGCGGGTCCACGCCGTCGTCGTGGGCGGCGGCGACGAGGTCCTCGGGGTGGGCGTACTCGTAGGGCGGGACCTGGAGGACGAGGCCCTGGTGGTTCAGGCCGTTCGTCATCCGGTCGAGCTCGGGGCGCGGGGCCTCCATGAGGTTGATGCCGCCGCGCTCGGCGACGAGCTGGAGCGCCTCGCGCACCCGCTCGTCGTTGTCGATGAACTGCTGCACGTACAGCGCCGACGCGGGGACGCCGCCGCGCAGTGCCTCGACGACCGGGTTGCGGCCGACGACCAGTTCCGAGGCGGACTTGCCGCCCCGGCCGCGCGCGGCGGGCCCGCGCGCGGCCTGCCTGGCCTGGGCGGAGGCGATGCGGTTCTTCTTGTGTCCCTTGCGCATCTCGGCGGGAGGCGTCGGGCCCTTGCCCTCGAGGCCCCGGCGCCGCTTTCCGCCGCTGCCGACCTGCGCGCCCTTCTTGCCGGACATGCGGCGGTTGTTCGCGGCCATGAGCTACCCGTCTCCGTGAGTTGCGTACGTACGTGTTCATGCAGTGTGCCGCCCGGAAGGCCGGGCGGCACAGTCGATCTTCGAGGCCGCGGGGGGCCTCAGCCCTTGCCGAGGCTCCAGCGGGGGCCCTGCGGGCCGTCCTCGACGGCGAGTCCGGACTGCTTGAGCTGGTCGCGGATGGCGTCCGCGGTCGGCCAGTCCTTGCGCGCCCGCGCGGCCTCGCGCTGGTCGAGAACGAGGCGTACGAGGCTGTCGACGACGCCGTGCAGGTCGTCGCCGCGGTCGGACTCGCCGGCCCAGTACGCGTCGAGCGGGTCCAGGCCGAGGACGCCGAGCATGGCCCGCACCTCGGCGAGGCGCGCGACGGCGGCCTCCTTGTCGTCGGCGGCCAGCGCGCTGTTGCCCTGCCGGACCGTGGTGTGCACGACGGCGAGCGCCTGCGGGACGCCCAGGTCGTCGTCCATGGCCTCGGCGAAGGCGGGCGGCACCTCGGCGGCCGGCTCGACGGCGGTGCCGGCGAGCTCCACCACGCGCTGCGCGAAGCCCTCGATGCGCGCGAACGCCGACTCGGCCTCGCGCAGCGCCTCCTCGCTGTACTCGATCATCGAGCGGTAGTGCGGGGTGCCCAGGTAGTAGCGCAGCACGATGGGCCGCCACCGCTTGACCATCTCGCTGACGAGGACCGAGTTGCCCAGCGACTTGGACATCTTCTCGCCGCTCATGGTGACCCAGGCGTTGTGCACCCAGTACCGCGCGAACTCGTCGCCGTAGGCCTTGGCCTGGGCGATCTCGTTCTCGTGGTGCGGGAAGATCAGGTCGAGGCCGCCGCCGTGGACGTCGAAGGCGGTGCCGAGGTACCGGTGCGCCATGGCGGAGCACTCCAGGTGCCAGCCCGGGCGGCCCCGGCCCCAGGGCGTCTCCCAGCTCGGCTCGCCGGGCTTGGCCGCCTTCCACATGGCGAAGTCGCGCGGGTCCCGCTTGCCGGTCTCGCCGGTGCCGGAGGGCTGCTGGAGGTTCTCCAGCTCCTGGTTCGACAGGCTCAGGTACTCCGGGAAGGACTTCACGTCGAAGTAGACGTTGCCGTGGGCCTCGTAGGCGTGGCCGCGCTCGATCAGACCGCGCATCATCTCGACCATCTCGGTCACGTGCCCCGTGGCGCGCGGCTCGTAGGTGGGCGGCAGGCAGCCGAGCGCGCGGTAGCCGTCGGTGAAGGCGCGCTCGTTCTCGTAGCCGATGGACCACCAGGGGCGGCCCTGCTCCGCCGACTTGCTGATGATCTTGTCGTCGATGTCCGTGACGTTGCGGATGAACGTGACGTCGTAGCCGCGGTACGCGAACCAGCGGCGCATGATGTCGAAGTTGAGCCCCGAGCGGATGTGCCCGATGTGCGGTGCGGCCTGCACGGTGGCGCCACACAGGTAGATCGAGACACAGCCCGGGGTGAGGGGGGCGAAGTCACGGATCTGCCGGGCGCTGGTGTCGTACAGGCGAATGGTCACCCCACCAGGGTAGTGGGCGCGGACCCGTGCCTCACGCCCTTCCCCTCCGTATCCGGGCCGTCCCCTACGCAGTCCCCGGGCCGTCCCCGACCACCAGCGCCGTGGCGATCGCCATGAGGCCCTCGTCACGGCCCGGGAAGCCCAGGCCGTCCGTCGTGGCGCCCGAGACGGTCACCGGGGCGCCGGCCGCGTCCGACAGGATCTTCTGGGCCTCGTCGCGACGCCTGCCGATCCTGGGGCGGGGCCCGACGACCTGGACGGCGACGTTCCCGATCCGGAACCCCGCCGCGCGCACGATCCGCGCGGCCTCCGTCAGCAGCGTCACCCCGGACGCGCCGGACCACTCGGGCCGCCCGGTGCCGAAGTGCTGCCCGAGATCGCCGAGTCCGGCGGCCGAGAACAGCGCGTTGCACGCCGCGTGCGCGACGACGTCCGCGTCGGAGTGCCCGGCCAGCCCCGGCCCCTCGCCCTCCCACTTCAGGCCCGCGCACCACAGCTCGCGGCCCTCCTCGAAGGCGTGGATGTCGGTCCCGATGCCGACCCGCGGCAGCGGGACGCCCGGACCCGAGTACGTCTCAGAAGACATCGTTGAGCCTCCTGCGCGCCAGGACCGCCTCGGCCAGGACCAGGTCGAGCGGGCGCGTCACCTTGAAGGCCTCCTCGTGCCCGGGGACGGTCACGACCGTCAGCCCGAGCTGCTCGACCATGCCCGCGTCGTCGGTGACGTCGCCGGTCACCGTCTCGTGGGCCCGCGCCAGCGTCGCCCGGTCGAAGCCCTGCGGGGTCTGCACCGCGCGCAGCCGCGCGCGTACGGGCGTCGCCACCACCGGCTCGGCCGCGCCGGGGGTCGCCGCCGGCTCGACCTCCTTGACGGTGTCGGCGAGCGGCAGCGCCGGGACGACGGCGGGCGCGCCGTCGCGCACCGTCTCGATCACCGCGTCGACCGTCTCGACCGGGACGAGCGGCCGGGCCGCGTCGTGGACGAGCACGATGTCGTGCCCGGGCGGCAGCGCGTCGAGCCCGAGCCGTACGGACTCCTGCCGCGTCGCGCCGCCGGGCACCACGAGGAAGTCGGTGCGCTCGGGCAGGGCGTGCGCGTCGAGCATGCTCTTGACCTCGGCCGCGCCGTCGGGCGGTGCCACGACGACGACCAGGGAGACGGCCCGCGAGGCGGCCATCGCGCGCACGGCGTGGATCAGCATGGGTGTGCCGCCCAGGGCGCGCAGCGCTTTGGGGGCTCCGGGACCGAGCCGTACACCCCGGCCGGCGGCCGGAATCACGGCGGCCGTGCGGGCGCGCGCGGGCGTGGGACGCGAAACGTCAGACATCGGTTCCTGTCAGGTTTGTGTGCTCGACCTAGGTGGGTATGGCCTCACCGTGCCGGGCGCGAGCCTCGACCGGACCCTTCCGTGACAGCGGTCGAGACAGCTGCCCGGGCCCGGCACCATCAGTACCGGAGCACCGCATTATGGGTGCACCGTCCGTACCGGGGGCACCCGGGGGCCTCGTTCCGGGCTTACGGCTCGAGAGGGATTCGAGGCGTAGGCGTACGGCATGAGCGCGGCGTACGGCACAGCCGTGCCGGGAGACGAACATGCCGCAGCGCCCGGCGACAGGAGAAGTGTCATCGGGCACCGCGGCATTTCACTGCACCGTGCTGGGAGCTGAACGGGCCGGCTGCCTGCTGTGCGTCAGGAGGCGAGAACCTCGTCGAGCAGCGCCTCGGCCTTGTCCTCGTTGGTGTTCTCCGCGAGAGCGAGCTCGCTCACCAGGATCTGGCGGGCCTTGGCGAGCATGCGCTTCTCACCGGCGGAGAGTCCGCGCTCGCGCTCACGACGCCACAGGTCACGCACGACTTCCGCGACCTTGATGACATCGCCCGAGGCGAGCTTCTCCAGGTTTGCCTTGTATCGACGGGACCAGTTCGTGGGCTCCTCGGCGTACGGCGCGCGCAGCACCTCGAAGACCCGGTCAAGCCCGTCCTGACCGACCACATCACGCACGCCGACGAACTCCGCATTGTCCGCTGGCACACGTACCGTCAGGTCGCCCTGGGCGACCTTCAGCACCAAGTAGGTCTTGTCCACGCCTTTGATCTGGCGAGTTTCGATTGCCTCGATCAGCGCGGCCCCGTGATGGGGATAGACCACGGTGTCGCCAACCTTGAACGTCATGTGACAGGTACCCCTTCCGTGGCTATCCAGGGTAACACGGATACGGCGTCTTCTGAATGGCGTTTCCGCAGGTCAGGGCATATCTCGGGGCTTGACAACTGCAACACGAACGTGCTGCGACGGGCGGGCGGAAGCAGGTATTCGCAGGTCGGAGCGGTTCTTCGACGCGAGGGAAACGTGGTCGTGACACATCCCGGAAGGCCCCGCCAGTTGACTGAACGTCCCCATATGTCCGCCCGCGTGTGCTCGACTTTCGCTACTTCGTTCGGTTGCCGAAGCGGGCTTCCGGACGTTTCCAGAATTGATCACCGGGCCGCGCGGACGGCGCCGGAGATCTCTCCTGGCGGCCCGCGGAGATCTCCCCCGTGATCAATTCTCCGCCGGTCCGCGCATTCTTCACGGAAATCCCGCGGGACATCCGAGTGGGAGTTATGTGAATGCCGGGCGAGGGTGGGACCAAAGTGGCCCGGTGGCCTTCCGGACGTGCCCGGCAGGGATCCGGGAGCGGCCGGGGGCGGCGCGGGGCCGGACCGGCGGCACGCCGGCACAACGACGCGCGCACGCGGGCGATGCCCGTGCGGGGCGGGTGCCGGGGCGCGCCTCGCGGCGGCTTCGTTGGGTTGGGCCGCGCTCTGAGGGAGGGTCGGGTGTGGTGGCGCGGGAACGGCTCGGTAACCTAAGGCCGCTGACAGACACTTAAGGGTGGCTTTTCCGGCCGCCTCGCTCGAGTCAAGGAGTTTCCGCCGCCGTGAGCAGCAGCCTTCGACGCGGCGCCCTCGCCGCCGCCGTCACCGCCCTCTCGATCGCCTCGCTCGCCGCGTGCGGCGCCGGTCAGGACGCCCAGACGCTTGAGATCAAGCCGGACAACGCGGCCACGACCGTCGGCAACCTCAAGATCCAGAACGCGATCGTGGTGACCCCCGCCGACAAGGAGTCGGCCGGTGCCGCGGCGGTCTCCGCGACCATCTTCAACAGCGGCCGCCACGCCGAGACGCTGGAGTCCATCAGCGTGGCCGGCGCGGGAGCGGCCAGGCTGACGCCGGCCAAGGACAAGAGCCTGAGCGTCCCGGCGGGCGGCTCCATCATCATCGGCGGCAGGGACAACGCCTCGGCGGTCCTGACCGGCGGCGAGGGCCTGGTCGACGGCAACGCCCAGAAGGTCACCTTCACTTTCAGCACGTCCGGCGGCGTGTCCCTGCGCGCGTACGTCGTCCCGGCCGAGGGCCACTACGCGGCGTGGGGCCCGACCGAGGCTCCGGTCACGCCCTCCGCGTCCGCATCCGTGAAGCCGGGCGACCACGCGTCCGGCAAGCCCTCCGAGGGCGCGTCGGCCACCCCGGGCGGCTCCGCCTCCCCCTCCGACGCCGCCACGCCGACGGACGCCGCTTCCGCGAGCGCGCCGGCCGGCGGGTCGGAGGCACACGCATCGGCCGGTCACTGACGGGTCGACGAGTCCCGTACGGCCGTACGGGACTCGTACGGTCCGCGCGACCGTGCCGGCCGGGCGCGGCAGCCGGACACAGCGGTAACGGCGGCAGGGGCGGAACCTCCTCGGAGGTTCCGCCCCAGGCCCCGGTTACGGTGGCGCGCCGGGGCTTAGGGGCGAACTTTTTTGGCACGCCGCGGTGCCG